>NZ_JARWOJ010000399.1 GCF_029868625.1 Nocardia neocaledoniensis | reverse complement strand
CGTGGGGACTGGTCGCCGCGGCGCTGGGCGAGAACCGGCGGACCTTCGGCGAACGCTTCTGGTCGGCGAGCGCTTCGCCACCGAACGCAAGATCAGCGCGACGACGAGCGGCATGCTCGACCTCCTCAAACACGCCGAGGCCGAACCCGATTCGGTGCCCGACTGGGCCGCCCCCCGGCGCCACATAGCCCCACCGGCGGCGGAGGGGCGCGGGGGGGGGGGTGCACAGGGTCGGGCCCCGGCGCGGCACCGGGCGCGGGGCCATGGTCACCGACCGCTACCAGCACCTGATGCACCACGGCGACCTCGCCGAACTGCGCGCCTACGCCGCCCAGACGGGGCTGACGATCGTCGCGGTCGACAATGTGCCCGGCGCGGTGCCGCTGGAGACGGCCCAGCTGCCGCGCGACTGCCTGCTGCTGTTCGGCCAGGAGGGCCCCGGCGTCAGCGCGGACGCGAAAGAAGCCGCCGCCCTGACGGTTTCGATCGCCCAATTCGGTTCGACGCGCAGCATCAACGCCGGCGTCGCGGCCGGAATCGCGATGCACGCCTGGATCCGGCAACACGCTGACCTGTCGAAAGCCTGGTAGGTAACAATTTGGGCGCGAAAACCGGCGGAAAACTGGCACCATGGTGCTATGACCTCGCGCAGCGGCCGGCGCCCGCAGCCCTCCGATCGCGCCGGAACCGTGCCGACACCGGCGTTGTGGTCCGAGCGTGCCGACATGGCCGAGTCCGCGATCGTCTCGCGGCACCTGCGCACGCTGTGGGGTTGCCCCGGAACGGAATTGGGTGTCGTCGGCTGGCCGGCGACGCGGCGTGAACGCACCTTCGTCGGGTGGCACTACTGGTGGCAGGCGCACCTGCTCGACATCGCGGTCGACGCCGCCAACCGGGTGCCGACGCCGGCCAGGCGGCGCCGGATCGCCGCGATCGCGCGCGGCATCCGCGTCCGCAACATCACCGGCTGGACCAACCGCTACTACGACGACATGGCCTGGTTGGCGATCGCGCTGGAACGCGCCGAACGCACCCAGGACCTCACCTCGGCCCGCGGCGGCCTGGCCGCGCTCGAGCAGCAGCTCTACGGCGCCTGGGACCCGGAGACCGGCGGCGGCATCCCGTGGCGGATCCGCTCCGACTTCTTCAACGCGCCCGCCAACGGCCCCGCGGGCATCGCGCTGCTGCGGCTCGGCCGGGTCGAGCGCGCCCAGCAGATGGCCGACTGGCTCGACGCCACCCTGCGCGACCCCGAGTCCGGCCTGATCCTCGACGGCATCCACCTGCCCTCCGGCGAGATCGAACGCCCGGTGTTCAGCTACTGCCAGGGTGTCGTCCTCGGACTGGAGACCGAACTCGCCGTGCAGACGGACGACGACCGCCATGCCGAGCGGGTCTGCGCGCTGTTGGACGCGGTCGAGGAACACATGACCACCCGGCTGGTGATCACCGGTGGCGGCGGTGGCGACGGCGGCCTGTTCAACGGCATCCTGGCCCGCTATCTCGCGGTGGTCGCGCTCATGCTGCCCGGCGAGGGCAAGCACGAGGAGGCCGCGCGGCGGATCGCGGCCGCCATCGTCAAGGCCTCGGCCACGGCCGCGTGGGCCAACCGCCTCGAGGTCGAGGGCGAGCCGCTGTTCGGCCACGACTGGAGCAAACCGGCGAGGTTACCCGGCGGCACGGCGGGCGCGGGCAAGTTCACGCCGGGCGGCTCGGTGACGGCGTCGACCGTGCCCGAACGCGACCTGTCCGTGCAGCTGTCGGGCTGGATGCTGATGGAAGCGGCGTATCAGGTCACCGCGGCCGGGCTCTGAGCTCAGCTGTCCAGGTCGGCGTGCTCGCGGTCGAGGTCGAATTCCTCCACCGGCTTGGCCATCTCCTGCCGGTAGTGCCGCAGGCCGAGCAGCGTCCCGATGACCAGGCCGACGATCATGATCCCGATCACCGCGGGCATCAGCCACGGCACCTGCTCGAGGAACTCGCCCGCGTAGTAGCCGATCAGCAACAGCACCGGCGCCCAGATGATCGCGCCGATGGTGCTCGCGATCGTGTAGCGGCGATGGTCCATGCCCGCCGCGCCCGCGACCATCGGGCACAGCGTGCGCACCCACGGAATCCAGCGCGCCACCAGCACGGCGAAGAACCCGTGCCGTTCCAGTAGCGCCGTGACCTTCTCCAGATTCCTGGTGTTGATATACCGGCCGTTCTTGCGCGCGACCAGGCGATGCCCGGTGCGCTGGCCGACGACGTAGCCGACCTGATTGCCCGCGATCGCCGCGAGCATCGTGCCCAGCGACAACGCCCACACGTGGGCCTCGCCGTTGGCGTGCGAGGCCATCACGATGCCCGCGGTGATGAGCATGGAGTCACCGGGCAGGAACAGCCCGATGATGAACGCGCACTCCAGGAAGACGAAGACCAGCACCACCGTCCAGACCACGGCGGGCCCGGCCGAGATCAGCGGATCGAAGCTGCCCAGAGCGTGAATCGACGGTACCGCGGTCACAGGGATCAGTGCGTCTCGTTCGTCGAAGCGGCCAGCTCGGCGGCGGGCGCGGCCTCGGTGGTCGTCTTGCGGCTGCTCAGGATCTTCTTCCCGACGGTGATGATCGCGGGCAGGATCGAGACGAACACGATCAGCAGGAAGATGGCCTCGATGTGGTCGCGGATGAACGAGACGTTGCCGAGGAAGTAGCCCAGGATCGTGATGCCGCCACCCCACAGCACGGCGCCGACGATGTCGAACGCCACGTACTTGCGGTAGCTCATCTTCGACACACCGGCCAGCACCGGCATGAAGGTACGCACGATCGGCACGAACCTGGCCAGGATGATCGTCTTCGGGCCGTGCTTCTCGAAGAACTCGTGCGTCTCGGTGACGTACTGCTTCTTGAAGAAGCGGCTGTCCTCCTTACGGAAGATGGCCGGGCCGATCCGGCGGCCGATCCAGTACGCGCACTGGTCGCCGAGGAACGCGGTGAGCGTGACCAGCGGCACGAGCACCCAGATGTTCGGGCTGCCCTGGGCGGCCAGCATGCCACCGGTGAACAGCAGCGAGTCACCGGGCAGCAACGGGAACAGCAGGCCGGTTTCGATGAAGACGATCACCAGGATGGCCGGGAGAACCGCGTTCTTCAGCCAGGTGTCCTGGAGTAGATACATCGGGTCCAGCAACTGGGTCAACGCGAGGTTGTGCGTCATCACATCGGAAACCGCCAGCAAAGTCACGGCCCCCACAGTACCGGTCGAATCTGTGACACGAGTGCTGTGTAGTGATCGGCGATGGGACAAGCCGGTGAACCCGGCCATCCCTTCCTAACTTAGGGTGTGGCCTGACAGAATTGGTTTTTTCGCTCCCCACACACGGAGGTCACTGCTGTGCCTATCGCGACTCCGGAGGTCTACGCCGAGATGCTCGGCCGGGCCAAGGCGCATTCGTTCGCATTCCCGGCTATCAACTGCACCTCGTCGGAGACGATCAACGCCGCCATCAAGGGCTTCGCGGAGGCGGGCAGCGACGGCATCATCCAGTTCTCGACCGGTGGTGCGGAATTCGGCTCGGGCCTGGGTGTGAAGGACATGGTCACCGGCGCGGTGGCGCTGGCGGAGTTCGCGCACGTGGTGGCGGCCAAGTACGACGTCACCATCGCGCTGCACACCGACCACTGCCCCAAGGACAAGCTGGACACCTACGTGCGCCCGCTGCTCGCGATCTCTCAGGAGCGCGTGAACAACGGCCGGAACCCGCTGTTCCAGTCGCACATGTGGGACGGCTCGGCCATCCCGATCGACGAGAACCTCGAGATCGGCAAGGAGCTGCTCAAGCTCGCCAAGGCCGCCAACATCATCCTCGAGGTCGAGATCGGCGTCGTCGGCGGTGAGGAAGACGGCGTCGAGGCCGAGATCAACGACAAGCTCTACACCTCGCCCGAGGACTTCGAGAAGACCATCGACGCGCTCGGCGCGGGCGAGAACGGCAAGTACCTGCTCGCCGCCACCTTCGGCAACGTGCACGGCGTGTACAAGCCGGGCAACGTGGTGCTCAAGCCCGAGGTGCTGGCCGAGGGCCAGCGGGTCGCGGCCGCCAAGCTGGGCCTGGCCGCCGACGCGCAGCCGTTCGACTTCGTCTTCCACGGTGGTTCGGGCTCGCTGAAGTCCGAGATCGAGGACTCGCTGCGGTACGGCGTGGTGAAGATGAACGTCGACACCGACACCCAGTACGCCTTCACCCGCCCGGTCGCCGGCCACATGTTCAGCAATTACGACGGTGTGCTGAAGATCGACGGCGAGGTCGGCAACAAGAAGGTCTACGACCCGCGCAGCTACCTGAAGAAGGCCGAGGCCTCGATGGCCGCGCGCGTCGTCGAGGCGTGCAACGACCTGAAGTCGGCCGGTCGGTCCGTCAGCGGTTCCTGATCGGGCAGTTTTCGCGAACAATCAAACGGGGCCCGAGCTCATGAGTCTTGATGTCCGTGTGCTCGGGCCCGTTCGACTGCTGGTCGGCGGTGAGCCGGTGGCGGTCGGCGGGCCCAAGCCGCGCGCCCTCCTCGCCGCGCTCACCGTCAACCGACGGCGCGCGGTGTCTTCCGCCGTGCTCGCCGAGATGGTGTGGAACGAGGATCCGCCGGATTCCTATGCCGCCAGCCTGCAGGTGTTCGTCTCCAATATCCGCAAGGCGCTGCGCAACGCCGGTATCGATCCGGCGCAGGTGCTGCGGACCGAGGGTGCGGGCTATCGGCTCGAGATCCCGGATACCGCGTGCGATCTCGGCCGGTTCGAGAACGCGCGGGAGGCGGGCACCCGCTGCCTGGAGGCCGGTGACCACCCCGGCGCGGCCAACCTCTTCGGCGCCGCGCTGCGCGAGTGGACCGGCCGCGCGCTGTCCGACCTGGCCGGACTGCAGTTCGCCGACGGCTTCGCCACCGCGATGGACGAGGAACGGCTGCTCGCCGTGTCGGCCCGCGTCGATGCCGAGATCGCCTGCGGGCGCGCCTCTTCGGTGATCGGTGAGCTGGTCTCGATGACCAACGAGCACCCGCTGCGCGAGCCGCTGTGGGGTCAGCTGATCACCGCGCTGTACCTGTCCGGCAGGCAGGCCGACGCGCTGGAGGCGTGCCGCCGGGTGCGCACCGTGCTCGCCGAGGAACTCGGTATCGATCCCGGTGCCGCGTTGATCGACCTGGAACAGCGGGTGCTGCGTCAGGAGCCGCTGAATGTGGTGGAGGCCAAGCGATCCGAGCAGCTCGCCGCCGCCATGACCGAGACGGTCACCGAGGTGCCGCGCTCGATCCGCAACGGCAATCTACGCTTCGCCGACGGCCGCACCATCCCGATTCCGCACGGCGGCATCAGGATCGGCCGGATGACCGACAACGAGCTGGTGCTCGACGACCCGAAGGCCAGCCGCTACCACGCCCACATCATGCCGAGCCGCGCCGGACTGCTGATCAAGGACCTGCATTCGGCCAATGGGGTGTACGTGAACGAACTCCCCATCGACACCGGCGCGTTGCTGGCCGACGGCGACATGATCCGCATCGGGGCGACCGTGCTGACCTTCATCGCGGTGAGCTAGGCGGTTCGCCCCGGCGGAAACGCCTCAGGTGAGGCGGATTTCGGCGACCGCGCGGCCGAAGAGCTTGCGCCCCTCGGAAACTCCGCTCAGCAGCACGGTGGCGGCGCGCCGCTCCGGATCGATCGACTTGATCTTGCCCGAGAACTCGATGACGCCCGGCTCGGTCGGCGGCACCGGGACGAAGCCGGAGAACCGCACGGCCAGCTTCTCGATCGCGGTCGGATCGCCGAGCCAGTCGGTGAGGTATTGCGCGGCCAGGCCCATGGTGAGCAGGCCGTGGGCCACCACCGTCGGCAGGCCGGCCAGTTCGGCGGCGCGGTCGCTGAAGTGGATCGGGTTCGGGTCGCCGGAGACGCCCGCGTAGTTGGCGAGGTCGCCGCGGGTCACCCTGGCAACTCCCGGCGGGAGTTCGCCGCCCTTGACGAGCGAGTCGAATTCGGGGGTGGTGTTGACGGGCGCGAACTCGCGCGGTGCGGCCTCGGGCGCCGGGCCGGTGCGGCGGATCAGCACGTCGTCGGTGTCGAGCCCGGCGGTGTCGGCGGGGCGCGGCTGCATGCTGATGTTCTCGACGGCCTCGACGATGTTCGGATCGACCTCGACGCCGCGGCGGGCCACGATGGTGGTGGTGCCCTGCACGGCGGTGTCGCCGTCCTGGTTGATCAACTGGAAGCCGACGTTGACGAAGTCGTTGTCGCCGAACTGGCGGATCGACTCGATCTCGATCTCGGTGCTGATCCGGTCGCCCGCCAGCATCGGGCGGTAGATCTCGAAGACCTGGTCGGTCTGCAGGACCTGCGAGAGGTCGTACTCGGTGAGCACGCTGTCGAGCAGCGCCCTGGTGGCGCTCATGCCGATCACCGAGGCGAAGGTCGGCGGCGCGATGATGCCGTCGTAGCCGAGCTTGCGTGCGTCGACTTCCTGGTGATGGGCGGGGTGCAGATTCTGCACGGCCCTGGCGAATTCCCTGATCTTCTCGCGGCCGACCTCGTAGTGATCGCGGAATCCGAAGCGCTGGCCTGCCAGCGTCGCATCCGGGACCACAGCTTCGGTGCCCGGCGACACTGTCTGTTCCCTGCTCATGATCCGAAAAATGATAATGGAGTACCCAAGCGGATGACCAGTTATGTGTGACCCGTCATAGCAGGCAGGAATGCCCGCTACGACGGGTCGACGACCGGTTCACGGGGTCGCCGTGGGGTCACACACCTTCCAGTCGCCATCGGTGAGCTGCAGGTCGAAGGTCCGCGCGGTCTTCTTCGACGGGTCGGCCGAGGTGTACACCGTGGCCTCGGCGAGCGCGGTGTCGCCGGTGATGCGGACCGCGTTCACGCTGTCGACCACCGGGATGGAACCGCGCTCCGTCGAGAGCTGATGCACGCCGTTGAACTGCTCGGCCGTGATGCCCTGATAGAACTCGTGCAGCTCGCCGCAGGTGCTCGAACGCAGGCCCTCCAGGTCACCGCTGCGCAGCGCGTCGGCGTAGGTGCCGATCGCGGTACGCACCTGACCCTCCGGCGAACCGTCGCCCGACATCAGCGCCACCACGGTCGCGATCAGCGCCACCACCAGCACCGCCGCACCCGCTGCGGCCAGAAGCCACTTCTTCGAGCGGGCGGGACCCTGGGCTTCGGCAGGCTGCGGCGCCTCGATCCGCTGCGGTTGCGCGACCGGGCGTGGACCCCCGGGTGCGCCCTGCTGGGCGGGTGCGCCCTGCTGGCGGGGGCCGCCGTCTTGCGGGGGGCCCTGGCGCTTGCCGTCGGCCAGTTGCTGCGCGGGGCGCGTCGGCTGGATGTCGGCGGGCGACGGTGCCGAAGCGGGTTTGTTCGGCGCACCCGGCCCACGCGGCGGCGACGGCTGCGTCTCCTCGACCCCCGGCCCCTGCGGACCGTGCTGGTGCCCCGCTTGCCGCGGCCCGGCGGGGCCACGCGGCGTATTCGGCGGCGGCGTCACCGCGCGCCCACCGGCCGGCGGCACCACCCGGTCCGACACCCGCTGAATCGGCATCGCGGTGGTCGGCGCATCCGCCGGATTCACCACCCGCATGGCGACGGTCTTGTCGTCGGCCCCGGCCACCTCGCCCTTCTCCAGCGAAGCGGCGCCGTCGGCGCCGCGGTTGCCCGCGCCACCGGATCGGGCCGCACTGCCGGCGTCGGGGTTGCCCGCACTACCGGTTCGGGCCATACCCGCGTCGGCGGCTCCGGCTGCGCCGGTCTCGGCCCGTGCCTCGGAGTCGGCGTCCGCCGCCAGCGGCTCGGGATCGCCGGATCCGCTCGCCTGCGCAGCGTCGTCATCCCGCGCCCCGGCATCGGAATCCTCGCCGCGGCCTGCAGCCGCGACCCCAGCTCCCGCCGCGCCCACGCCGGCCGCTGCCGCGGCAGCCGCACCGGGACGCCGCATCGAACCGCTTGCTCCGCTCGCCCGCGCGTCGTCGTCGTTCGGTGAATCACTGTCGCCGCTGCGGCGGGCACCATTTTCTTCGCTGCCGCGACCCGCGGCATCCGCGCCGGCTCCGCGTCCCGCGGTACTCGCTTGGTCGCCGATGCTCTTCGTCGGCCGCGAGGCACTTCCGGTGCCGTCCGCGGTCTGGAACTTCTCGGTCGCCTGGGCATCACTGAACCGCGAATCACCTTGGCCGACAACAGTTCTGGACACCGTGGGCGCGTCGTCGCCGACAGTGTGGCCATCCGCGCTGTCGGACGCGTGGGTCGTTTCCTCCGACTTGTCCGCCGCGCGGTCCGGCTGACCGGTGGTAACGGGACGATCCTTGGCTGAAGCGGTGTCAGCGCTCGGCTCGGCCGTCGCGTTGTCCGACCGGTCGCTGCGATCCACTCCCGCCGCGGCCGTTCCGGCCGCCGCGGTGCCCGCGGCTGCTGCGGCTCCAGCGGCCGATTTCGAGCCGGGGTCCGGCGACGGGCGGTCGACCTGGCTCATACCGGCGGTAGGCACGTCGGCCTGCGCCGCCTTCGACTGCGCGGCCGAGATCTTCACAGTGTGGTCGTCGGCCGAAGCACCTTGCGCGGTGGATGATTTCGAGCCCGGAATGCGCATCGCGGTGGTCGGCGCATCCGGACCGGCGAGGTCGGCCCGTTGGCCGGCGGCCTGGCCGACGTGGCGGACGGTATCGGCCGCCTCGTCGCGCCCGGTGCCGCGGTCGCCCGGCAGGCCTTTCGACAGCCCGGCCAATGGGGACCCGGACACCGAATCCTGTTCCTGGGCAGCACTTCCTGTGCCGGCCGCGCCAGGTGCGGGCCGTTCGCCTCCTCCGGAGGTGCTTCCGGGGCCGCTGGCTCGGGGACGACCGGGACCGCCAGGAGCGTCGCCGGGTCCGTCGAGCTGGGGCCGCCCGGGTCCGCCAGCGGGGTTGCCGGGTCCATTGGGTTGGGGCCGCCCGGGACCGCCAGCGGCGTTACCGGGATCGTTGGGCCGCGGAACACCGGATGCGTTGCCCTGGCCGGCATTCCAGGCGCCACCGGGCGGTGCGGGGGCATTCGCGGGGCCTCCAGCACCGTCGTTTGTGTTGCCGGCGCCGGTATTTCCGCCCCCGCCGGGCTGTGGGCCGGGGGCGTTCGCGGGTGGACGGCCGGGTCCGTTCGCCGAGCCTCCGGTACCGCCGGTTGCGTTGCCGGTGCCGGTACGTCCGGCGCCACCGGGCTGCGGGCCGGGCGGATTCGTGGGGCCACCGGGCTGCGGACGGTTGGGCGTGTTGATGGGGCCTCCGGTTCCGCCGGGTGCGTTGCCGGGGCCGGGGCGCTGGGGGCCGGGGGCACTGCCCGGACCGGCGTTGCCTCGCGGGCCGTCGGGGCGTATGCCGCCTTGTGCGGTGCCGGGTGCACCGGGTCCCGAAGGCTGTTGTCCGGCAGGGGAATTGCGGCGGTTGACCGGCTGGGCGCGGCGGGGCTGCTGACCGCCGGGACCCTGCTGCGGGCCGGCGCCACCGGGAGCCTGCCGGCCGCCGGCACCCGGCTGCGGGCCGGGGACTTGCTGGGCACCGGGCCCGCCGCCCGGCGCCTGCTGGAAACCGGGCGTGCGCCCTGCCCCGCCTCCCGATGCGCCAGGCGTGCGCCCGGGCCCACCCGTGGGCCCCTGCTGCGGACCCGGTCCGCGACCTGGCCCGCCCTCGGGCTGCTGTCGAGAAGATGGGTAACCGGCGTCACCGGATCCACGGCCGTCCTGCGGTCCGCCCTGGGCGGATCGGCCGCCCGGCACGGAAGGGCCGCTCTGGCCGGAAGGGCCGCCTGCCCCGCGCGCGGGGCCGAACTGTTGTCCACCAGGCGAACCGGGACGTCCGGCGGGCGAACCGGGCCGGATGACCACCGTTTCCGCGGTCCCCTGCGACACGGTCTCCCTGCCCGGTTCGGTAACCGCTTCGGGGGTCGACTTCGGTGTGCCCCCGGCGGGCGCGGTCTTGTCGGTGCTCGACGAATCGGCGCCGCCCCGCTGGGGCGCGCCGGGATCGGCAGCCTCGGCTGCCGGATTGTTCTCGTCGGTCGGGTCGGACACCTTGTACCCCTCGCTCAGGCTTGAACGTTCCACTCGAACGTCAGCCTAATGCGCGCCGTGCGGGGGAGTTCGCCGATCGCCCCGTGGCGGGCCGGAGCACGGGCCGTCACGGGGCGGTGCACAATGAATCCATGACCTCCTTCGGTGACCTGCTCGGACCGCAGCCGGTCCTCCTTCCGGAACTGATCGACGCCGAGGACGCCATCTCGGCCGGCACGGACCCGGTCGAGGTCGCCGCCGCGCATCCCGCCGCGTCGATCGCGTGGGCCCAGCTCGCCGAGAACGCCCTGCAGCGCGCGGACGGCGAGGTGAACCACGATGTCGTCGCCGCGTACGCGTTCGCGCGCACCGGCTACCACCGTGGCCTGGACCTGCTGCGCCGCAACGGCTGGAAGGGTTTCGGCCCCGTCCCGTGGAACCACGAGCCCAACCAGGGTTTCCTGCGCAGTGTCGGCGCGCTGGCCAGGGCCGCGAAGGTGATCGGCGAGACCGAGGAATACGCCCGCTGCCTCGACCTGCTCGAGGACTGCGACCCGAGGGCCGCCACCGAACTCGGCCTGGACTGACCCGGCCGGATCCGAGTCGTAGGTGAGCGATTCCCATTCCGTCGTCGCCGCGGCCACCCCGGTAGTCACGGCCGCCAGGGACAGCACCGTCGACCGTTTCAAGCGGTCCTCGGTGCGTTTGCGGCTGTCGGCGATCCCGATCATCCAGTGCTCGCTCGGCGCGGCACTGGCCTGGTTCATCGCGCACAACGTGATCGGCCATCCCGATCCGTTCTTCGCGCCCACCGCCGCGATCGTCTCGATCGGCATCTCCTTCGGCGCGCGGCTGCGCCGCTCGGTGGAGCTGGTGGTCGGCGTCGCGGTCGGCATCGGCATCGGTGACCTGTTCATCGCCCAGGTCGGCACCGGTGTGTGGCAGGTGGGGCTGGTCGTCGCGGTCGCGATGGCGTTGGCGGTGTTCCTCGACGGCGGGTCGATCATCTCGATCCAGGCGGCGGGGTCGGCGGTGCTGGTGTCGACGCTGAGCCAAGCCTCGGCGGCGGGCCCGAGCCGCATGATCGACGCGCTGGTCGGCGGCCTGGTCGGGGTACTGATGGTCGGCCTGATCCCGTTGCATCCGGTGCGCAGGGCCCGCGAGCACGCGGCCGACGTGCTGTCGGTGATGAGCAAATCCATGATCACCTGCGCCGACGGCCTGCTCGAACAGAACTCGGACAAGGTGCACGAGGCGCTGACGGCGGTGCGCGCCACGCAGGCGCAGATCGACTCGCTGCGTTCGGCGCTGGAGGGCGGGCGCGAGGTCAGCCGGATCTCCCCGCTGTACTGGAACTCGCGTCAACGCCTCGAACGCATCAGGTCGGCCGCCGATCCGCTCGACAACGCCGTCCGCAATACCCGTGTGCTGCTGCGCCGTTCGCTCACCCTGGTCCGTGACGACGAGGTCCTCGATCCGCGCCTGATCGACCTGGTCGACCAACTCGGCAACGCCACCGACGTGGTCCGCCGGATGATGCTCGCCGATCCGGGTGAACAGCCCGATCAGGCGGAGGCCGCCCGCGCGCTGCGCAGCGTGGCGAAGAAGGCCAGCCCCGATCTGGTCGCGGGCGCGGGCCTCTCGGCGCACGTGGTGTTCGCGCAGATCCGGTCGATCGTGGTGGATCTGATGGTGGTGTGCGGGATGCAGCGCATCTCGGCGATCGCCCTGCTCCCGCCCACCGTGCCCAACCCGTATGTGACGCCCGAGGACTGAGCGTTCAGTCGCCGACCGGGGAGACCCTCGGCCTGCCTGGACGCAGCGAGAATCGCTTGCGGTCGAAGTCCCACGCCCGGTAGATCGGCCACTGCGAGGTGTGCATCACCCACGCACCGGTGATCACCGCGCGGTGGAACGGCACCACGTTGTACCCCTGGTTGGCGATGGTCTGCAGCCCGCGCAGCTGGTACTTCCACCAGATGGCGGGCGGGGTCTGCCGGCGGCGCGCGGAGATCTCGGCGCGCAGTTGCGGCAACTGGTCGATCCGCAGCTTGGCCTTGGTCAGGCACAGCGCCAGGTCGAGGTCTTCGTGCAGGTCACGCCGGGTGGTGGTGGCCGGGAGCACCTGTTCCCAGGCGGAGCGGCGGATCGCCATATTGGCGCCGTGCACATTGCCGACCGGCTGATGCTTGATCAACCCCAGCCGCTGCTGCCCGCCGATGGCGGCCGCGAGGAAGAACCCGATCGGGGAGTCGTGGTAGGTGCTGATGCCGGTCACCGCCATGGTGTCCGGGTGCGCGTCCAGGTGGGCGCGCACGGTGGCGCCCCAGTCGGACGCGACGAGGGTGTCGGCGTCGATGCGGCCGAGGTAGTCGCCGCGCGCCTTGGCGAAGCCCGCGTTGCGCGCGTGCGCGACGCCGGGCTCCGGCTCGTCGATGAGTTCGATCTTCGGATGTCGGCTCGCCAGTTCGGCGATGATGTCTCTGGTGCCGTCGGTGCTGCCGTTGTCGACGACGATGATCTCGTCGATCGCGTCCTGCCCGACCAGGCGCTCGAGGCAGGCGGTGATGCCCGCTGCTTCGTCGAGCGCCGGGATGACGACGGACAGTACAGGGGGCGAGCTGTCGGGTGTGCCCATGTGCGCTTCCGTTCCGGGGTCGTGAATGCCCGGCTCAGGCTAGTGCACGCCCGGGTTACTCGCGATGCGAGTCGGACGAGGTCAGCGCCAGAACCGGGTCAATTGGCTGCCGTACGCAGCCCAGACATCAGGTACCCCGGAAAGCCCGAACAATGCGTAGACACCGTCGAAGAACACCCGGCTCAACGGTGTGAAGAAGATGACGGCGAACAGGATCAGCATCCCGTAGGGCTTGATCTGATCGAGTCCGCGCCGGGT
This sequence comes from Nocardia neocaledoniensis, assembly GCF_029868625.1. Classification (GTDB taxonomy): domain Bacteria; phylum Actinomycetota; class Actinomycetes; order Mycobacteriales; family Mycobacteriaceae; genus Nocardia; species Nocardia neocaledoniensis_A. Next base: position 52,506 of record NZ_JARWOJ010000399.1, on the reverse strand, counting down.
CTCGTAGCTGAGCGAGGGCTCGATGATCCCGTACCCGTCCAGGCCGGGCACCGGCAGGATGTTCAGCAGGAACGCCGTGATCTGCAGGAACGCCAGGAAGCTGAGTCCGAGCCAGAACGCCCCGTGCTCCTGCACCGACCCGAACATCCGGATCACCACCAGCAGGATCACCGCGCACAGCCCGTTCGAGGCCGGACCGACCGCGCTGACCAGCCGCTGCACCGACGCGCCGAAGCGGGAGGTGTCCAGGTAGACCGCACCGCCGGGCAGGCCGATGCCGCCGAGCGCGATGAACACCAGCGGCAGCCCGATCGAGAGCACCGGGTGGCTGTATTTCAGCGGGTTGAGTGTGAGATATCCCCGCATCTCCACTTCGTGGTCACCCGCGCGCCATGCGACATAGGCGTGCGCGAACTCGTGCAGGCACAGGCTGACGATCCAGCCGAACACCACCAGCACGAACACGCCGACCTCGGCCCGCACCGAATCGAGGTCGGCGTCCCAGGCCAGGGCGCCGCCGGCCACGGTGATCAGCACGATGAGCAGGAAGACCGGGCTGGGACGCACGGCACTGTGGCCGGTCCGGCGGCCCGGGGTGAACGAGTAGGTCATCGCACCAGCAGCCAGGGTTGTTCGAATCGGTAGAAGGTCGAGCGCGGCACCTTGCGTTCGGTGGTGATCCCGTCCCTGGTGACGATCGCGCCGGGGGTGCCGAGCTGCGAGGCGCGCCCGGACACCCAGGTGCGCTTGCGGAAGCCTTTGCGCACCCGCGCGCGGACGCCGGGCATCGTCATCGTCGGCGAGATCAGCATGGTGTTCACGATGCCGCTGAACAGCAGGGTGTCGTCGACGTAGGCCTCGCCCTCGAGCTTGGCGCCGTCGACGCCGGTGATGCTGGCCCGGCCGACCAGCACGGTGCCGGTGTCGTCGCGGATCAGCGGTGTCTCGATGGCGCGGCCCTCGAGCGCGATCTTGGCGGCGGCGTTGCCCGTGGCGGTCTGATAGACCCGCGAGGCGTAGGTGGTCTCCACCGGGACGAACCCGACCTCGACGTGCAACCGTTCGGTGCGCATCAGGTGGGTGAGCACGGCGGCGAGACTGGCGTCGGCGCCGAGCACGATCAGGCGCGGCAGGCTGTCGGCCGCCAGCACCGGCAGCAGTTCGTCGATCACGGCGGTGTCGGGTGACGGCTCGGTCTGGGTGGTCGGCACCGAACTGAGCGCGATCGGGACCGGCATGTCACCACATCGGAGAACGTGGGTACTCAAACTGCGGTACACCCTCCTCGGTTCGGCCGACGGTGTGTCGCCCACAAGCACACGGCAATACCCCCTGCCGACAGGTAACCGTAACCGATAGTGGCGTTCGGGGCGGGCGGGGGTGGCGCACCGGGCGGGGCAGGTCGGGTGGCTCTGAGCAGGTGTCGGCTAGAATGTGTCTCCGGCAACCGCCTCAGTGACTGGACGCGCTGCGTCCTACGGCAGGTAGCTGCAGTACGTAGCGTGCTGCCGTCGATCTGTAGGAGACTCCGAAATGCCGGCAATCGTCCTCATCGGTGCCCAATGGGGCGACGAGGGTAAGGGCAAAGCTACCGACCTGCTCGGCGAGCGGCTGCAGTGGGTGGTCCGCTACCAGGGCGGCAACAACGCCGGCCACACGGTCGTCCTCCCCAACGGTGACAAGTTCGCGCTGCACCTGATCCCGTCCGGCATCCTCACCCCCGGCGTCAAGAACGTCATCGGCAACGGTGTCGTCGTCGACCCCGGTGTGCTGCTCGACGAGCTCGCCGGTCTGGAAGAGCGCGGAGTCGACACCTCCGGCCTGCTGCTCTCCGCCGACGCGCACCTGATCATGCCGTACCACGTGGCCATCGATAAGGTCGCCGAGCGCTTCCTCGGCAGCCGCAAGATCGGCACCACCGGCCGTGGCATCGGCCCCTGCTACCAGGACAAGGTCGCCCGTGTCGGCGTCCGCGTCGCCGACGTGCTGGACGAGAAGATCCTCACCCAGAAGGTCGAGGCCGCCCTGGAGTTCAAGAACCAGGTGCTGGTGAAGATCTACAACCGCCGCGCGCTCGACCCGCAGCAGGTAGTGGACGAGGTGCTCGAGCAGGCCGAGTCGTTCAAGCACCGCATCGCCGACACCCGCCTGCAGCTGAACCTGGCGCTCGAGCGTGGCGACACCATCCTGCTGGAAGGCTCGCAGGGCACCCTGCTCGACGTCGACCACGGCACCTATCCGTTCGTCACCTCGTCGAACCCCACCTCGGGTGGCGCGGCGGTCGGCTCCGGCATCGGCCCGAACAAGATCGACACGGTGCTCGGCATCCTCAAGTGCTACACCACCCGCGTCGGCTCGGGCCCGTTCCCGACCGAGCTGTTCGACAACTTCGGTGAGTTCCTGGCCAAGAACGGCGGCGAGGTCGGTGTCACCACCGGACGCGCCCGCCGCTGCGGCTGGTTCGACGCGGTCATCAGCCGCTACGCGACCCGCGTCAACGGCATCACCGACTACTTCCTCACCAAGCTCGACGTGCTGTCCGGCCTCGACACCGTGCCGATCTGCGTGGCCTACGAGATCGACGGCGAGCGGGTCGAGCAGATGCCGACCACCCAGACCGAGTTCCACCACGCCAAGCCCGTCTACGAGGAGATGCCCGGCTGGTGGGAGGACATCTCGCACGCCCGCACCTTCGAGGAACTGCCGGCCAACGCGCAGGCGTACGTGCTCCGGCTGGAAGAGCTCTCGGGCGCGCGCATCTCGTGCATCGGCGTCGGCCCCGGCCGCGACCAGACCATCGTCCGGCACGACGTGCTCGGCTGAGTTTCCTTCGCGAACAGCCCCTTCCCGGTCCCGGGGAGGGGCTGTTTTCGCAGTTCACCGCCGACACGCGCGAGTGATGTCGACTCGCTATCGATTTGACAGCATCCGCTCGGCAACCGCTATCGTCGCTGCGCGGCGCGCGGGGACGCGCCGCTTTCGGCGAGTGTGTGAGTGGGTGTGCGGCGTGAACCGTCGGTCCGATGATGTGAACGTTTCGACGGTGCGGCGCGTGGCCCGTCCCCTGGTGGGCGTGCTGCCGATGGCGTTGGCGGTGGCGTGCGCCGGTGTCGCGGTGGCGGTACCGCAGCCCGGTGTCACCCAGCCGCCGGTGCAGCCGGGTGTCACCACCGAGGCGCCCGAGGGTCGCTCGGACCTGGGCAAGTTCGATGAGCCCGAGCTGCAGAAGCTCGCCCCGGAGCCGCCCGCGCCGCGGCCGGAACCTCGCCCGATGCCCGAGTACACCACGCCGGCCCCGCCTGTTGTCATCGAGGAATTGCACCTCCCCGAACCGGTCGAGCCGGTCGCCCCTATCGCCCCGCCGCCGCGCACGCTGCGCGTCGGCGGGTTCACCAGCCCGGTTCCGGATGAGGTGCCCAGCGATGCTCTCGCCGGGGTCAACACCACTGCCGCCGATATCGAAGCGGCCATCGCCACACAGGGCCGTTCGGTCGGCATCAATCCGAGCCGATCCGACAAGATCGCCGCGTCGACCGTCGGCGGCGCGCTGATCGGCGCCACGGCGGCCGGCGTCCCGGCTGCCGCTGTCGGCGCTGTCGGCGGTGGGCTCGCCGGGGCGGCGGTCGGCGCCGGTGCCGGGTTCGTGGTGGGCGCCGTGACCACCGGCACCGCCGGCGCGATCATCGCCGCCGCTGCCGCCGTTCCGACCGGTGGCATCGGCGCGGTGGCTGCCCTCGGCGCTGCCGCTGCGGCCACCGCGGGCGCCACCGGAGCCGGCGCCCTCATCGGAGCCGGCGTCGGTGCGGCCGCTGGTGCCGCGGTCCTCGGTATCCCCGCTGCCGCCGCGGGCGCCGTCGCAGGCGGTGTCGTCGGTAGTGTCGTCGGCGCGACCGCGTTCCAGGGCGATCCCGGTGCCCCGGCCAGCCCCGCGGACCCGCTGGAGGCGCTCGTCGACGACGCGATCGAGAAGATGCCGCACCAGCAGCTCCCCGCGGTTCCGCTCCCGTAGGGTCGCGCCGCAGAGGACGCGTGGCAGCCCACCTTCGCCAGCGGCGGGAACGGCCGTGGACGGGGGTCCGCCGCCGGGTCACCCGGCTCGAGAAAATGCCGTGCCCGCAGCTCCACGCGGTGCCGCTCCCACAGGTCGCACTGCCCGCCCCGCCGACCCTGTCGGACTGACCGCCTTCGGGCGGTTCTGAGTGGGGGTACGCCCCCTGCTTGCCGCGGTCGCACCCCGCCGAATTCGGAGATCTCGGCGCACCTCACAGAGCGTGTCGGTGGCGCTGGGATATCGGCCGTACCGGGGTTCACCGGGCGGGCGGGTGCGGTTCGGAGGGCGGTAGTAGCGTCGAGGCGGGTCGGGACGGAGGTGGCTGATGTCGGTGCGTGTGGGGTTCGCCCTGTCGGTGCTGGTCGCTGTCGCGGTGCTGCCCGGGTGCGGGTCGTCGGATGAGCCGGCTCCGCCGCCGAGTGCGTCGCCGGTGAAGACGGTGCTCCCGCCCGCGCAGACCCTCGTGCCCTCGCAGCAACGCAACGAGCGTATCCGCGGCATGCTCTACACGGCGGGCTGCACCAGCAATGCGTGCGTCCAGACCTACTTCGCCTGCATGGACGGCTACCTCACCGGCGACCCCTGCCAGTTCTACCGAGACCATCCACCGCCACCATGAGCGAACCGCCGAGCTGACGCGGCCGGTGACGATGAACAGTCCGTCGGCCTCGGCGCAGGCTGCCGGCCCGCGCCACCTGCCGATTCCTCGAGATCGCCCCGGCAGACTCGACGCAGTGACTCGGTCGCCCGATGGTCGCGTCGGACAGTTCGCCGGGCAATCGACTCGGTGGCGAAGCGGCCGAACTATCTCGTGCGCGTGAGGAATTCACCCGCGACGGGGGCGAGCACGGAGATCTTCGGGTTGTGGCCCATGCCGGGGAGCTCGACGAGCTCGGCGTCGGGCAGTGCTGTGGCGGCGGCCTTGGCGGCCGTGGCGAGCAGCAGGGCCGTGCGGTCACCCGCGAGGACGAGGACGGGCACGGTGACCTCGCGCCAGTCGGCGGGGTCGAGTTTGCGGCCGCGCATGTAGGGCTTCATCACCGCCCAGTCGTGCGCGGTCGAATTCGACGTCGCGGCAAGGGATTTCCAGAACGGCGTGACCCGCATGGCGGTGACCATCAGCCACGGCATACCCATGGCCTTGCTCATGTAGTACCGCACCGTCTTGTCGCGCTTGCCCGCCGCGATCATCGGATGCAGCTTGGCTTCCAGATCCTGCGGCGGCACATGGTGTTTCGGGTCGACCACGAACGGCGGCTCGAAGGCGACCACCGCGGTGACACCCGGTACGTTCGCCGCGGCGAGCAGCGCCAGCACGGCACCCGAGGACCAGCCGAACAGCGCGGCCTCGCCACCGGCGGCCTCGACGAGCGCCGCGATGTCGGCGATCTCGTTGGCCACGTTGTACACGCCGGGCGAATCCTCGCTGTCGCCACGGCCGCGCCGGTCGTAGTTGAGCACCGTCAGATCGAATTCCGTGGCCAGGGTCTGCGCGAGTTCGACCATCGTCGGGAACTCGCGGTGGCTGAAGGCCCCACCGATCAGGATGACCGTCCCCGCGGTGCCATCGCCGACCCGGTCGTAGGCGATGGTGGTGCCGTCGGCCGACGTCACTGTCTGCATGGTGGGTTCCTCTCGATGCCGGATCGGAATCCGACGGTACGCGACGAGTCCCGCGCAGGTGGGACCGGGTTTCGCGCGCGGTTCAGAACAGCATCGGCTCGCCGAACCCCGGCGTCCGCTCGATCTCCAGCAGCCGCGCCTTGGTCCCGATGCCGCCCGGCGCCGAGAACCCGTGCAGCGCGTGGTCGGCCGCGAGCACGCGGTGACACGGCACGATCAGCGGAATCGGATTGCGCCCCAGTGCCTGTCCCACGGCCTGGGCCGAGCCCGGCGCCCCGAGGCGGGTGGCGATGTCGCCGTAGCTGAGGGTGCGGCCGGGGTCGATATCACGGGTGACCGCGTAGACGGCGCGGTGGAACTCGGGCGTATCGCGCAGGTCGATCGCGATCCAGCGCAGCGGGTCGAGTGTCCCGGCCAGGTGCGCCCGGATGCCGGCGATCGCGGTGGTGATCGCCGGACCCGGTTCGTCTTCGTCCACCGGCATGCCGCCGAGTGGTCTGGTGATGCGCGCGAGGGTCTGTTCCTCACTGGCCTCGGGTAACTGGAACCGCACGACGGTGTCGCCGTGCCAGGCGATCGCGCACAGGCCGATCGCCGTGTCGAACAGTGCCGCGGCAACCGGTTCGGTCCTGGTTCCGGAACTCATGCAGGACAGTGTGCGCCGACCCGGTGACAGATTCACGCAGCGAGGGGTCCACGCTGACCGGCCTTGAAGGGGCCAGTTTTCGGCAACTGGACTGGATCGTCCGCGGCGGTGGCGCTCGGCGCGGGGTCGACCGCGTCCTCGTGCACCCGCATAGCGTCCAGATCGCGATAAAGGCGCTGGTCATCATAGGTGCCGAAGGCGCGGTCGTGGGGCAGGTACTGGAACGGCCAGAACGGCAGTTCCCCGCGTTTCGGGGAGAAGTGATAGACCGCGAACCCGAAAGCGGCGGCGACGGCGAGGGCGAGGAAAGTGGTCATAGCGCAAGAATCCTCCGACTGGCCTTGCCAATAAATATCCACTTCCGGAATACTGGACTTCATGGCGACAAGAGTGATCGGCGCGTCGGGCCTGGCCCGCGACCTCGGCCGGTGGCGCGACCCCGAACCCGACGGCGATTCCCCCGAGCGTCGCCCCCATCGGCCCGCCTATCTGGCGCTGGCCGAGGCCATCCGGCTGCTGATCCACGACGGTCGCGCCCCGCTCGGTGTCGCGCTGCCCAGCGAGCGCGATCTGGCCGCCACGCTGGGTGTCAGCCGCACGACCATCACCTCCACGTACTCGCTGCTGCGTGAACACGGCTACCTGATCAGCCGCCAGGGTTCGCGCAGCACGGTGGCCCTGCCGCCCGCCGTCGCGCACGACGGCGCCAAGCCGACGCGCGGGATCATGGCGCTGATGGCGCAGCCGGAACTGCCGACCATCGATATGACCTACGCGGCGATGTCGGCCCCGCCGGAGCTGCACGACGCGTATTCCATGGCGCTGCAAGGTATTCCGGCCTACCTGGGCACCCACGGCATGGACCCGGTCGGCGTGCTCGCGCTGCGCGAGGCGCTGGCCCGCCGCTACACCGCGCGCGGCCTGCCCACCGAACCCGACCAGATCCTGGTGACGCTCGGCGCCCAGCACGGCCTTCGGCTGCTGCTCAACGTCCTCACCTCGCCCGCCGCGCGCGTGCTGATCGAGCACCCCAGCTATCCGAACGCCATCGAGGCCATCCGCGATGTCGGCGCCCGCCCGATCCCGGTTCCACTTCGCCCCGAATTCCCGCACGCCGGTTGGGATCTCGACGGTCTGCGCAGCACCGCCAGGCAGACCGCGGCGACGCTGGCCTACCTCGTCCCCGACTTCAACAACCCGACCGGCCTGCTGCTCGGCGAGGAGGGGCGCGCCGAGCTGGCCGCGATCGCCCGCGACACCAGGATGACCATCGTCGTCGACGAGTCGATGAGCGATCTGAACCTGTCCGACGAGCCGATGCCGCCGCCGGTCGCCGCGTTCGCGAAGGGTTCGGAGATCATCACGATCGGTTCGGCCTCGAAGTCGTTCTGGGGCGGCCTGCGGGTGGGCTGGATCCGCACCAATCAGGCACTGATCACCAAGCTGCTCGGCATCCGCTCCACCGTCGACCTCGGCACCCCCGTCATGGACCAGCTCGCCACGATCCACCTGCTGGAGAACGCCGAACCGATCCTCGACCGGCGCCGCGAGCAACTGCGGGCCCAGCGGGCCACCCTGCTCGACGCCGTCGCCGAGGATCTCCCCGGCTGGCACATCGCCCCCGGCGCCGGCGGCATGTCGGTCTGGGCGCAGCTACCGAGCCCGGTCTCCACCGCGTTGGCCGCCACCGCCCCCAATCACGGCGTATTGCTCGCGGCCGGACCACGTTTCGGCGTCCAGGGCGCCTTCGAGCGGTTCCTGCGGCTGCCGTTCACCCACCCGGAGCCGGACCTGCGCCTGGCCGTGAAGTCCATCGCGGCTGCCTACGAGGCGCTGACTCCCCGCGCCGCCGACCCGCTGCAACCGCTCACCTGCTACTGAGTAACGGTCTCAGCGGCACGAGTGGTATCCGCCCGCGTTCGACGCGGGCCGCACGGTCTCGTAGCCGACGCCGAGCATCAACAGCGCCGAGACCACGACGGCGACCGTGGTCAGCGGGACGACGGCAGCGCGGCTCGACGGCTGGCGCGACAGCAGGACCAACAGGCAGATCAGCGCGAGGGTGCTGGCCAGCAACAGCCCGGCCGCGAGACCGCTCAACACGCTGACCGTCGCCGGGACCGGCACGTCGGCGCCGCAGGGGGAGGCGAACAGCGCCTCGGCCACGGCGAAGATGAGCAGCGCGGCGCCGAAGGTGGTGGCCGCGGTGATCGCGGCGAGCACCTTCGGTGGCCGGTGGCCGGTGCGGATCCGTGGCCTGTCGTCGATAGCTGGTGAGACTACCGACGACAGGCCGGGAAATCAGTCAGCCCAGACCGATTCGATCGGTGTCGTCTCCGACGGCGGCGGCGTCGGCGTGCCGCTCGGCGTACGCGAGAAGCGCGGGGCCGGCGCGTGCTGGACGACGCCGTCGATCTCGATCAGGCCGGTGCGGGCCACGATGTGCGGGTTCTGCTCGGCTTCGGTGAACGTCAGCACCGGCGTGGTGCAGGCGTCGGTGCCGTCGAAGATCGCGGCCCACTCGTCGCGGGTCTTGGTCTTGAACTTGTCCGCGAACAGCTTGCGCAGCTGCTCCTGCCCGTTCGGGTCGATCTGCATCGGCAGGCCATCGGGGTCGATCTCCAGACCCGCCAGCAGCTCGGCGTAGAACTGCGGCTCGATCGCGCCGACGGCCATGTACTTGCCGTCGGCGGTCTCGTAGGTGTCGTAGAACGCCATGCCGGTGTCGAGCAGGTTGGTGCCGCGCTCGTCGGACCACAGGCCCACTCCGCGCATCCCCCAGATCATGTGTGAGAGGGCGAGCGCGCCATCGATCATCGCGGCGTCGATCACCTGGCCCTTGCCCGAGGTCTGCCGCTCGACCAGCGCGGCGAGCACGCCGAACACCAGGAACATCGAGCCGCCACCGAAGTCGCCCACCATGTTCAGCGGCGGCACCGGGCGCTCACCCTTGCGGCCGATGGCGTTGAGCACACCGGTCAGCGAGATGTAGTTGATGTCGTGGCCCGCGCGATCGGCGAGCGGACCGTGCTGGCCCCAGCCGGTCATCCGGCCGTAGACCAGACGTGGATTGCGGGCGAGCGCCTCGTCGGGGCCGAGGCCCATGCGCTCGGTCACGCCCGGGCGGAAGCCCTCGAGCAGCACGTCGGCCTTCTCGACCAGGTCGAGGATCTTGGCGACGTCGGCGGGGTCCTTCAGGTTGGCCTCGACAATGGTCCGGCCACGCCACTGCGGGCGCTCCATGAAGCCGGGCATCATGCCCGGACGCTGCACGCGGACCACGTCGGCGCCGAGATCGGCCAGCAGCAGCGCGGCGTGCGGGCCCGGCCCGATGCCGGCCAGCTCGATGACCTTGATGCCCGCGAGGGGCCCCGTCCTGGCGGTGGTAGTCACACCTGACCTCTGTTCCTCGTCGAACCGTATTGACACTCCGACAATAGCGTCGGGATGGCGGGGCTGGTAGGGCATGGGCGAGAATTCCGGTGGCGCGACCCGGCGCCGTAATGGGAGGACCAAGTAGTGAGCGTGTGGGGTGAGGTCATCGTAGGCCTCGTCATTCTGGTCGGTCTCGTCGGCGTGATCGTGCCGATCCTGCCCGGCATCATCCTGATCTTCGCCGCGATCGCGGTGTGGGCCTTCATGACCGGTGGCACGGCGGCCTGGACGGTGTTCGCGATCGCCACCATCGCACTGGTCATCTCCGGTGTCGTGAAATACACCTGGCCGGGGCGGCGGATGCGCGAGGCGGGGGTGTCGAACCGGGCGCTGCTCGTCGGCGCGATCCTCGGCGTCGTCGGATTCTTCGTCATCCCGGTCGTCGGTCTGTTCATCGGTTTCGTGCTCGGTGTGTACCTGGCCGAGCTGTACCGGTTGAAGACCAACGAACTCGCCTGGCCCGCGACGGTGCACGCGCTCAAGGGCGTCGGGCTGTCGATGCTGGTCGAACTGTTCGGGGCGCTGCTCGCGTCCGGGGTCTGGCTCACCGGCGCCATCCTGGCCTGATCACTCGATGATCGGCAGCGGGCGGGTCGGTTCGCCCGCGCCGGGCAGATCGCCGCGCGGAATCGGCACGGTCGGATTGTCGGTGCGGGGTATGGGCATCGTCGGCAGCGGATCACTGGCCGAGCGCTCCACCGCGGGCAGGCGGTAGGCGGCGCGGGCGTTGTCCTCCAGCACCGCGTGCAGGTCGGCGCCGACGACCTGGCAGATCAGGTCGACGTCGGCGTCCTCGAACGGCCTGCCCGCCCGCGTGCCGGGCAGGTCGGTGCCGAACATCAGCGCGCCGGGGTTGACGGCGTGGACGCGGCGCAGCGTCTCGGCCACGTCCATGTCGACGCGGCCGAAACCGGTCGCCTTCACCCTGGCCCCGCGATCGACCAGGTCGAGCAGATACGGCAGGCCCTCCTCGGACATGCCGAGGTGGTCGATCGAGAGGGCGGGCAATTTCGAGATCACCGGCTGCAGCGAGGCCAGCATCTGGCCGTCGATGTAGAGCTCCACGTGCCAGCCGGCCAGCTCGTGCGCGCGCAGCGCCTGCACGGTCATCTGGGTGATGTCGGCGGCCGCGCGCTTGAGGTTGAACCGCAGCGCGCGCACCCCCGCCCGGTCCAGTTCGAGGATCTCCTCGTCACTGGCGTCCAGGTCGAGCCGAGTGACTCCGACCCAGCCGTCGCCCAGCGCGGCCAGCGCCGCCTTCAGATAACTCTGATCGGTCCCCTGGAACGATGCGCTGACCACCGCACCACCGCGAACATCGAAGTGCGCCATGCGCTTTCGATAGTCGGCGATGGTGTAGGGGTCAGGCAGGTAGCCTTCGTTCTCGATCAGCGGGTACCGCGGATCGATGATGTGGACGTGCGCATCGAACACGTGTATCAGGATGCCTCACCCGACCCCTAACCGGCGAGTCAGGGGAGCGGGCTAGACCTTGTTCGGCTCGGAAGCGCGCAGCATGTCCTCGCGCTCCACGACCTTCACGCGCTCGCGACCCTCGGGCTCGCCGAGGGCGCGCTCGTGTGCGTCGAGGCGGTACCAGCCCGCCCAAGTGGTGAACGGGATGCCCTTGCCCTCGAGGAACTCGGTGACCGCCTCCGGCTCCGGCTTGGCGGCCGGGGTGAAGTCCTTGGCGTCGTCGAGCAGGCAGGCGATGGTCTCGTTGGCGTCGCCCTTGGTGTGGCCGATGAGGCCGACCGGACCGCGCTTGATCCAGCCGGTCACGTAGGTGGCGGGCATGAACCGGGCCGAGCCCTCGGCGGTCTCGTCGGCGATCACGCGACCGGCCTCGTTCGGCACGGTGCCCGCCTGGTCGTCGAACGGCAGCTGGGTGATGTTCTGCGACAGGTAACCGACGGCGCGGTAGATGGCCTGCACGTCCCACTGCTTGAACTCGCCGGTGCCCTTGACGTTGCCGGTGCCGTCGAGCTGGGTGCGCTCGGTCTTGAGACCGACGACCTTGCCGTCCTCGCCGATGATCTCGGCGGGCGACTCGAAGAAGTGCAGGAACAGCTTGTGCGGACGGTCGCCCTGATCGCGGATGGCCCACTGCTCGAGGGTGTTGGCGACCATGTCGACCTGCTTGGAGTTGCGGCGCGCGGCTTCGGAGCCCTCGTCGTAGTCGATGTCCTCGGGATCGACGATGACCTCGATGGTCGGCGAGTGGTCGAGTTCGCGCAGCTCGAGCGGGGTGAACTTGGCCTGCGCCGGGCCACGACGGCCGAACACGTGCACCTCGACGGCCTTGTTGGCCTTGAGGCCCTTGTAGACGTTCGGCGGGATCTCGGTCGGCAGCAGCTCGTCACCGGTCTTGGCCAGCACGCGGGCCACGTCCAGCGCGACGTTGCCGACACCGAGGACGGCGACCTTCTCCGCGTCCAGCGGCCACGAGCGCGGCACATCCGGGTGGCCGTCGTACCAGGACACGAAGTCGGCGGCGCCGTAGGAGCCGTCGAGGTCGATGCCGGGGATCGGCAGCGCGCGGTCGGCGTTGGCGCCGGTCGAGAAGATCACCGCGTCGTAGAACTGACGCAGGTCGTCGAGGGTGATGTCGGTGCCGTAGTCGATGTTGCCGAGCAGGCGCACCTGGTCCTTGTCGAGGACCTTGTGCAGGGCGGTGATGATGCCCTTGATGCGCGGGTGGTCGGGCGCGACGCCGTAGCGGATCAGACCGAACGGGGCGGGCATGCGCTCGTAGAGGTCGATGCTCACGTCGGCATCGGACTTCATCAACGCGTCGGCGGCGTAGATACCGGCCGGTCCTGCGCCCACGATCGCAATGCGGAGCGGGCGGGTCGCTGCACTCTGTTCGGTCATTTTCTACGCGCACCCTTTGGTCGATAACGTTTGACGGCGTCAACTCAGCCTAGGCTAACTTGACGATCCGGCTGTCGGCAGCTGCCTTCTCCCCGGCAGCGGACCACACATCTGGCGATTCTATCTGCGGCATCGTGGCCGTCCGGCGTGCGGTGTGGTCGTCCGCGCCGGGTCTGTCAGGATTACAGCATGAGCGAGGAGCAAAAAGGGTCTGACGACCAGCCCATCGTGGTGGATCAGACCGACAAGCGTTCCGTCGTCCCGTTCGTCGCGGCCGCGGTGATCGCGATCCTCGTGCTCATCGGCATCGTGCTCGGCGGGGTGCTCTCGCCCGCTGAGAAAAATGTCACAGAGGCTGATCGGCTCACGGCCGCCGTCACCAACTATATCGACGCGCGCTCGCGCAGCGAGCTGCGTCCGCCGCCCGGTGTCGCCTGCCCCGGCTTCGACGAGGCGAAATCCGGTCTGACCGAACGACTCGGCGGCCCGACATCGGAAGTCACGGTCGACAAGAAGGGCTTCGACAAGGCGACCGTCAACGGCGACCGGGCCAAGATCGACGCCACCGTCCAGATCGGTGACCAGGCCTCGACCAGCACCTGGAACCTGACCCGGGTGGACGGCACCTGGCTGGTCTGCACCCCCTGACCGTTTGACACGGTGACCTGTGCCGGGGCAATCTCAGACCGCAAGGTCATGAGTGCCAGCATCAAGCCCCGGCTCGCTGGTCGGCAACCCTCCTCCGCGGTGGGGTGCTCCGGGTGACGACCTGGCCGTGCGCTGGACAACCGCCACGGCAAGAGCGGATTCACGCAGGAGGTTCGACATGAGTTACGCCGGCGACATCACCCCTGAGAAGGCGTGGGAGATCCTGACCGAGCACCCCGACGCCGTCCTCGTCGACGTGCGCACCGAAGGTGAGTGGGCGCAGATCGGCATCCCCGACACCAGCTCCATCGAGCGGCCCGCCCACTTCATCGAGTGGGTCGACGGCACCGGCGCCCGCAATCCGGAGTTCGCCGCGCAGCTCGAGCAGGCGCTGGCCGGGCGGCCGGACGACGCGCCCGTGGTGTTCCTGTGTCGCTCCGGTCAGCGCTCCATCGGCGCGGCGACCGTGGCGACCGCGGCGGGCATCACCCCGTCCTACAACGTGCTCGACGGTTTCGAAGGCGGCCCCGACGCGTTCGGGCAGCGCGGCAGCGTCGGTTGGCGCGCGGTCGGCCTGCCGTGGCGTCAGGCATAAGGAGAGCAGCATGATCACCGGTGGTTCGTTCGACAAGCCACTGCCCGAGGGCGTCGGTCCCGCCACTCTCGGCGTGCGCGGCGGTCTGCGCCGCTCCGGTTTCGAGGAGACCTCCGAGGCGCTGTACCTGACCTCGGGTTTCGTCTACGAGAGCGCCGAGGCGGCCGAGGCCTCTTTCACCGGCGAGGTCGAGCACTTCGTCTACTCCCGCTACGGCAACCCGACGGTCGCCATGTTCGAGGAGCGCATCCGCCTGCTCGACGGTGCCGAGGCCGCGTTCGCGACCGCGTCGGGCATGTCCGCGGTGTTCACCGCGCTGGGCGCGCTGCTGAAGGCGGGCGACCGGCTGGTCGCGGCGCGCAGCCTGTTCGGCTCCTGCTTCGTGGTGTGCAACGAGATCCTGCCGCGCTGGGGTGTGGAGACCGTCTTCGTCGACGGTGACGACCTCGAGCAGTGGGAGCAGGCGCTCTCGGTGCCCACCCAGGCCGTCTTCTTCGAGACGCCGGCCAACCCGATGCAGACCCTGGTCGACGTCCGCAAGGTCACCGAGCTGGCCCACGCCGCGGGCGCGAAGGTGGTGCTGGACAACGTCTTCGCCACCCCGCTGCTGCAGCGCGGGTTCGAGCTCGGCGCCGATGTGGTCGTCTACTCCGGCACCAAGCACATCGACGGTCAGGGCCGCGTGCTCGGCGGCGCGATCCTCGGGGCCCAGGACTACATCGACGGCCCGGTCAAGAACCTGATGCGCCACACCGGCCCCGCGCTGAGCCCGTTCAACGCGTGGACCCTGCTCAAGGGCCTGGAAACCATGCCGCTGCGCGTGCGCCAGTCCACCGAGTCGGCACTGAAGGTCGCCCAGTTCCTGGAGACCAGCAAGTCCGTGAACTGGGTGAAATACCCCTTCCTGCAATCACACCCGCAGTACGACCTCGCCACCGCGCAGATGTCGGGCGGCGGCACCGTCGTCACGTTCGAGCTCGCGGGTGACGACGGCAAGAAGCGCGCCTTCGAGGTGCTCAACCGCCTGCGCATCATCGACATCTCCAACAACCTCGGCGACGCGAAGACCCTGATCACCCACCCCGCCACCACGACTCACCGTGCGATGGGGCCCGAGGGCCGCGCCACCATCGGCCTGTCCGACGGGGTCGTGCGCATCTCGGTCGGCCTCGAAGACCTCGAAGACCTGCTCGGCGATCTCGACCACGCCCTGAGCTGAAACACGGGGCGCGCCAGGGCATCAGTGGTCATCGTCGGCCGGATGCACTGGCGCGCTGCTAGTTTCGGGTGATGGATGCCGAAGAACTCCAGGCCTATTACGCCGAGAACGATCGACGTAGGCAGCGGGCGAAGGAGCTCTTCGACGAGCGCGCCTGGCTGTTTCCGCTGGCGGGTTCGCTCGAGGGGTGGTCCGAGCGGACCATCACCGGGCCCGCCGCCACGCTGCCGCTGCGTGAACAACACCGCGGCGCGTGGTCGGCGGAGTTCGGTTTCGCCTCGCCCATCGGCCTGACCGGAATCATGGGCCAGATCCTCGATCGCGCGGTAGCCGACGGCATCATCACCCTGCCCGAACCCGGCCGCATCGACTCGGCCTACTCGACCAGGCACGAGTACTACGAGACCACTGACGGTATCGGATACGGGTTCTATCCCGCCCGCACGGACGAGTTGATCCTCTACGGCGGTTCTGCCGTGAAGTTCGAGGACATCGAACAGTGGCCGGAAGTCGGCCCGGGGGCCGCCGCGCGGGTGGTGCGTACCGTGCTCGCCACCTTCGAGACCCCACGCCCGGGCTTCCGGCAGGCGCCGTCGAACTGGCGCGGCTGATTTTCCGGCGGCGAAAGTGGCTGGTGGTCACTAGAATCGGTAGATGGGTGCCGGGGGAGCGTCGCGTCCTGCGACCAATTTCTATCCGTCTGTCTCACGCATGCTGGGCTTGCTGGCGATATCGCTGGTGTTCACCGCGGCAGGCATCTGGATGATGGCGCGCGGCGAACCGGTGATGGTGGTCGCCGGCCTCGCGGGCACCCTGTTCGGCCTGCTCGGCGCGGTGGCCACCGGCCTCCGGCTGATCCGCCGTCGACCGGAACTGACCGTCACCGACACCGGCGTCACCCATCGCCAGGGCGGCTACCTCGCGTGGTCGGACATCACCCATGCGCACATCGCCGTTCAGCACACCGCGGGTACCGAGATCCGCTACGTCCAACTCGGCCTCCGCGACCCGGAGTCCTTCTACGCCCAGAGTTCCTGGTGGTCCCGCCAACTGGCGAAAGCCAACGCCCGCCTCGGCTACGGCGGCCTCAACCTCCCCGAATCCACCCTCGGCGCCTCCGCCGAACAAATCCTCGAAGCCCTCCGCCGCCACCACCCCGACCTCCCTGTCCACCCCTGACCGACAGAGGTCGCCATGTTCTTGTCGTGGGTCACGACGGCGAGGTCTTCCAAACCGCTCCGTAGAGCGGAAGCCAGATGGATGGCATCCAGGGGCCTGGTGTGCGAAATGACGGCCTCGGCCTCGTTCAGGACAGCGTGATCGATCGGGATGACGTCGATGTAGTCGATGATCCGATCCCGCTCGAGTACCGGCAGCCCATCGCGGCGCAGCACCCTGGTCATCTCGGTACACAGCGACGGCGAGGAGATGACTCGACTGCCCTCCCTTCCCGCGGCCTCATCGAACCACTCGGCGGCCGCGGGCGAGGCGGCCTCGGTGAGCCGGCGCCCCGCCGGCTGGCGAACTTCCGCTACTCTGAAGCGGTTCTTCGGCAGCGCTGCGGCCGTTCATGTGGTTGCCGCGTCGCGACCAGGGGATCAACCGTGCAGAGGGGGCACGTCGGTGTTGGAAGCTGATACTCAACAAATTATCGAAGTTGCGAACAAGCTCGAGGGCGTCGGGAATCAAGTGGATGATCTGGACATCAGATCCACGGCCAGCCCGGTACTTCCCGGCACTGATATATCGGCACTGTGTGCAGAGCTTGCAGAAAAGACTGAAGGGGCCTATCTGAGAGTCGCCGAGAGGATGAAATCCGTTGCGGCGAGCATGCGTACGTGTGCGGCGCAGATTTCTATGACGGACTCAGAATTCGCCAGCAAGATGAATGAGATGGACTACACGGCGGCCCAGTCTTGACGAAGCAGATAAAGCCGAAGAAGTCCGAACTGGATCGGTGGGACCTCGATGGTTTACAGGCTTGGGTGAGCAAACTCAAGTCCGTGAACGATGGCTTTCTAGAGAAAATAACCTCCTCTCGAAACTACTTCGGAGAAGTGGCTGCGAGTTGGCAGGGTGTAGCCTACAACGCCGCTTACGAAAGGGTAGACGAGGATTTTGAACAGTCTCGGCGCATCTTCTACGAAATTGAAGACGTGCCGACTGCGGCACAGTCTTCGGTGACGAATCTGTGGTTGCTCCGCCGTGCTGCGCTGGACAAATACTCGGATGCCACCTTGGCGGGGTATGCCGTATCCGACGACTGGATTGTAAGCGGCAGCGATAAGGGATCAACATCGAGATCGGACTTCCAAACGTCCCTGAACGTTGCCTTGGATTCGCTGTCGATCGAGATATTGAACTTGCAAGGCATCCTAACATCCAATGCTCTGAGGATTCGCGCTGCGGGTGACCTGCTGGGTTCGGGAAACATTATCGATGAGCAAGCGACGGTGGCGCGCAGCAACTCGCTCGCGCAAGGCTTCCATGATGACCTGCTGGCGCGCTACAACGTCACAGTCGATCCAGACGGAATGACGACGTGGCCGAAGCCGCCGTTGAGCTGGATCTTCGGCGCGATGCCGATGACAACCGGCGAAAGTAGGTTGCTGACGGATATCGGACTGGATGGTGCCCGGGATGCGTACGGCGTGTACAAAACTGCGGTCCACGAGTCCGAGAACGTTTTCGAGGGTCAAGGAATAACCGACGGTCATTCGGACGCATTTCGCCATGCGTATTGGAACGCCATGCTGGCGAACAGATTCGGTCCAGAATTCGCTGAGGAATACGCGACCGCCCACGAAAGAACCGGTACGAACACGGCGACGGCCGAAGCGATGGACCTGCATAACAATGAGGTCGGCAGGCGTATCGCTTCCGAGCATCCAGATGCCGGCCCTGAAGAATTGGCTGCCCGTATCAAGGATGCCGTGCAGGGCGGCCAGATGGTCGTAGTGGATTCGAGCGGTAGACTTGTCCCAAGCGATTCGGTGGGTCTCGGTCAAACCGGCCGCGCAACTGATCTACCCGCTACCGGCGGCACCAATCCGGTCGATCATGGCATCGACTTCAAACCTGGTGGCTACAATCCCGGAAGCGACGGTGAGAACTATGGTACGAGTGATAACTAAAGGCACCCAGATTCTCTTTGCGCTGATATTGGGGCTGATCGTGACGGGATGTGGGGTCTTGGGAGATCATCTGCAAGAAGACAAGTTTCTCTCCGGGCAGTTGGCCGATCTTCGGCAGCGTGGAGGCGCGCTGCGGCTGGCGGATATCACCGAGCCCGGATGGGACAAGGTGTACGTATCGCACCACCCGGTCAGCCGCGATTATGTGGAGAAGATGGTCGGTGCCGAGGTGGAAATGGAAGATGCATTTCTGGGGACGGGGAACGTCCTAGTCTTCCTTGGGGGCGGCGCCGTGCGCGAAGCGATCTACATCAGCCCGGATCTGCTGCCGCCCGGCACGTACAGCAGCAACGTTCGGATTGTCGCCCCCGGCTTCCCCGCCCTGCTCCAGGCGCATGACGGCTAGGTGCAGGGCGGCAAGGCCGTAGCGGCTCAGGCCTTGTCGACCTCGCCGTTGGACAGGGCCTTCTGGAGGGAGTTGAAGACCGTCAAACCCTGGCCGACCATGCCGTTGACGAGTTCGCCGACGCCGTCGGGGCCGTTGAGGACGGTGAGGTTGGCGTTGGACAGGCCCGCGGAGGCCTGCTTGACGATCTCGGGGAGCTGCTCGATGAGGAGCTGGTCGAGGGCGATGCGGTTGTTGGAGGCGGCGGCTTCGGCCTGGATGCGGGTGCGGTCGGCTTCGGCCTCGGCGAGGATGCGGACTCGTTCCGCCTCGGCCAGTGCGGGTTTCACGACCTCGGCCTGCAGTTCCTGCTCGCGCAGTTCGGCGTTCTTGCGGGCCTGCTCGGCCTGGGCGGTGAGCACCTCCTGGCGCGCGATGGCGTCGGCGAGTGGGCCCGCCTGTGCCGCTTCGGCATTGGCCTTGTCGATGTCGCGCTGATACTGCGCCTTGAGGATCGAGGTCTCGCGCTCGTATTCGGCGCGGCGGCGCAGTGACTCCTGCTCGGCCTCTGCGGCGCGCTGCGCGGCCTGGGCCTGAGCGATCTGGGCGTCGCGCTGCACGGCCGCGTTGTGCGGCGCGGCAAGGGCATTGATGTAACCGAGGTTGCCGTCGTCGATGGACTGGATCTGGAACGAGTCGACCCACAGGCCGATATTGCTCATCTCCACCTTGGAGGCGATCAGCACCTCGTCGGCCAGCTTCTGCCGCTCCCGGATGATCTCCTCGACGGTCATCGAGCCGACGAT
This sequence comes from Nocardia neocaledoniensis, assembly GCF_029868625.1. GTDB lineage: Bacteria > Actinomycetota > Actinomycetes > Mycobacteriales > Mycobacteriaceae > Nocardia > Nocardia neocaledoniensis_A. Next base: position 33,090 of record NZ_JARWOJ010000399.1, on the reverse strand, counting down.
CGAGCGCAGGTGGCCGGAGAAGATGCGGCCGGTGAGCACCGACATCTCCTGCTCCTGCTCGGACAGGAAGCGCTGTGCCGCATTGACGATGGACTGCGTGTCGTTGGCGACCTTGAACGCGATCACCGCGCGCACGTCCAGCTGGATGGCCTGCTTGGTGACGCAACGCTCCCTGATCTCGGACTCGAACATGGCCAGCGAGAGGTAGCGGACCTTGCGGAACAGGGGGACCACCCAGGTGCCGCGGCCGATGACCACCTTGAACGGTGCGTTGTCCTTGGTCTTGGCGCCGCTGACCAGCATGGCTTCGTCGGGATCGGGAACGTGGTAGCCGAGCATGTTCAGTTCTCCTTGGTGAGTGGAATCCAGGCGACGACGTCGACCATCCGGCCCGGGTGGACCGCGATGATCAACACGGTGGCTCCGGCCTCGATCGGCTCGTCGGCGCGGGCGAGATAGGTCTCGGTTCCCCCGCGGATCGCGACGAGCACTTCACCCAGCGCGCCCGCCGCCCGGATCGGCGACGTGATGGTTCCCGTCAGGCCCTGTACGGGGTCGGTCATCGCGCTGAGTCTCCTTGTCTCGCACCGAATGACGTCAGCGTACGGCGTGGGGCCTGTTGACGGGTTTCGAAATTCTTATTGACAGTATGCTGTCCAATATGACAGCATACTGTCATGATGATGACGACAGTCCACATGGCCGTGTACGACACCCTCGCCGACTGGGAGGTGGGCGCCGCCACCGCGCACATCGCCAACAGTGGCTGGCACCGCGAGCCGGGAACGTTCCAGGTCGCGACGGTCGGGCTGAGTACCGATCCGATCACCACCGCGGGCAGGCTGCGGGTGACGCCGGACCTCGCGCTCGCCGATCTCGACCCGGCCGACAGCGCGATGCTGATCCTGCCCGGCGCCGATCTGTGGGACGGCGACGCGCTTGTGCCGTTCGCGGACGCGGCGCGCCGGTTCGTCGACGCGGGCGTGCCGGTCGCCGCGATCTGCGGCGCCACCTTCGGGTTGGCCAAGGCTGGTCTGCTCGACGACCGCGCGCATACCTCCAACGCCGTGGAATACCTGGCCTACAGCGGATATTCGGGCGCCGAGCACTACGTGGACGCGCCCGCCGTCACGGATCGCGACGTGATCACCGCCGATTCGATGTCGCCGTTCGAGTTCGCCAGGGAGGTCTTCACCCGTCTGGAGGTGTCCGAGCCGCGCATCATCGACGCCTGGTACGAGCTGTTCGCGCACCGCGACCCGGCGGCCTACGCGGTGCTCGCCGAGTACGAGGCCGCCAACGCCTCATGACCGACGATCAGGCCCTGTTCTCGACCGCCGCCATCACCTCGTTCAAGCTCAACGGCCAATTCCTCGCCGTGGCAGAGGAATTGGCCGCCCCCGCCGGGCTCACCGCGGCCTGGTGGCAGGTGCTCGGTGCCGTGCTCGCCGAGCCGCTGCCGGTGGCGGGCATCGCCCGCGCGATGGGCATCACCCGGCAGAGCGTGCAGCGCATCGCCGACCTGCTGGTCGACAAGGGCCTGTGCGAATACCGCCCCAACCCGGCCCACAAACGCGCCAAGCTGGTCGCGGCGACCGAGGCCGGACTTGCTGCGGTGCGGCAGATCGGCCCGCAGCATGCGCGGTTCGCCCAGCGGCTGGCCGCGGAGCTGGGCCCGGCGGAGTTCGCGGCCACGGTAGCCACGCTGACCCGGTTGTCCTCGGTCATGGAGAAGATCGGCACCGAGGCCGCGTCCGCTCAGTGAATCGAGCCACGGAGATACATCCGGACCAGCGGGTCATCGGAGTCCCGCAGCTCGGCCAGGGTTTGGCCGCCGCGACGGCGCCCTTACGCATGATCACGAGCCGCTCGGCGTAGCCGGTGGCGGTGAGCAGAGGGATGTCGTGGGTGATGACCAGCACGGCCGCGCCCGTATCGGCATACTCCCGCAATGACTTCCACACCGCGTACGCGGTGCCCTGATTCAGGGACGCGGTCGGACTGTCCGCGACGAGCACGTCGGGCGCGGTGAGCAGGGCCGCCGCGAGCGCGGCCCGCTGGATCTGACCGGCGGAGTGCTCGCGCGGGAGAAGACGCAGGGCCTCAGTCGGGTAATAGGCGGCGGCACAAGCTCGTTCGACCGACCATGCCCCGCGCCACACCGACCGGTATCGACGTCGACAGTGAGCGAGCGCAATTCGGCAGCCACCACCCCGGTGTGCCCGGTGAAATCGGCGCTGACACCATTGGCTGAAACGCCCCCGTCGCCGGTGGCGACGAGGGCGTTGGAGGGGTTGTGGTCAGCTCTGGAGGACGGCTTCGATCTCGAGGGTGAGGGTGATCTTGTCGCCGATGACGGCGCCGCCGTCGGGGAGCGGCATGTCGATGTCGAGGCCGAAGTCGCGGCGGGAGACGACGGTCTTGGCTTCGAAGCCGGCGACCGGGCCGTTGCCCATGCCCGGGTTCACGCCGAGGAACTCCACCTCGAGCGAGACCGGCTTGGTGTTGCCGCGCACGGTGAACTCGCCGTCGACGACGAAATCGTTGCCCTCGCCGCGGAATCCGGTGGACTTGAAGGTCATCACCGGGAACTGCTCGGCGTGGAAGAAGTCGGCGGTGCGCAGGTGACCGTCGCGCTGGGCGTTGTCGGTGGTGAGGGAGTCGACGCGGATCTCGGCGTGTGCGGAGGCCGTGCCGTCTTCGCCGATGACGAGCGCGCCGTCGAAGTCGGTGAAGCGGCCGCGGACCTTGCTCACCATCAGGTGGCGGACGGCGAAGCCGACGGTGGAGTGGGTGGGGTCGATGGCCCAGGTGCCTGCGGTGAGTCCGTTGGCGAGTGCGGTGGTCATGAGAACTCCTTGTGGGGTCGAGGTCTAGCGGGGCGAGTCGGCGGCGAGCAGATCCGCGAACGGGGTCGGCTCGTCGTAGGGGTCGGCGGGCACTGCGGCGGGCCTGCCGAGGACTTGGGTGGCGAATTCGCCTGCGGCGCGGTCGATCCGGTTGTTGAGGGACTGGTCGGCGCCGCGCGCGCCCCAGTCCGAGGAGGCGGCGTACACGGCGGTGGGTACGACGATGGAGCGCAGGTACGCGAACAGCGGTCGGACCGCGTGCTCGAGCGCCAGCGAGTGGCGTTCGGTCCCGCCGGTGGCGCCGGCCAGAACCGGCTTGCCCGCGAGCGAATCGGGTTCGAGCACATCGAAGAAGGTCTTGAACAGACCGCTGTAGGAGGCGCTGAAGATCGGCGTCACCGCGATCAGGCCGTCGGCGTCGACGACCTGCTCGATCGCGGTCCGCAGCGACGGCGCCGGGAAACCGGTGAGCAGATTGTCGGCGAGGTCGCGGGCGTGGTCGCGCAGGTCGACGAAGTCGAGTTCGACCTCGGCGCCCGCGGCGCGCAGTTCGCGGGCGGTCGCGGTGGCCAGCCGGTCGGCCAGCAAACGGGTCGACGACGGCTGCGACAGTCCCGCCGACACGACGGCGATGCGGGTGCTCATCGGAACACCTCCTGATCGGGGTGGCGGGCGGTCATGCGTCGACCTGCGCGGCGTTCTTGGCGGCGAGCAACGAGGCGTGCGTCGGGGCGTCGGGCACGTGGGTGGGACGACCGGCCGCGAACTCCTTGCGCAGCACCGGGACCACTTCCTCGCCGAGCAGGTCGAGCTGCTCGAGCACGGTCTTCAGCGGCAGGCCGGCGTGGTCCATCAGGAACAGCTGGCGCTGGTAGTCGCCGAAGTGCTCGCGGAAGGTGAGCGTCTTCTCGATCACCTGCTGCGGGCTGCCCACGGTCAGCGGGGTCTGCGCGGTGAATTCCTCCAGCGACGGGCCGTGTCCGTAGACGGGCGCGTTGTCGAAGTACGGCCGGAATTCCCGGACGGCGTCCTGGGAGTTCTTGCGCATGAACACCTGTCCGCCGAGACCGACGACGGCCTGGTCGGCGCTGCCGTGGCCGTAGTGCTCGTAGCGGCGGCGGTACAGCTCGATCAGCCGCTGGAAGTGGTCGGTGGGCCAGAAGATGTGGTTGGCGAAGAAGCCGTCACCGTAATAGGCGGCCTGTTCGGCGATCTCCGGGCTGCGGATGGAGCCGTGCCAGACGAACGGCGGTACGTCGTCGAGCGGGCGCGGCGTCGAGGTGAACGACTGCAGCGGAGTGCGGAACTTGCCCTCCCAGTCCACGACGTCCTCGCGCCAGAGCCGGTGCAGCAGGTGATAGTTCTCGATGGCCAGCGGGATGCCGTCGCGGATGTCCTTGCCGAACCACGGGTAGACCGGGCCGGTGTTGCCGCGGCCGAGCATCAGGTCGACGCGCCCGTCGGCCAGGTGCTGCAGCATCGCGAAGTCCTCGGCGATCTTCACCGGGTCGTTCGTGGTGATCAGCGTGGTCGAGGTGGACAGCATGATCTTGTCGGTGCGCCCCGCGATGTAGCCGAGCATGGTGGTCGGCGAGCTCGGCACGAAGGGCGGGTTGTGGTGCTCGCCCATCGCGAACACGTCGAGTCCCACCTCCTCGGCCTTCTGCGCGATCGCGACCATCGCCTTGATCCGCTCGGCCTCGGTGGGGGTGCGGCCGGTGGTGGGATCGGTGGTCACATCACCGACGGTGAAGATTCCGAACTGCACGTGCCCTCCTTTGGTTGCCATGGCAACTATAACCTAGAGGGGTCGCGGTGTATTCCCGAACATCCTCAGCGCCGGGCGGAGGGGTCGATCACCCGGTAGAGCGCGTGCAGATCGGACTCGAGCGCGTAGTAGACGCGCAGGGCGACGACGAAGGCGAACAGGCCGCCGACACAGAGCGCGATGATCGAGGCGAGCACGGCCTGCTGCTGCGTGGGGTCCAGGAACACCAGCCCCACGGCGACGCCGAGCAGCGGGACCGAGGCGGCGATGCCGAGATAGATCCGGCTGCGCCGGGCCAGGCGACGCAGGGGGATGGTCTCGGCCGGGGATCGGTGTCCGGCGGCGATCAATGCCGGGTAGTACCAGCGGAGTACGAAGAAAGTCACCGGGAAGTAGCTGTAGACGACGGCGATCGCCGCGGCGATCATCTGGGAGGCGATCAGGTTGACGTACAGCCCGGCCGACAGCTCGGCGGTATCGCGCAACTGGATCAGGAATACGACCATGGCGATCATCCACCCGGCGAACGCGACGACGGCGACCCGATCCCCGCACGCGAGAGTGTCCGCGCGCGCTCTGACCAGGGTGGCGTCGTCGTAGTGCTTGCCGCGCCGCAGACCCTCGGGTACCAGGAACACCAGCCTGCACCAGTACAGCAGCAGCGCGACACCCAGCGGATAACCGATGAGGGCGGCGATCACGGCGAGCCTGGTGAGCTGGTGCTGCGCAGCCGCGCCGAGTTCGAGGGACAGCAGCTCGGTGTTGTGCGCCGAGAGATACAGGGCGCCGAGCACCTGCCCGATCACGCTCGACAGCGTCACGACCGGCAGCGGCCGGTTGTGCAGCCGTCCGCGCACGCTCTGCGCGGGCGGGTCGACGAGGTCGCGGGCCTTGCGGTCCAGCGCGAGGTCGAGGTGCCGGGCGAGGTCGGCGCCGGAGGCGAATCGGTCGCCGGGGTCGGGCGACAGGCAGGTCAGCAGGGCATGGCAGAGCACCTGTGGACAGTCCGGCGGCGCGGCAGCCTGGAGGCGGGCGTCGATCGGCTGGCGGCGGCGTTCGATCATCTTGGTGAGCACGCTGTCGGAGTCGCCCGTCGCGACGTCCTCGGCGAACGGATTCCGGCCGGTCAGCAGTTCCCACAGCACCACCGCGAGCGCGTAGAGGTCGCTGCGGGTGTCGAGGTCGGCGGCGGAGGTCGGCAGGCCGGGATCGCAGGCTTCCAGCTGCTCCGGCGACATATAGGCCAGCGACCCGCCGAAGTACGCGACGGGGCTGGCGCCGGGGATGTGGGTGCTGAAGCTGATGTTGAAGTCCGCGAGTTTCGGTTGGCCTTCCGCGGTCAGCAGCACGTTGGCCGGTTTGACGTCGCGGTGCAGCACACCGCACCGGTTGGCGTGGTCCAGTGCGGTCGCGAGCCTGCTGCCCAGCCAGGCCACCGCCTCGGGCCAGGTCAGCTTCGCCAGGGCGGTGCGGGTCGGGGATGTCACCGGCGTGAGCACGCCGTCCGCGGCGATCGCGGCATCCACCGCATCGAGCAGCAGCTGACCGGTGCGCCGGTCTACCGGCGTCGCCCGAACCAGCCGAAGCACGCCGAGCAGGGTGCCGCCGGGCACGTACTGCATGTACATCAGCTTCAGGTGCTCGTCCGCGCGCTGGCGCTGGTCGAACACGCGCACGATGTGCTCGTGATCCAGTTGGGCCAGGGTCTGCGGTTCAGTGCCGCGATCCTGCGAGATCTTCACCGCGACGAGCCGCTGCATGGACCGCTGCCGAGCGAGGAACACCCGCGCGAACGCACCCTGTCCGAGCCGGAGCAGCAGATCGAAGTCGTCGATGGTGCTGCCCGCGACCAGGCCGTCCAGCGCGTCGACGGTGGTCGGGTCGGCGATCAGCGTGGTCCGGAAGCTGTCGGAGGTGAGGGTCGCGGTGTCGAGCCGGGTGGCGATCTGCGCCATCTGCGGCGCGAACTCCTGCTCGTACTCGCTGAGGTCGAGGTCCTGATCATGCCCCCGGCTGCGCACGCTGATCTCCTCGTAGATCAGGTCCGGTGGCAGCGGCGCCGCGTCCAGTTCCGGGAATTGCGCCCGATACTCCGCGAGCCGCTTGCGGGTGCCCGCCCCGCGCCACCGCCTGCGCAGATCGACCTTGATCAGCTCGATCAACGCCGAGCGCCGCAACCCCCGGTCAGCGGGCAGATGAGCGGCCAGATCCGGCGGCTCGCCCGAGCTCTCCCACGCACTGTCGAAACCCGCGACCAGCCGCGTCAACGCGCTGCGCGTCGCCGCTACACGATCAACACCACCGTCGGTATCCATGTGGCCACCCGATCACGTGATTTGCCGAGCTATCCGAGAGTATCCCGTCAGTCCAGAAACGGTGTCCGGGTCCGATTGAGCAGGTCGGCGACCGAATCGACCACCAGCGTCGGCCGGAACGGGTACTGCTCGACGGAACTCTTGGTGGAGATCCCCGACGTGACCAGGATCGTGCGCATCCCGGCCTCCAGACCGGAGATCACGTCGGTGTCCATGCGGTCGCCGATCATCACCGTGGATTGGGAGTGCGCGCCGATGCGGCGCAGGGCCGAGCGCATCATCAGCGGGTTCGGCTTGCCGACGTAGTACGGCTCCTTGCCCGTGGCCCGGGTGATGAGGGCGGCGACCGAACCGGTGGCAGGCAGCACGCCGTCGCGGGACGGGCCGGTCGCGTCGGGGTTGGTGGCGATGAACTTGGCGCCACGCTCGACCAGCCGGATCGCGGTCGTGATGGCCTCGAAGGAATACGTGCGGGTCTCGCCGAGCACCACGTAATCGGGGTCGCTGTCGGTGAGCACGTAGCCGATCTCGTGCAGGGCGGTGGTGAGGCCGGACTCGCCGACCACATAGGCGGTGCCGTGCGGGCGCTGGTCGTCGAGGAAGGTGGCGGTGGCCAGCGCCGAGGTCCAGATTGATTCCTCGGGGATGTCCAGGCCGGTGTGGCGCAGGCGCGCCTGCAGGTCGCGCGGGGTGCGGATCGAGTTGTTGGTCAGGACCAGGAAGGGAATCTCGTTCTTCCGCAGTTCGGCCAGGAACTCGTCGGCGCCGGGGATCAGTTGATCCTCGTGCACCAGCACACCGTCCATGTCGGTCAGGTACGACAAGATCTGCTCATCCTTGGCGGTCACCAGCTAATCATCCGCTAAAACCGGCGACCGTGCGACCAGACAGTAGCGATCGGCGTTGGTTAGTGTCGAAGCGGCAGGGGCTGCGACGAAGCGAATGACAGGAGTGGCTGAGATGGTTGATCTCAAGCTCGGATACAAGGCGTCGGCGGAACAGTTCGGACCGCGTGAGCTCGTCGAGCTGGCGGTGGCCGCCGAGGAGCACGGGCTCGACAGCGCGACCGTCAGCGATCACTTCCAGCCGTGGCGCCACAACGGCGGCCACGCGCCGTTCTCGCTGGCCTGGCTGGCCGCCGCCGGTGAGCGCACCGAACGGATCATGCTCGGCACCTCGGTGCTCACCCCGACCTTCCGCTACAACCCGGCCGTCATCGCGCAGGCCTTCGCCACCTTCGGCTGCCTGTACCCGGGACGGGTGATGCTCGGTGTCGGCACCGGCGAGGCGCTCAACGAGATCGCGACCGGATACAAGGGCGAATGGCCCGATTTCAAGGAGCGTTTCGCCCGCCTGCGCGAGGCGGTGAACCTGATGCGTGAGCTGTGGACCGGCGACCGCGTCGATTTCGACGGCGAGTATTACCACACCGTCGGTGCCTCCATCTACGACGTGCCCAAGGGCGGCATCCCCGTCTACATCGCCGCGGGCGGCCCCGTCGTCGCGCGCTACGCCGGTCGCGCCGGCGACGGTTTCATCTGCACCTCGGGCAAGGGCATGGACCTCTACACCGAGAAGCTGCTGCCTGCGGTCGCCGAGGGCGCCGACAAGGTGGGCCGCGACCTCGCCGGGATCGACAAGATGATCGAGATCAAGATCTCCTACGACACCGATCCCGAACTGGCGCTGCAGAACACGCGTTTCTGGGCCCCGCTGTCGCTGACCGCGGAACAGAAGCACGACATCACCGACCCGATCGAGATGGAGGCCGCCGCCGACGCGCTGCCGATCGAGCAGGTCGCCAAGCGCTGGATCGTGGCCAGCGACCCGGACGAGGCCGTCGCCCAGATCAAGCCCTACCTGGACGCGGGCCTCAACCACCTGGTCTTCCACGCCCCCGGCCACGACCAGCTGCGCTTCCTCGACCTGTTCGAGCGCGACCTGGCTCCTCGGCTGCGCGCCCTCGGCTGACCGCGAGACCGAACCGCTCGGCCGGTTCCGACACCTCGTCGAACTGCCGAGCGGGTTCAGCGGCGGCCGACGACCATGTGGCGCAAGCCCTCAGCCGCGGCTATGCCCGGCGGAGGGCGAAGATGCGGAGGTCGCGGGTGGTGCGGTCGCGGTAGGCGGCGTAGGCGCCGGTGATCTCGACGAAGCGGGCGAAGACGGCGTCCTTCTCCTCGTCGGGGACGACGGTGGCGGTGACCGGGATGCGCTCGCCCGCGATGGCGACGGTGGCGGAGGGGTCGGCGAGCAGATTGGCCGTCCACGCGGGATGGTGGGCCTGGCCGAAGTTGGAACCGACGACGTAGAGGGTGTCGCCGTCGTGCACGTAGAGCAGCGGCTGGGTGCGCGCGACACCGGACTTGCGGCCGGTGGTGGTCAGCAGGATCACCGGGGCGCCGATCGGGCCGAGCACGGTGTACTTGGCGTCGGTGCGCTCGAGCACGGCCCGGTCCAGCGGCGTCGCGGTGCGGATCAGCCAGGAGCCCGGCTTGGTCGCGGCGAAACGGTTGGCGGCGCGCGAGAGCAGGGTGGTGCGCGAACCCCACTGCCGATCCGGGAACTGCGATGTCATGGGCCGGACTATAACGTGGCCGATCGCGCCACACCGAACGCCCGAATCGCGGAGAATTCACTAAGCTCGCGAGCATGGTCGAACAAGCGCCGTCCACCGTGTACATCGCCTCACCGGAGGGTGACACCGGAAAGTCCACGGTGGCGCTGGGCGTGCTGCAGATGCTGTGCGCGACCACCGCCCGCGTCGGGGTGTTCCGCCCGATCACCCGGTCCACCGACGAACCCGATTACATCCTGGAGCTGCTGCTCGAGCACAGCACCGCCGATATCGGCTACGACCAGGCCATCGGCGTCACCTACGAGGACGTGCACCGCGATCCCGACGCCGCGATCAGCGAGATCGTGATGCGGTTCCACGACGTGGCCAAGGCATGCGACGCGGTGGTGATCGTCGGCAGCGACTACACCGATGTGGCCAGCCCGAGCGAGCTGCGCTACAACGCCCGCATCGCCGTGAACCTGGGCGCGCCGGTGTTGCTGGTGGTGCGCGGCGCCGACCGCACGCCCGCCGAGGTCAAGCAGCTGGCCGAACTGTGTCGCAGCGAGCTGGTCGCCGAACACGCGCAGCTGGTCGCGGTGGTGGTGAATCGCTGCGATCCCGAGGAGATCGACGAGATCGGCTCCGCCATCGCCGATCTGGGCGTGCCGTCGTGGACATTGCCGGAGGTGCCGTTGCTGATGGCCCCCACGATGGGCGAGCTGTGCGGCGCCATCGACGGCGAGATCTACAGCGGCGACCCGGAACTGCTGCAACGCGAGGCCCTGCGCATCATGGTCGGCGGCATGACGGCCGAGCACATTCTGGAGCGACTGTCCGACGGTGTCGTCGTCATCGCGCCGGGCGACCGCTCCGACGTGCTGCTCTCGGTGGTGAACGCCCATGAGGCCGCGGGCTTTCCGTCGCTGGCCGGGATCATCATGAACGGCGGCATCCGCCCGCATCCCGCGATCGCGCGCCTGATGGAGGGTCTGCACCCGAAGCTGCCGATCCTCACCACCGAACTCGGCACCTACGACGCCGCCAGCGCCGTGCACCGCACCAGGGGCCGGATGTGGGCAGGCAGCCCGCTCAAGGTCGACACCGCGCTGGCCCTGATGGAGGAGCGCGTCGACGCCCCGGAACTGCTGAAACGCATCCAGGTTCCGCCATCGCACGTGGTGACCCCGCAGATGTTCGAGTACCAGCTGATCGAGCGGGCACGCGCGGACCGCAAGCGGATCGTGCTGCCCGAGGGCGACGACGACCGCATCCTGCGCGCCGCGGGCCGGGTGCTGCAGCGCAAGATCGCCGACCTCACCATCCTCGGCGACGAGTCCGCCGTCCGGGCGCGCGCCGCCGAACTCGGCGTCGACATCGCCGCCGCCCAGGTGCTCGACCCACGCACCTCCGGCTACCTCGACGAATTCGCCGCCGAATACACCGAATTGCGCAAGCACAAGGGCATGACGCTCGAACGCGCTCGCGAAACCATGGCCGACATCTCCTATTTCGGCACGATGATGGTCTACAAGGGCATCGCCGACGGCATGGTCTCCGGCGCCGCGCACACCACCGCGCACACCATCCGGCCCTCCTTCGAGATCATCAAGACGGTGCCGGGCGTGGCCACCGTGTCGAGCGTGTTCCTGATGTGCCTGGCCGACCGGGTGCTCGCCTACGGTGACTGCGCGGTGGTGCCCGATCCGACCTCGGAGCAGCTGGCCGATATCGCCGTGTCCTCGGCGGGCACGGCGGCCAGGTTCGGGATCGAACCGCGAGTGGCGATGCTGTCCTACTCGACCGGCGAGTCGGGCAGTGGCGCCGATGTCGACAAGGTGCGCACCGCCACCGACCTGGTCCGCGAACGAGCGCCGCAGCTGCCGGTGGAGGGGCCGATCCAGTACGACGCGGCCATCGAGCCCGCCGTCGCCAGCGCCAAGCTGCCCGATTCGGAGGTGGCCGGGCGCGCGACGGTGTTCGTGTTCCCCGATCTCAACACCGGCAACAACACCTACAAGGCGGTGCAGCGCAGCGCGGGCGCCGTCGCGATCGGCCCCGTGCTGCAGGGCCTGCGCAAGCCGGTCAACGATCTGTCGCGCGGCGCGCTGGTCGCCGACATCGTCAACACGGTGGCGATCACCGCCATCCAGGCGCAGGGGGAGCAGGCGTGAGTGACCTGGTACTGGTCCTGAACTGCGGGTCGTCCTCGATCAAATATCAGCTGCTGCACGCGGATTCGGCCGAGGTGCTGGCGTCGGGGCTGGTCGAGAAGATCGGTGAAGCCCACGGCGGCCGGATCGTGCACGAGTGCGGTGACCGGAAGCTGGTGCACGACGGTGCGATCGCCGATCACCGGGCGGGTCTGCGGCAGGCGTTCGAGATGTTCCGCGAGACCGGCATCGACCTCACCACCATCGGGGTCGGCGCGGTCGGGCACCGGGTGGTGCACGGCGGCGAGGTGTTCTGGCAGCCGACGCTGATCACCGACGAGGTCGTGCGCACCATCGACGAGCTGTCGGTCCTCGCGCCGCTGCACAACCCCGCCAATGTGATCGGCATCGAGTCGACCAGGGAACTGCTGCCCGGCATCCCGGAGGTCGCGGTGTTCGACACCGCCTTCTTCCACACCCTGCCCGAGGCCGCCAAGACCTACGCCATCGACGCGAAAATCGCCGCCGCGCACGGTGTTCGCAAGTACGGCTTCCACGGCACGTCGCACCACTACGTGTCGGAGAAGGCGGCGGAGTTCCTCGGCAGGCCGGCGAGCGAGCTCAATCAGATCATCTTCCACCTGGGCAACGGCGCGTCGGCCTCGGCCGTGCGCGGCGGGGTCGCGGTGGACACCACCATGGGCATGACTCCGCTCGAGGGGCTGGTCATGGGCACGCGCCCCGGCGATCTCGACCCCGGGATCATGCCGCAGCTGATGAACGCCGCCGGGCTCGATCTTCCCGCGGTGGAGCAGCTGCTCAATCGCAACTCCGGGATCAAGGGCCTGTCGGGCGTCAACGACTTCCGCGAATTGCAGCAGCTCATCGACAACGGTGACGCCGCCGCGAAACTGGCCTACGACGTCTACATCCACCGCCTGCGCCGCTACCTCGGCGCCTACCTGGTGGAACTCGGGACGCTCGACACCGTCGTCTTCACCGCGGGCGTCGGCGAGAACAGCGCCTCGGTCCGCGCCGACGCGCTGGCCGGGCTCGCCGGGCTCGGCATCGAGGTCGACCAGGAGCGCAACGCGACCAGAACGCCTGGCGTGCGGGTGATTTCGCCGGATTCCGCGCCGGTGACCGTCCTGGTCGTGCCGACCAACGAGGAACTCGCCATCGCGCGGGCCGCGCACCGGCTGGTCGGCGCCGCCTAGAACCAGGACTTCGCGCGCAGCGAGTTGGCGAGGTCGACCAGGGCGTAGCGGTGGACGCGGTCGGGGGCGTTGCGCGCGATCGAGCGCAGGCCCGATTCGGTGCCGTCACGCAGGTCCCGCTCGTCGAAGGGGCGCCCGAACAGCTTGGCGTCCTTGCGTTTCGGTGTGTTGCCCGCCTGCAACCAGGCCAGCGCGGTGCCCTGGACCAGGGTGCGCATGAGGGTCGAGCGATGCTCGCCCGGCGGGATGGACTGGGCGCGGGAGGCGGCCAGGCGCAGGATCTGCTCGTCGAGGTCGGCGACGGGCGCGCTGGTGAGCAGCAACAGGATCGCGGTGGTCTGCGCGGTGGTGAAGTGCCGCGACGACGCGGGCACGTCATCGAGCGCGTGTACCGCCTCGCCGACCCGGCCCGCCACCGCCTGTTGCCTGGCCAGGCCGAACGCGGCGCTGACCACGGCCCGGTCGGTGCGCCACACGGTGCCGTAGTAGCGCTCGGCGAAGGCGCGCCACTGCTCGGGCGAATCGGTATCCCAGTGCTGCAGAATGAGTTCCGCGGTGGCGGCCAGCGCCAGTTTGGGCGCGATCTCGCCGGGCAGCACTCGCAGCACCGCCTCGAAGGCGGCGAAGGCGGACTCGTAGTCGAGTTCCAGCAGGTATGCCTGGCCGATGAACCAGTCGGCGCGCCAATCGGATTCACCGGAGACGCGGTCGAGCAGGTGCAGCACGGCCGCGGACTCGCCCAGTTCGAGACGAGCCCTCGCCTCGGCGAAAACCAGCTCACCCGCCAGCGTTTCGGGCGCGTTGTCGGGGTCGGCCTCGGCGCGCTCGCGCGCTTCGTGCAGTGCTTCCAGCACGCGCTCCGGCTCGAGGTTGGCCGTGGCGGCCAGCAGCGGCGCCGACGGATCGGCGGGGTCGAGCAGCGGAACGGGCAGCGCGGCGACGACATCGCCGGAATCGAGCAGCGGCGAACGGCCGACGCCGTCGAGGTAGGCGTCGGTCTGGCTGATCAGTTCCTCGGTGCCGAAGCTGGCCCGCTGTGGACTGAACACGGTGGACAGCTGGGGATGTTCGGTATCGGTGTCGTAGGCGAGGATCTCGCGCAGCACTCCGGCCAGCTGGGCCGACATCGCCCGCGCCGACGGGAACCGCAGCGCCGGATCGGTCTCGGTGGCGGTGAGCAGGAACCGGTGGAAGAACTCGTAGCGGGCCAGCAGCGGTTCGGTGACCGGGTCGGGAATGCCGTCGACATACCGGCCGTGCTCGGTGGGCAGCGCCAGCGTGAGCGCCGCGAGTGTGCGCCCGACGGTGTACACGTCGGAGGCGGGGGTCGGGCCGGTCCTGGCGATCTCGGGGGCCTGGAAGCCCTTGGTGCCGTACAGGTTCCCGTACGCCTCGATGGGGGCGACGGCGCCGAGGTCGATGAGCTTGACCTGGTCCTCGGTGACCATCACGTTGTCCGGCTTGAGGTCGTTGTAGGTCAGGCCGATCGAGTGCAGGTGTTCCAGCGCGGGCAGGATCTCCAGCACGTAGGCGATGGCCTCGGCCAGCGGCATGCGCTCACCGGACGGCCTGGCGTCGAGGATGTCGCGCAGCGAACGGCCGCCGACGTACTCCATCACGATGTAGCCGATGCTCGAGCCGTCCGGGGCCGTGTGCTCGACGAAGTTGTGGATCTTGACGATGCTCGGGTGCGTCACCTCGGCCAGGAACTGCCGTTCGGCCACGGCGACCGCCTGCGCCTCCGCGTCACCGGCGTGCAGCAGGCCCTTGAGCACCACCCACCGATCGCTCACATTGCGGTCGATCGCCAGATAGATCCAGCCGAGCCCACCGTGCGCGATGCAGCCCTGGATCTCGTACTGCCCGGCGACCATATCGCCCTCGTGCAGCGACGGCCGGAAATCGTAAGCGGCGCCGCACGTCTCGCAGACCCCGGCCGACGAGGCGGCGCGCGCCGGCGTGGACCGGCCCACCGGGTTCGCGCACCGCCAGCAGAATCGCCGACCCTCCGACACCACCGGGTCCGACAGCACGGCCTCGCGCGGATCCGCGGGCGTGACAGTCGGAATCGGCACCAACCCCGCACCGAGCCGCCGCGTCGGCCGCGACCGCGCCGTCCGCACGCTGCGCCCCGACCGCGCGGTGCTCGGCCCGGTCTGCGGGGTGGACGTGCCGGGTTCGGCTGTGGTCGCGGAGGTATCCGGCGGTTCGGTCACACGCCACGGCGCGTCATCGCCCTGCGCTCCGGCACGCTGGGTGGCGGGAGCGTCGTCCAGCTGCGCCCCGAGGGGGAAGCGCGGGCGCTGGGCGGCCTGTGTCGCGGGAGGGAGATCGGTCCGCGGCGTCACCTCGGTGGGCGGTGGAACGTCCGCGTGTGCGGTGCTCGGCGAAGAGCCGGGCCGGTGGGCCGCTTGCGTCGCCGGTGGGACGTCGACACGCGGCATGGCCTGGGGTCGCGACGAGCCGGGGCGGTGGGCGGCTTGCGTTTCCGGCAGGTCGGACGGCGCCGCCGGGCCGGGCGCGATATCGGCGGGTGGGGTGACCGGGACCGAGGCCGGGCGGTAGGCGAGTTCGGTGCCTCGCGGCTGATCGGGCTGGGCGAACTCGGCGGGCCGTGGCGTCAGCTGTGTCGCATGCGCATCTCCGGCGGCCCCGGCATCCGCTGCGGCGGTGGGATTCTGCCCGCCGTCGACGTGATCGGCGCGCGGTTGCTCGGGGCGGGCGGCGACGATGGGGAGGGGGAGGGTTTCGTCGTCGGCGGGCGCTGGTGGCAGCGTCCAGCCGCCGGGAAGGGTGCCTTCCTGGCGGGGCTGGTTCTCCGGGTCTGGTTGAGCCGGAGCGCTTTTCGGCGGCTTCTCGCTCATGGCGTCAGTCCCGGTAGGTGGGGGCGGGCGGGCTCGGCGTCTCACCGAGGGAGGCGAGCCAGCGGCGGTGGATGCGGGTCCAGGTGCCGTCGTTGCGGATGCGTTCGAGGGTGGCGTTGACGAAACGGACCAGGTCGTCGTCGCCCTTCGGGATGCCGATGCCGTACGGCTCGGCGCTGATGCTCGCGCCGACGACCTCGGTGTAAGGGTCCTGGGCGGCCAGACCGGCCAGGATGGCGTCGTCGGTGCTCACCGCGTCGACCTGGCGCTGCTGGAGCACCACCAGGCAGTCGGCCCAGGTGGGCACGGTCAGGATGGTGGCGGCGGGCTGATCGCGGCGGATGTGGTCGAGCGAGGTGGTGCCGCGCGCCACGCACACCCGCTTGCCCGCCAGGTCGGCCAGGCCGTTGATCCCGGAGTTCTTCACCGCGAGCACCCGCTGATCGGCGCGCAGGTACACGGTGGAGAACGCCACCCGTTCCTTGCGTTCGCAGGTGATCGTCATCGTCTTGGCGATCAGATCCACGGTGTGCTCCTGCAGTGCCCGCTCGCGCTCTTCCGAAGCGAGACTGCGGTATTCGATCAGGTCGGGGTTGCCGAGCAGGTCGCGGGCGATCTCGCGGGCGATGTCGGCGTCGAAGCCGACGATCCGGCCGGTGAGCGGATCGCGGAAGCTGAACAGGTTGCTCCCGGCGTCGAGACCGACGATGAGCCTGCCGCGCGCCCGGATGGCGTCGATGGTCGGGCCGCGCGAGGTGCTCGGCCGCAGGCTGGCCGTCGGGTCACCGCAGTCCACTTCGGTGTGCGCGGGCACCGGCGTGTCGGTGCCGATCGGAATCGCCTTGGCGGGCAACGGCGGTTCGGAGTACACGGTGTGTTCGGCGGGTGTCGGCGTGCTGTCGGAACAGCCGCCCGCCAGCGCGGCGACCGCGAGCACCAGCGCCGCCGTGGCGCGCCCCGCCCTCACCGGTACTCCCGCAGCCGTGGCCACAGACCGAGCGCCACGCAGATCGCGCCGATGATGCCGAGCACGAACGCGCCGGGCGCCAGGAAGGCCAGCACGTCGATGGCCTGGGACACCTTGCTGCGCAGCGTGTCTCGCGCCGAGGCCGCCGCCTTGTCGAGGGCCTTGTCGATCGCGTCGACTTGGGCGGCCGAGTCGGCGACGCTCGTCCCGGTGGCGACGGCGGTGGCGCCGGAGAAGTCACCGCGGGCGAGGGTGTCGTTCATGCGCTGGTGGGCGGCCTGCCAGCGGGTCAGCGCGGCGCGTGCGTCGGCGACCTCGGCGCGGGCGGGGGCGTCCTCGGGGTAGCCGGTGAGCAGCTCGGTGAGCCGGGTGGTGTTGGCGTCGAAGGTGCGGTCGTAGTCGCCGGTGGCGTCGCGGCGCACCAGCTTCACCATCTCCGCGGACCTGGCCTGCTGCACCAGGATTCGGCTCTCGGCCAGCCGGGCCGCGGGCACCGCGCCCTGATCGCGGCAGCGGATCATCGCGACGGCCGACACCGAGCCCGCCGCCACGGTCCACACCAGGGTCAGCGCCAGCGCGCCGGTCCCGATCAACAGGCCCATGTTGAACACCCGCCGCGACCGGCGCGCCAGCTCCACCTGGACCCAGAGCAACGCGGCCAGCGTCAGCATCAGCAGCACGATCGCGGGCCACGGCGGCAGCACATGCCGGTGCTGGGCGGCGGTGACCGCGGCGAGCCGATGGTTCTCCAGTTCCTCGGCCATCGGCAGCAGCGTGGTCTGCATCTGATGGGAGGCCTCGCTGAGATAGGCCGCCCCCACCGGGTAGCCGCTGCGGTTGTTGGCGCGCGCGGTCTCGATCAGGCCCGTGTAGACCGGCAACCCGGTGGCGATCCCGGTGCGGAGTTTGCGGTCGGCGCCCGACGGGTCGGCCGCTTCCTCCTCGGAGAGATGACCCGACTGGGTCACGAGCTCGGCGGCGGCCTCACCGATCGCCTGGGTGTAGCGGTCGCGCACGGCCACCGGTTCGAGGCCGCCGGCCAGGAATGCGGTGCCCGCCGCGGCGTCGGCGATCGAGAGCGAGGTGTAGAGGTGATTGGCTGAGTGCGCGTCGGGCTCGGTGTCGTCGAGGAGGACGCCGAGAGCTTGCTGACGGTCGCTGACGGTCGTCGAAGTCACCGCGCCCGCCGTCACGCACAGCACCATGAGCACCAGCCCGGCGGCGACCAGGCGCCCGGGGGAGGAGCGCACGAACCCGCGCAAACGGGCCGGATGCAGCTGGGCGCGCAGGGCACGCACATCCGGCGCCGGCGGTCGTTCGGTGACGATCGCGGGGCGGCGCAGCGGTGTGCGCCTGCCCGTCAGCGGCTTGTTCGCGGCACCATCCGCCGTGTTCGCACCGGCCGTGGCCTGCGCCGACGAGGCCGAACGGACGGCCGCCACCTCGGTCGAGGCAGTCCTGTTCCCCGAGTCGACCATCGTTCACCTCCCGGTGCTATCCGCGCACCCATCGTGGTGCGGAGTTTATTGTGGTCTTACTGGTGGCGCAGCCCCTCAGACACCCCCGAAGCGGTTGCTGCTCGGCTGCTACGGAGGAAAGAGTATTGGATGCGCGGTGACGGGGACGGCTGGTCCGACAGTCCGGGTGGTGTTCGGCACTGGGGGAGATTCGGTGCGGCGGGTCTGCTGCTGCGCGCACCGCTGCCCGGCGGCGGCTCGGCGGTGTTGCTGCAGCACCGGGCGCCGTGGAGTCATCAGGGCGGCACCTGGGCGATTCCCGGTGGCGCGCGCGATTCGCACGAGACCGCCGAGCACGCCGCGGTGCGGGAGGCCTGGGAGGAAGCGGGCATCACCGCCGACGCGCTGTGCGTGCGGGCCGAACGACTCACGATGACCGCCCCGAGCGGCTGGACCTACACCACCGTCGTCGCCGACGCCGAGAGCCCGCTGGCGACCGTCGCGAACAAGGAGAGCTCGGAGCTGGTCTGGGTGCCGGAGAACGAGGTCGGCGACCTGCCGCTGCACCCCGGCTTCGCCGCGGCCTGGCTGGAGCTGCGCGCGGTGCCGGTGCGGGTCCGTTTCGCCGCCGAGCCGACGGGGACGCTGCCACGCACGGTCGAACTTCCCGAGCGCGGCTTCTACTGGTTGCACACGGACGCCGGACCGGGCGACGAGGTGGTGATCGGGGGCGACCCGGCCGACGAGCTCGCCGCCGCCCTGGCTCGCGTGCTGATCTGACCCGGCCCGCGCGCCCTTGTCCGGCCGCGCGACCGATCGAACGGACCGGTTCCCCTATCCCGCCGACGCGGCGACCAGGGCCTGCTTGAGCTCCCGCGCCGCCGCCTCCGGATCGGCCGCCTCGGTGATCGCGCGCACCACGACCACGCGCCGCGCGCCCGCGCTCAGCACCTCGGGTAGCCGTTCGGCGTCGACACCGCCGATGGCGAACCAGGGCATCGTCGGATGCGACTCGGCCGTGGAACGCACCAGGTCGATTCCGGCGGCCTGGCGGCCCGGTTTCGTCGGCGTGGTCCAGACCGGGCCGGTGCAGAAGTAGTCGAGATGGCCCTCGATCGCGGCGAGCCCGGCCTGGGCGCGGTTGTGCGTCGAGCGGCCGATCACCACGTCGGGGCCGAGGATGCGGCGCGCGTAGGCGGGCGGGAGGTCGCCCTGGCCGAGATGCAGGACGTCGGCCCCGGCGGCCAGCGCGATGTCGGCGCGGTCGTTCACCGCGAGCAACGCGCCGTGCCTGCGGGTCGCGGCCTTGATCTCGGCGAGCGCGCCGAGCTCGGCCTTGGCCTCCAGCGGGCCGAACTCGGCCTCACCGGGCGACCCCTTGTCTCTGAGCTGCACGATGTCGACACCACCCGCGAGCGCGGCATCGACGAAGCGGGCCAGGTCACCCTTCTCCCGGCGCGCGTCGGTGCACAGATACAGCAGCGCGTCGGCCAGACGCTCCCTGGGCGGGACGGATCGGTTCGGATGGGAGGGCTGCACCCCCCAAACGGTAGTCGCGCTACCGTTGAGACGCGAACGCCGAGGCGCTCGGCAAGCGGAAAAAGACAGGTGGAACGGTGATGCGAACTCTGGCGGTCGTTGGCGGCGGCGCCGTCGGACTCGCCGTCGCTTGGCAGGCCGCCGCGGCGGGCTGGACCGTCACCGTCTTCGATCCCGCGCCCGGCTCCGGCGCGTCGCATGTGGCGGGTGGCATGCTCGCGCCGCTGTCGGAGGGCTGGCCGGGGGAGGACCGGGTGCTGGAGTTCGGCGCCGCCGCGCTCGCCGCCTGGCCCGCGTTCGGCGAGCGGCTGCGCGCGGTGAGCGGCGAATCGGTGTTCGCCGCCGACGAGACCCTGACCGTCGCCCTCGACGGCGCCGATGCCGCCGACCTGCGCACCGTCGCCGACTGGCTCGCCGGATTCGGCCACGACCTGCGCGTACTCGACCGCGCGGGGGTGCGCTCGCTGGAACCCGCGCTGGCCCGCACCGTCCGGGCCGGTCTGCTGGCCGACACCGAACCCGCCGTCGACAACCGCCGCGTGCTGCGTGCGCTGCGCGCAGGCTGCGCGGCCGCCGGTGTCGAGATGCGCGCGGAATCCGTCGCCACGCTGGATGAGCTGCCGCACGACCGGATCGTGCTCGCGGCGGGCGCGCGCTCGGCCGAGCTGTGGCCGGGGCTACCGGTGCGGCCGGTGAAGGGTGAGATTTTGCGGCTGCGACACCGTCCCGGGGTGCGTCCGGCGCCGAGCCGGGTGATCCGGGCCAGGGTGCACGGCAGGCAGGTGTACCTGGTGCCGCGCGCGGACGGAATCGTTCTCGGCGCGACGCAATACGAGGCGGGTTTCGACACCACCGTCACCGTCGGCGGGGTTCGGGACCTCATCGTCGACGCGGAGACGATCCTGCCCGGCATCGGCGAATACGAACTGGCCGAGGCGAGCGCCGGTTCGCGCCCCGGCACCCCCGACAACCTGCCGCTGCTCGGCCCGCTCGACGAGCGCGTCGTCGCCGCCACCGGACACGGCCGCAACGGCATGCTCACCCTCGCGCTCACCGCGACCCTCGTGCCCGCACTGCTCGCCGGCGAGTCGCCCGCCCTCGCGGAACTCGTCGCACCGCAACGTTTTCCGGCGTTGCGCCTGTCGTCCTCAGGAGGAGTTCGATGACCTCGACCAGTATTCCGATCGGTGTCACCGTCAACGGTGTCGATCACGAGTTCGCCGAGCCGCTCAGCGTCCGCGAGCTGCTGACCAGGCTGGAACTGCCGTGCCAGGGCGTGGCGCTGGCGGTCGACGGCGCGGTGTTCCCGAAGTCGCGCTGGGACGAGCAGGTCGAGCGCGGCTGGACCATCGAGGTGCTGACGGCGGTGCAGGGTGGCTGAGGTCGCGCCGCTGCGGATCGCGGACAAGGAGTTCGGCTCGCGCCTGATCATGGGCACCGGCGGCGCCGAGAACCTGGCCGTGCTCGAGGAAGCCCTGGTCGCCTCGGGGACCGAGCTCACCACCGTGGCCATGCGTCGCGTCGACGCGGCGGGCGGCACCGGCGTCCTCGATCTGCTCAAACGCCTCGACATCACCCTGCTGCCGAACACCGCGGGCTGTCGCAACGCGGCCGAGGCCGTGCTCACCGCCCAGCTGGCGCGCGAGGCGCTCGACACGAACTGGGTCAAGCTCGAGGTCGTCGCCGACGAGCGCACCCTGCTGCCCGACCCGTTCGAACTGCTCGACGCGGCCGAACAGCTGGTCGACGCCGGTTTCGTCGTGCTGCCCTACACCAACGACGACCCGGTGCTCGCCAAGCGCCTCGAGGACGCGGGCTGCGCCGCCGTGATGCCGCTCGGCGCGCCGATCGGCACCGGCCTCGGCATCGGCAACCCGCACAACATCGAGATGATCGTCGCCGCCGCGGGCGTGCCGGTGATCCTGGACGCCGGAATCGGCACGGCCAGCGACGCCGCCCTGGCGATGGAACTCGGCTGCTCGGCCGTCCTGCTCGCGACCGCCGTCACCAGGGCCCGCGAGCCCGAACTGATGGCCTCGGCCATGGCCGCCGCCGTCCGGGCCGGCCACCTCGCCCGCGCGGCGGGCCGCATCCCCAAACGCTTCTGGGCCCAGGCTTCCTCCCCAGCCAGGTAGGTCTCGGTTCAGGGTCGGGATCATCCTCGAGGATGACCCGACTCGCGACTTCACGGGGACGCGGGGGCGGCGGTTGTGCGGCAAGCTGGGGAACATGATCGAGCTGAAGGGCCTGACCAAGCAATTCGGCCAGACCGTCGCGGTGCAGGACCTCACGTTCACCGTCCGCCCAGGACAGGTGACGGGATTCCTCGGCCCGAACGGCGCCGGTAAATCGACGACCATGCGGATGATCCTCGGCCTCGACCGGCCGACCTCGGGCACCGCGCTGATCAACGGCAAGAGCTACCACGAGCTCGAGCGCCCGCTGACCCAGGTCGGCGCGCTGCTCGACGCGAAGTGGGTGCATCCGAACCGGTCGGCGCGCGCGCACCTGGAGTGGCTCGCCGCCACCAACGACCTGCCCAAGTCGCGGGTCGAGGAGGTGCTGCGGCTCGTCGGCCTGTCCGAGGTGGCCGGCAAGAACGCGGGCGGCTTCTCGCTCGGCATGTCCCAGCGGCTCGGCCTGGCCGGCGCGCTGCTCGGCGACCCGAAGGTGCTGCTGTTCGACGAGCCGGTCAACGGCCTCGACCCCGAGGGCATCCTGTGGATCCGCCGCTTCATGCAGCGGCTGGCCGCGGAGGGCCGCACCGTGCTGGTGTCGAGCCACCTGCTCTCGGAGATGGCGCAGACCGCCGAGCACCTGGTCGTGATCGGCCGCGGTCAGCTCATCGCCGACACCACCACCAAGGACTTCATCGACCGCGCCTCCGAGCAGTCGGTGCGCGTGCGCAGCCCCCAGCTCGACCAGCTGCGCAGCCTGCTCATCTCCCACGGCATGACCGTGCGCGAGGAGGGCGATGCCGCCCTCCTGGTCGCCGGCGTGACCAGCGACGAGGTCGGCAAGGTGGCGGGAACCAACAACGTGACCCTCTACGAGCTGGCGCCGCAGCAGGCCTCGCTGGAAGAGGCGTTCATGCGGATGACCGGCGGCGCGGTGGAGTACCACGGCGCGGGCCTCGACCAGGTGATGGGAGGTGCGCTCTGATGGGCGTGCTCGCTGCGGAACGGATCAAACTCACCTCGACCCGCTCGCCCTGGTGGTGCTCGGCGGTCGTGGTCCTGCTCAGCGTCGGCCTGGCCGCGCTGATGGCCCTGATCACCAATATCGATGCCGAGCCGGGGCAGGGGCCGCCGCCCCTCACCCCCGCGCTCGCCGCCTCCGGCGTCGCCGGCTTCGGCGTGATGGTGCTCATGATCATGGCCGCCCTCACGGTGACCAGCGAATACCGCTTCGGCGTTATCCGCTCCAGCTTCCTCGCGGTGCCCAACCGGTCGAAGGTGATCGTGTCCAAGGCCGGTCTGGTCGGCGTGTACGCCGCGGTGCTGACCGGAGTGCTGGCGCTGGTCGCCTTCGTGGTGGCCAAGCTGATCGTCGGCGACGAGGCCCCGATGCTGGTGCTCGACGGCAATTGGCGCGCGATCTACGGCATCCCGATCTACGCCTTCCTGTGTGTGCTGCTCGCCATCGGTGTGGGTGTGCTGGTGCGCCAGTCCGCCGCCGCGATCTCGCTGATCGTGCTGTGGCCGCTGCTGATCGAGGGTCTGCTCGGCGCGTTCGGTAGCTTCGGCCGGGCGGTGAACCCGTTCCTGCCGTTCGCCAACGCGAACCGCTTCCTCACCACCGAGGAGGTGTCGGGCAACTGGCACTGGGGCGTGTGGGGCAGCCTGATCTACTTCGCCGTCTTCGTGGCGATCGTGTTCGCCGGCGCGCTCGCGGTGGTCAACCGCCGCGACGCCTGACAGACCAGCCCGGGCTGCCCTCGCAAGTGCCCGGGCCACCAGGGCCGCGACCTTGTCGGGAGGTCGCGGAACCCGGCCTTCGGCTTCCGCTGCCCGGTCGCCGAAGGTACGACCGCCGATCCGCTGGACACAAACAGCGGATCGGCGGTTGTCGTTGGGTGAGATACCCTCGGTGCGTGAGTGAAACGCCTTCTGGCGGGATGGATCCGCGGCAGCGCGACAAGGCCGCGGAGGTGGTGATTCCCTTGGAGCCCACCGTGACCGAGCCCTCGGAGTCGACCTCCGAGGAGTCCGATGCGCGACCCGGTCGGCGGCGCGCGCAGATCTCGTCGAAGTTGCAGGCGGCCAACCGGCGCGCGGACCTGATCGGCGCGGTGCGCAAGGCCAGGCAGCAGCTGCCCGGCGACCCGTCGTTCGGCGATCCACTGTCGGTGACCGGCCCCGGCGGCGCCCGTGCCGTCGCGCGCGCCGCGGACAAGATCGTGGGTGGCACCCCGAGCGCCGCCAAGGAGATCGGTTTCGGCGCGCTGCAGGTGTGGCAGGCCGCGCTGGAGCGGATCGGGCGTGGGCGCGGCACCGAGGAGGTGACCGTCGTGTTCACCGATCTGGTGTCGTTCTCGAGCTGGTCGCTCGCCGCGGGCGACGAGCGCACCCTGGAGCTGCTGCGCAAGGTCGCCAGGGCGATCGAGCCGCCGATCGCCGAGCGCGGCGGTCAGGTGGTCAAGCGGATGGGCGACGGCCTGATGGCGGTCTTCTCCTCGCCCGATCGCGCGGTCCGCGCGGCCGTCGCCGCCCGCCGCAACCTCGCCACCGTCGAGGTCGACGGATACCGGCCCCGCATGCGCGTCGGCCTGCACACGGGGACCCCGCGCGAGATCGGCGGCGACTGGCTCGGCGTCGACGTCAATATCGCCGCCCGCATGATGGAAGCGGGCGGCAACGGCAACATGATGCTGTCCAGCACCACCCTCGCCGCGTTGCGCCCCGAAACCCTCGAGGAGCTCGGCGCCATCGTCAAGCCCTACAAACGCAATTTCTGGGCCGCCCCACTCACCGGCATCCCCGAGGACGTCCGCATCTTCAAACTCAGCGTGCCGAGCTGAGCTCAGTGCCGCTGCTGCCCGCGCTGGTAGGCGCGCCAGGCCTGCTGGGTCGGCGTCGGACGGGTGGTCAACGCGGTCCAGTCGGTCGAGCGGACGAAGTTGACCGCCAGCAGCACCGGCAGGATGAACGCCTGGAAGAAGATCAGGTAGCGGGCGAACTCGCCCTGCCCGTTGCCGATATCGGCCATGACGAGCATCGCGATGCCGCTGAACGCGAGCAGGCCGACGTACCAATCGAACATGGGTGTTTCCCCCGGAGCTGAGGCGGCCGCTGGGCCGGACGACAAGACTGCCGGAAGCTGATCGCGACGGTCTTGGCTCACCCTTGCGAAAGTCTTGGTGGCGCTATTGCAGCCAGAGGAGTGCGCCAACGGCGGCCATGACCGCGGCGACGAGCAGGCCGATCGACATCGATCGGTTGGTCTTCCAGGTGGTGAAGGCGCCGCCGATGAGGAACCCGGCGAGGGCGAACAGCAGGATGACGGCGGTGGAGGACGACATGTCCCCATCTTGCCTGGTGAATTGCTCGTAATTAACAAGCACGCATGCTTGCTTTTTTCCGGACCCGGTGTGATCCTGGGGTTCATGAGTGCACTCTCGGCGAACCCGGACCTGATCCGGATCGGCAACTGCTCCGGGTTCTACGGCGACCGGCTCAGCGCGATGCGCGAGATGCTGGAAGGCGGCGAGCTCGACGTCCTGACCGGCGACTATCTCGCCGAACTCACCATGCTCATCCTCGGCCGCGACCGGATGAAGGACCCGAGCCTCGGCTATGCCAAGACCTTCGTGAAGCAGATCGAGGACTGCCTCGGCCTCGCGCTCGAGAAGAACGTGCAGATCGTCACCAACGCGGGCGGCCTGAACCCGGCCGGCCTGGCCGAGCGGCTGCGCAAGGTCGCCGCCGACCTGGGGCTGGACGCCAAGATCGCGCACGTGGAGGGCGACGACCTGGTCGCGCGCGCCGGCGAGCTCGGCCTCGGCCAGCCGCTCACCGCCAACGCCTACCTGGGCGCGTGGGGCATCGTCGAGTGCCTGAACTCCGGGGCCGACATCGTCGTCACCGGCCGCGTCACCGATGCCTCGGTGATCGTCGGCCCGGCCGCGGCGCACTTCGGCTGGGGCCGCACGGACTACGACGCCCTGGCCGGCGCGGTGGTGGCCGGACACGTCATCGAGTGCAGCACCCAGGCCACCGGCGGCAACTTCGCCTTCTTCACCGAACTCGCCGACCTGGGCCGCCCCGGCTTCCCGATCGCCGAGATCCGCCGCGACGGGTCGAGCGTGATCACCAAGCACGACGGGACCGGCGGCGCGGTCACCGTCGACACCGTCGAAGCCCAGCTCATGTACGAGATCCAGAGCGCGCGCTACGCGGGCCCCGACGTCACCACCCGGCTCGACAGCATCACGCTCAGCCAGGAGGGCGCGGATCGGGTGCTGATCAGCGGGGTCACCGGCGAGGCGCCGCCGCCGCAGCTCAAAGTCTCGCTGAACACCCTCGGCGGGTTCCGCAACGAGATGTCGTTCATCCTCACCGGCCTCGACATCGAGGCCAAAGCCGCCCTGGCGCGACGACAGCTGGAGTCCTGGCTGCCGGACAAGCCCGCCGAACTCAGCTGGACTCTCGCCCGGCTCGACCGACCCGACGCCGAGACGGAGGAACAGGCCAGCGCCATCCTGCGCTGTGTGGTGCGCGACCCCGACCCGAACAAGGTCGGGCGCGCGTTCTCCAGTGTCGCCGTGGAATTGGCACTGGCCAGCTACCCCGGCGCGAGTTTCACCGCGCTGCCCGGCAACGGCTCGCCCTACGGCATCTTCACCCCTGGCTTCGTCGACGCGCACGAGGTGCCGCACACCGCCGTGCTGGCCGACGGCACCCGCGTCGCCATCGATCCCGCCGCCGAAACCGCTGTACTGGAACCGGTTTCCGAACCGGACCTGCCCGCCGAGCTGCCGCCGTCGGAGACCACCCGCGTCCCGCTCGGCACGATCGCGCTCGCCCGCAGCGGTGACAAGGGCGGCGACGCGAACATCGGCGTCTGGGTGCGCACCGACGCGCAGTGGCGCTGGCTGGTGCACACCCTCACGGTCGGGAAGCTGCGCGAACTGCTGCCCGAGACGGCCGAACTCACCGTCACCCGGCACGTGCTGCCGAACCTGCGCGCGGTCAACTTCATCATTTCCGGTCTGCTCGGCAAGGGCGTCGCCTACCAGGCACGTTTCGACCCGCAGGCCAAGGGGCTCGGCGAATGGCTGCGCTCCCGCCACATCGACATGCCGACGGAGCTGCTCGCATGACATCTGTTTGGGACACGCCGGAACGAAAAGAGCTGCGCGCCACCGTGCGCGGGTTCGTCGAGCGGGAGATCCTGCCCGATCTGGACACCTGGGAGCGCGAGGGCGCTCTGCCGCGCGAGCTGCACAAGAAGGCCGGTGAACTCGGCCTGCTCGGCATCGAGTACCCCGAATTCGCCGGTGGTGAGGGCGGTTCCGCGATCGACGGCGTGATCGTGGGGGAGGAGTTCCACTACGCCGGCGCCTCCGGCGGCACCTGGGCCTCGCTGTTCACCTGCGGTATCTCGTTGCCGCACATCATCGCTTCGGGCAACCAGGAGCAGATCGACCGCTGGGTGAAGCCGACCCTGTCCGGTGACCTGATCGGCTCACTGGCCATCACCGAGCCCGGCGGCGGCTCCGATGTCGGCCACCTCACCACCTCGGCGGTGCGCGACGGCGACGACTTCATCATCAACGGCGCCAAGACCTTCATCACCTCGGCCTGCCGCGCCGATTTCATCGTCACCGCCGTGCGGACGGGTGGGCCCGGCGCCGCCGGTGTCTCGCTGATCATCGTGCCCACCGACACGCCGGGTTTCGAGGTGACCCGCAAGCTGGAGAAGATGGGCTGGCTGGCCTCGGACACCGGGGAGCTGTCGTTCACCGATGTTCGGGTGCCCGCGACCAACCTGGTCGGCGCGGAGAACTCCGGATTCGCGCAGATCGCCAGCGCGTTCGTCAGCGAGCGGGTCGGCCTGGCCGTACAGGCGTACTCGATGGCCCAGCGCGCCCTCGACCTCACCCTCGAGTGGTGCCGCAACCGGGAGACCTTCGGGCGCCCGCTGATCAGCCGCCAGTCGGTGCAGATGACGCTTACCGAGATGGCTCGCCGCGTCGACATCGCCCGCGTGTACACCCGCTCGCTGGTCGAGCGCGTGGACAACGGCGAGCAGGGCCTGATCGCCGAGGTCTGCTTCGCGAAGAACACCGCCGTCGAGACCGTGGAGTGGGTCGCCAACCAGGCCGTCCAGTTGCACGGCGGCATGGGCTACATGCGCGAGTCCGAGGTGGAGCGCATCTACCGCGACATCCGCATCATCGGCATCGGCGGCGGCACCAACGAGATCCTGACCATGCTGGCGTCGAAAGTATTGGGGTACCAGTCGTGACGACCTTCCGTTCCACCCTCGACACCGCCTCGCCCGAGTACACCGCGGCCGCGGAGGCGATGGCGACCAAGCTCACCGAGGTCGAGGCCGAGTTCGCCAAGGCCATCGCCGGTGGCGGCCCCGAGAAGGTGGCCCGTCATCACAAGCGCGGCAAGCTCACCGCGCGTGAGCGCATCGAGTTGCTGCTCGACGAGGACTCGCCGTTCCTCGAACTGTGCCCGCTCGCGGCCTGGGGCAGCGACTTCCATGTCGGTGCGTCCACGATCGCCGGCATCGGCATCGTGGAGGGCGTCGAGTGCATGATCGTCGCGCCCGATCCGACCGTGCGCGGCGGCACGTCCAATCCGTGGACGCTGCGCAAGACCTTGCGCATCAACGACATCGTCCGGGAGAACCGCCTGCCGGTGATCTCGCTGGTGGAGTCCGGCGGCGCCGATCTGCCTACGCAGAAGGAAGTCTTCATCCCCGGCGGCGCGATGTTCCGCGACCTCACCCAGGCCTCGGCGGCCGGAATTCCCACCATCTCCCTGGTTTTCGGCAACTCCACCGCCGGTGGCGCCTACATCCCCGGCATGTCCGACTACGTGGTGATGGTCAAGGAGGGCGCGAAGGTCTTCCTGGCCGGCCCGCCGCTGGTGAAGATGGCCACCGGCGAGGACTCCGATGACGAGACCCTCGGCGGTGCCGAGATGCACGCCCGCACTTCGGGTCTGGCCGACTACATGGCCGCCGACGAGCAGGACGCCATCCGCATCGGCCGCGGCATCGTGCGCAGGCTGAACTGGAAGAAGCAGGGGCCCGAGCCGCGCGCCGAGGTGATCTCGCCGCTCTACGATCCCGAGGAACTGCTCGGCATCGTGCCCTCGGATCTGAAGATCCCGTTCGATCCGCGCGAAGTGATCGCCCGCGTCGTCGACGGCTCCGACTTCGACGAGTTCAAGCCGCTCTACGGCTCCAGCCTGGTCACCGGCTGGGCCGAGATCAACGGCTTCCCGATCGGCATCCTGGCCAACGCGCGCGGTGTGCTGTTCTCCGAGGAATCGCAGAAGGCCACCCAGTTCATCCAGCTGGCGAACAAGAAGAACACGCCACTGCTGTTCCTGCACAACACCACCGGCTACATGGTCGGCAAGGACTACGAGCACGGCGGCATCATCAAGCACGGCGCGATGATGATCAACGCGGTGGCCAACTCGAAGGTCCCGCACATCTCACTGCTGATCGGCGCCTCCTACGGCGCGGGCCACTACGGCATGTGCGGTCGCGCGTTCAACCCGCGCTTCCTGTTCGCGTGGCCGAGCGCGAAGTCGGCCGTGATGGGCGGCGCGCAGCTGGGCGGCGTGCTCACGATCGTGCAGCGCGGCGCGGCCGAGGCCAAGGGCCTGCCGTTCGACGAGGAGGCCGCCGCAGGCCTGGCCGCCATGGTCGAGGCGCAGATCGAGGCGGAGGCGATGCCGATGTTCTTGTCGGGCAGGCTTTTCGACGACGGCATCATCGACCCCCGTGACACCCGCACCGTGCTGGGGATGGCGCTGTCGGCCATCCACACGGCACCGATCCAGGGCGCCGAGGGCTTCGGCGTCTTCCGAATGTGAGGCGGCCCAACATGGCAATCACCAATGTTCTTGTCGCCAACCGGGGTGAGATCGCGCGCCGCGTGTTCGCCACCTGCCGCCGGATGGGTATCGGCACCACCGCGGTGTACTCGGACGCTGACGCGTCGGCCCCGCATGTGGCCGAGGCCGACGCCGCCGTCCGGCTGCCCGGCAACACCCCCGCCGAGACCTACCTCCGGGGTGAGCTGATCATCGAGGCGGCGCTGTCGGCCGGTGCCGACGCCATCCACCCCGGCTACGGATTCCTTTCCGAGAACGCCGAATTCGCGCGTTCGGTGCTCGACGCCGGCCTGGTGTGGATCGGACCGCCGGTCGCCGCCATCGAGCAGATGGGCTCGAAGGTCGAGTCGAAGAAGATGATGGACGCCGCCGGTGTCCCCGTCCTCGCCGAACTCGATCCGGCCGAGGTCACCGAGGCGCACCTGCCCGTGCTCATCAAGGCCTCCGCCGGTGGCGGCGGTCGCGGTATGCGCGTGGTGCGGGAACTGGGTGACCTGAACGACCAGATCGCCGCCGCCCAGCGCGAAGCCGAGTCGGCCTTCGGTGATCCGACGGTGTTCTGCGAGCGCTACCTCGAGACCGGTCGCCACATCGAAGTCCAGGTCATGTCCGACACTTTCGGCAAGACCTGGGCCGTCGGCGAGCGGGAGTGCTCGATCCAGCGTCGGCATCAGAAGGTCGTCGAGGAAGCCCCGTCGCCGCTGGTCGAGAAGATCGACGCGCTGCGAGCTCAGGGGCCGGAGGCGGTAGCGGAGCGTAGCCACGCAGGCTCCGCGAACAGCGCCGATGGGCAGAGCACGCGCGATCGGCTGTTCGAGGCGGCCCGGCTGGCCGCCGAGGCGATCGGCTACGAGGGCGCGGGCACCGTCGAGTTCCTGGCCGACGAGAAGGGTGACTTCTTCTTCCTGGAGATGAACACCCGCCTGCAGGTGGAACATCCGGTCACCGAGCAGACCACCGGACTGGACCTGGTTCGCCTGCAGCTGCAGGTGGCCTCCGGTCTGCCGCTGCCCGCGACCCAGCCTGCCCTGCGCGGCCACTCGATCGAGGTCAGGCTCTACGCCGAGGACCCGGCGCAGGACTGGCAGCCGCAGAGCGGTCCGGTGCACAAGATCGAGATTCCCTTCACCGCAGGCGAGTTCACCGTGCTCGACCAGCCGGGTGTGCGCCTGGACACCGGTGTCGTCGACGGCTCGGTCGTGGGCGTGCACTACGACCCGATGCTGGCCAAGGTCATCTCCTACGCCGAAACCCGTGCCGAGGCGGCGCATCTGCTCGCCACCGCGCTCCAGCGCGCCAAACTGCACGGCCTGGTCACCAACCGCGACCTGCTCGTGCGCGTGCTGCGGCACCCCGCGTTCCTCGCCGGTGACACCGACACCGCCTTCTTCGCCACCCACGACCTGGCCGCGCTGTCGGCGCCGCTGGTGTCGGAGGCCGACGAGGCGCTCTCGATCGTCGCCGCCGCCCTGGCCGATTCGGCCGCCAACCACGCCGCCAACCGCTTCGGCGGGCTGGCGCCCAGCGGCTGGCGCAACCTGGCGTCGGAGCCGCAGCGCAAGTCCTATGAGAGTCGCGTCAGCGGGACCCATGAGGTGCGCTACCGGTTCGACCGCTCCGGTGCCGTGACGGTCGAGGGCCACGACGGCCTGGAACTGATCTCCGCGACGCCTCATCGCGTCGTGCTCGCGGTGCCGGGTGAGCGTGGCCCGGTGCGCCGCCAGTTCGAGATCGCCCGCTACGACGACCTGGTCGCGGTCGACTCGCCGCTCGGCCCCGTGGCCGTGCGCAGGCTGCCGCGCTTCACCGACCCGTCCGAGCAGGTCGCGGCCGGTTCGCTGCTCGCGCCCATGCCCGGCAGCGTGATCCGGCTCGGCGCCGCCGAGGGCGATCACGTCGAACAGGGCCAGCCGATCCTGTGGCTGGAAGCCATGAAGATGGAGCACACCATCGTCGCGCCGGCCACCGGCGTTCTCAGTGCGTTGAACGTGACCGTCGGCCAGCAGGTCGAGGTCGGAACCGTCCTCGCCGTCGTCGAGGAAGAAGAGCAGGAGCAGGCATGAGCTTCCACGAAACCGAAGAGCAGAAGGCGCTGCGCGGGGCGGTCGCGTCCCTGGCGGCCAAGTACAACTACCGCGACTACGTGCTGCCGCTCTCGCGCAAGAACGAGCCGCTGAGCGAACTGTGGGACGAGGCGGGCAAGCTCGGCTTCCTCGGCGTGAACCTGCCCGAGGAGTACGGCGGCGGTGGCGCGGGCATGTACGAGCTGGCGCTGGTGCAGGAGGAACTCTCGGCGCAGGGCGCGGGCCTGCTGCTGATGGTCGTCTCCCCGGCCATCTGCGGCACCATCATCACCAAGTACGGCACCGACGCGCAGAAGCAGACCTGGCTGCCCAAGCTCGCCGACGGCTCGTCGAAGATGGTCTTCGCGATCACCGAACCCGACGCCGGTTCCAACTCGCACCAGATCACCACCACCGCCCGCCGCGACGGCTCGGACTGGATTCTCAACGGCCGCAAGATCTTCATCTCGGGCGTCGACCAGGCCGAGGCGATCCTGGTGGTCTCGCGCACCGAGGACCACAAGACCGGCAAGCTCAAGCCCGCGCTGTTCATCGTCCCGGTCGACGCGCCCGGCCTGGTCAAGAACGTCCAGGAGATGGACGTCATCGAGCCGGACCACCAGTACACCCTGTTCTTCGACGACGTGCGCCTGCCCGCCGACGCCCTCGTCGGCTCCGAGGACGCGGCCATCGCCCAGCTCTTCGCCGGCCTCAACCCCGAGCGCATCATGGGCTCGGCCATGGCCATCGGTCTCGGCCGCTACGCCATCGACCGCGCGGTGGAGTACGCCAAGGAACGCACCGTCTGGAAGACACCGATCGGTGCGCACCAGGGCATCTCGCATCCGCTGGCGCAGATCAAGATCGAACTGGAACTGGCCAAGCTGATGATGCAGAAGGCCGCCACCCTCTACGACGCCGGTGACGAGTTCGGCGCCGCCGAAGCCGCGAACATGGCCAAGTACGCGGCCGCCGAGGCCAGCATCAAGGCGCTGGACCAGGCGATCCAGACCCACGGCGGTTCGGGGCTGACCAAGGAGGTCGGTCTGTCGGCGATGCTGCAGGCGGCGCGCATCATGCGCATCGCCCCGGTGAGCCGGGAGATGATCCTGAACTTCGTGGCACAGCACTCGCTGGGCCTGCCGCGCTCGTATTAGTTGGAGCGCTGGCGCGCTCGAGTCGGCGGCCCCTCGTGTCCCGCCGGTCAGGCACCGCGGCTTGCTCCTTCGTCGCCTACGCCGCGGCACCTGACCGGC
>NZ_JARWOJ010000398.1 GCF_029868625.1 Nocardia neocaledoniensis | reverse complement strand
CAAGGCCATGACCCAGCACGGGCATCTACAAAGCTCGCCCTTTCGCGCCATTCTGTTAGACCGCGGCGCCGGCGAGAATGGCGATCGGCAGCATCAGCACCATCGACAGCTTATACACCACTGCCCCCAGCGCAAGCCCGGCAAGCTGATCGAGATCGACGACACCGAGAAGATCTTCTCCAACCCCACCCAGCGCGCCACCGAGGACTACATCTCCGGCCGCTTCGGGTAAGCGAACCAACGAGAAAGCCCCCGCCGGACGCGCGGCGGGCCGGGGTCTAGAACCGGAGCGTCCTAGTGGGCGGCCCCACCACCTATAACCCGTCGTTCTGGGTGGTGTCGCCGCTGTTGTCGCGCTCGCTGGTGTTGCAGCTGCAATCGCTCACGCCCGAGGACATCCGGTCCGTGCTCGACCGCGCGATCGCCGATGAGCGCGGCCTGGCGGGGGAGTACACGGTCACCGAGGAGGCGCTCGATCACATCGTGCGCATCGCCGGCGGCGACGCGCGGCGCGCGCTCACCGCGCTGGAGGCCTCGGCCGAGTCCTCGCTCGACGGCGTCGTCGACGTCGCCCTGGTCGAGGCCAGCGTCGACAAGGCGGCGGTGCGCTACGACCGCGCGGGCGACCAGCACTACGACGTGATCAGCGCCTTCATCAAGTCCATCCGCGGCTCCGATGTCGACGCCGCCCTGCACTACCTGGCCCGCATGCTCACCGCGGGCGAGGACCCGCGCTTCATCGCCCGCCGCCTGATGATCCACGCCAGCGAGGACATCGGCATGGCCGACCCGATGGCCCTGCAGACCGCCTGTGCCGCCGCCCAGGTGGTGCAGCTGGTCGGGCTCCCGGAGGCCAAGCTCGCGCTGGCCCAGGCGACGATCCACCTGGCCACCGCCCCCAAGTCCGGCGCGGTGACCTCGGCGCTCGGCGCCGCCATGGCCGACGTGGCCGCGGGCAAGTCCGGCGCCGTGCCGCCCCACCTGCGCGACGGCCACTACGCGGGCGCGGCCGCGCTCGGCAACGCGCAGGGCTACCGGTTCCCGCACAACGCGCGCGAGGGCGTGCTGGCCCAGCAGTACCCGCCCGACGACCTGGTCGGCACCGACTACTACGAGCCGACCGAGCACGGCTTCGAACGGGAGGTCGGCGGCAGGCTCGGCAAGCTGCGCCGCATCGTGCGCGGCAAGTAGGCGCGGTGTCGCCGAGACCACCGACTCCGGCGCAAAACGGGTGGAATGCAGGCGGTAGGCTGGACTGCTGTGCAGACCCACGAGATTAGACGGCGTTTCCTGGACCATTTCGTCCGTGCCGGACACACCGAGGTGCCCAGTGCCTCGCTGATCCTGGCCGACCCCAACCTGCTGTTCGTCAATGCGGGCATGGTTCAGTTCAAGCCGTATTTCCTGGGCCAGGAGGCGCCGCCGTACTCGCGCGCGACCAGCGTGCAGAAGTGCGTGCGCACCGGTGACATCGACGAGGTGGGCGTCACCACCCGGCACAACACGTTCTTCCAGATGGCGGGCAATTTCTCCTTCGGCGACTACTTCAAGGAAGGCGCCATCACCCTGGCCTGGGAGCTGATCTCCAAGCCGCAGGACGAGGGCGGCTTCGGCTTCGATCCCGAACGCATCTGGGTCACCGCCTACGAGTCGGACCCCGAGGCGGCCGAGATCTGGCATCGCGTCGCGGGAATCCCGAAGGAGCGCATCCAGTTCCGCGACGGCAAGGACAACTACTGGGACATGGGCGTGCCCGGTCCCGGCGGCCCCTGCTCGGAGATCTACTACGACCGCGGTCCCGCCTACGGCAAGGAAGGCGGCCCGGTCGCCGACGAGGACCGCTACCTCGAGATCTGGAATCTCGTCTTCATGCAGGACATCCGCGGCGAGCTGAGCCCCAAGCAGGGCCACCCGCCGGTCGGCTCGCTGCCGCGCAAGAACATCGACACCGGCATGGGTGTCGAGCGGGTCGCCATGCTGCTGCAGGGCGTGGAGAACGTCTACGAGACCGACCTGCTGCGCCCGATCATCGACAAGGCCGAGCAGCTCACCGGCCGCTCCTACGGTGTCGAACACGCCGATGACGTGCGCTTCCGCGTGATCGCCGACCACGTCCGCAGTTCCGCGATGCTCATCGCCGACGGCGTGAACCCCGGCAACGACGGCCGCGGCTACGTGCTGCGCCGCCTGCTGCGCCGCATCGTGCGTTCCGCGCGCCTGCTCGGCGCCGAGAAGCCGGTGATGGGCGAGCTGATGAAGGTCGTCTCCGACCTGATGTCGCCGTCCTACCCCGAGCTGGCAACCGATTTCGGTCGCATCGAGACCGTCGCGGTCGGCGAGGAGACCGCCTTCCTCAAGACCCTCAACACCGGCGAGACCCTCTTCGACAACGCGGCCACCGCGGTGAAGTCCAAGGGCGGCAAGCAGATCGCCGGCGCCGACGCCTTCGCGCTGCACGACACCTACGGCTTCCCGATCGACCTCACCCTCGAGATGGCCGCCGAGGCGGGCCTCTCGGTGGACGAGGAGGGCTTCCGCTCGCTCATGGCCGAGCAGCGTCAGCGCGCCAAGGACGACGCCCAGGCGCGCAAGCACGCGCACGCCGATCTGACCGTCTACAAGGAGCTGGTCGACCGCGGCGCCACCGAGTTCACCGGCTTCGACGAGCTCACCTCCGAGGCGAACGTGCTGGCCCTGATCGCCGACGGCGTGCGCGTGCCCGTCGCGCAGGCCGGTCAGGACGTCGAGGTCATCCTCGACCGCAGCCCGCTCTACGCCGAGTCCGGTGGCCAGATCGCCGACCGCGGCAGCATCACCGCCTCGGGCCTGAAGCTGCGCGTCAACGACGTGCAGAAGATCGCCAAGAAGCTGTGGGTGCACAAGTCCACGGTCGAGCAGGGCCAGATCACCGAGGGTGACGTGGTGCTCGCGCAGGCCGACCCGGCCTGGCGCCGGGGTGCCACGCAGGGGCATTCCGGCACGCACATGGTGCACGCCGCGCTGCGGCAGGTACTCGGCCCCAACGCCGTGCAGGCCGGTTCGCTGAACAAGCCCGGCTACCTGCGCTTCGACTTCAACTGGCAGGGCGCGCTGACCGAGCGGCAGAAGGCCGACATCGAGGCCGTCTCCAACGACGCGGTCGGCGCCGACTTCCAGGTCAACACCTTCGTCACCGATCTGCCCAAGGCCAAGGAGATGGGCGCGATGGCCCTCTTCGGCGAGAACTACGGCGACGAGGTGCGCGTCGTGGAGATCGGCGGCCCGTTCTCGATGGAGCTGTGCGGCGGCACCCACGTCGAACACTCCTCGCAGATCGGCCCGATCACCGTGCTCGGCGAGTCGTCGGTCGGTTCGGGCGTGCGTCGCGTGGAGGCCTTCGTCGGCCTGGACTCCTACAAGTACCTGGCCAAGGAGCGCGCGCTGCTGGCCGGTGTCGCGTCCTCGCTGAAGGTGCCCTCCGACGAGGTGCCCGGACGCGTCGAGCAGCTCGTGGAGCGGCTCAAGGTCGCCGAGAAGGAACTCGAGCGCACCAAGATCGCCGCGGTGCTGTCCTCGGCGGGCACGTTCGTCGAGCAGGCCGAGCGGGTCGGCTCGGTGCTGCTGGTGGCCGCGGCGGCGCCGGAGGGCGTCAACGCCGGTGACCTGCGCACCCTGGCCACCGACATCCGGGGCCGGTTCGGCAGTGACCCCGCGGTGGTCGTGCTGCTCGGCAACGCCGACGGCAAGGCGCCGTTCGTGGTGTCGGTGAACAAGGGCGCCCAGGATCTCGGATTCAAGGCGGGTGATCTGGTCGCCAGCTTCGGGCCGAGCATCGCGGGCCGCGGCGGTGGCAAGCCGGAGATGGCGCAGGGCTCGGGGTCGGATCCGTCGGGTATCCCGGCCGGTCTGGCCGCGGTCCGTGCCCGGGTGGCCGAACTGGCCGGCTGATGGCTGCCGCTACCGGCGCCACCGACCAGGACCCGGCCGACCGCCCCGACGCGGCGACCGATCCCGGTCGCGGGCGCCGGATCGCGATCGACGTCGGCAGTGTCCGGATCGGTGTCGCCTCGAGCGACCCCGATGGCATCCTCGCCACCCCCGTGGAGACCGTGCCGCGCGCCAAACCGGTGAAATCCGGTGGGCGCGCGGCGGGTCCACCCGCCGACATCGCAAGAATTGCCGATATCGTGTCGGAGTACGAAGCGGTCGAGGTGATCATCGGTCTCCCGCGCACGTTGCGCGGTGAAAACGGGACGGCGGCGACCATCGCGCGCCGGTTTGCCCGGGAGTTGCGCCGGGTGATCGACCCGATTCCGATACGCCTTTCCGACGAACGTTTGACTACGGTGTCTGCTGCACGTGCGCTGCGCGACAGCGGGGTTCGCGCACGTGGCCAGCGGCAGGTGATCGACCAGGCGGCAGCGGTGTCGATTCTGCAAGGATGGTTGGACGAGCGGAGTTCGGTGTTGAAGGACGCGACAGACACGGCGCACGGGGTCGGAGACGACGCATGACCGACCGATGGGCCAGGGCCGAGGAACGCTACCGGGCGCGGGAGGCCGATCGGCGCTACCCCCGGCGCGACGACTGGGGCCTGGATGCCCGCACGGGTCGGGTGGAGCCCGAACCGGATCAGGCGCACTGGGACGACGATGACGACACCAATGTCATCCCGCGCTACGAGGACGAGGTCTACGACGAGCCGGAGCTCGAGCCGGAGCCGGTCGCTCCGGCTCGCAGGCGGCCACCGGCGGGCCGCGCGGCGGCGGCGGGTAAGAACGCCGCGGCGCGGGGCCGAGGGCCGTCCGGGCGCGGCAGGGAAGGCGCGGGCCGGGGCAAGGAACCCGCGGGCCGGGGCAGGGCGTCCGCGGGCCGGAGCAAGCGATCGCGGATCGCCTCGCGCAAGGCCGCCGAGCGCAAGCGCCGCCGCCGCACTCTGTGGGCGGTCGGCGCGGTGCTCGCCGTGCTGATCGTCGCGGCGGCCGGTTTCGCCGGATACAAGTTGATGAGCGGCTTCACCCCGCCCGAGGACTTCGCCGGTCCGCCCGGCGCGCCCGTCGTGATCCAGGTGCACTCCGGTGACACCGCGACGCAGATCGCCGAGACCATGAAGGACAAGGGCGTCGTCGCCAGCGCCGAGGCGTTCTACGAAGCGGCCGTGCGCAATTCGAACATGAACGGCGTGCAGCCCGGTTACTACGCGGTGCAGCAGAACAGTCCCGCCGAGCACGCGGTGACCACGCTGGTGTCCAAGTCCTCGCGCGTGGGCAACCTCGTGGTATCCGAGGGGCGCCAGCTCCACGACCAGCACGACGTGAACACCGGCGCCCGCAAGGAAGGCATCTACACCAAGATCGCCGCCGCCAGCTGCATCGGCACCGCCCCGGCCGCGAAGTGCGTCACCTACGAGCAACTCGACGCCGCGGGCGCCGGCACCGACCTCGCCGCGCTCGGCGTACCCGACTGGGCCAAGCAGTCGGTGGCCGCGGCACCGGATCGGCGCAGGCAGCTCGACGGCCTGATCGCCGCGGGAACCCTGGATTTCGATCCGAGTGGCGGCCCGGTCGACATCCTGCGCCAGCTCATCACCACCAGCGCGGCGCAGTACGAGTCCACCGGTCTGCTGCGTTCGGGCGCCACGAACCAGCTCGATCCGTACCAGACGCTGATCGCGGCGTCGCTGGTCGAGCGGGAGGCGTTGCCGCCGGACATGCCGAAGGTGGCGCGCGTGATCGTCAACCGGCTGCGCATCGATCAGCCGCTGCAGTTCGACTCCACGGTCAACTATTCGCTCGACAAGACCGAGGTCGCCACCACCGACGCCGACCGCGCCGAGGTGACGCCGTGGAACACCTACGCCATGGCCGGGCTGCCCGCCAATCCGATCGCCGCGCCGTCGCTGAAAGCGCTGGAGGCGATGGAGAATCCGGAGCCGGGGACCTGGCTGTACTTCGTCACGATCGATCAGAAGGGCACCACGCTGTTCACCGAGAGCTACGCCGAGCACCTGCGCAACATCCAGAAGGCGCATCAGAGCGGCATTCTCGACAGCGGGCGATGAGCGGGGCCGCGACGATGACGGTGCGCAAGGCCGCGGTGCTCGGTCAACCCATCGCGCATTCGCGCTCGCCGCAGCTGCACCTGGCCGCCTACCGGGCGCTGGGGCTGGACTGGACCTACGAGCGGATCGAATGCGATGCCGCGCGACTGCCGGGGCTGGTCGGGGGCCTCGGACCGGAGTGGGTCGGGCTGTCGGTGACGATGCCCGGCAAGGAGGCGGCGCTCGCCGTCGCCGACGAGCGCACCGAACGGGCCGTGCTGGTCGGCTCGGCCAACACCCTGGTCCGGACCGAGGCGGGCTGGCGGGCCGACTGCACCGATGTCGACGGCGTCCTCGGCGCGTTGCGCGGCGGCGGCGTCACCACCCTCGACGAGGCCGTGGTGCTCGGGGCGGGCGGTACCGCCAGGCCCGCGCTGCTGGCGCTGTCGGAGCTGGGAGCGAAGACGGTCACCGTCATCGCGCGCGACGCCGGGCGGGCGCGCGGCGCGCTCGACCTGGCCGACCGGCTCGGGATGCGACCCACGGTCGTCCCGCTCGACGCCGAGCGTGTCCGGGCGGTGTGCGCGTCGGCGGGGGCCGTGGTGAGCACCGTGCCCGCCCCGGCCGCCGCGGCGATCGCGGAGGCCGTCGCGGTCGCTCCGGTGGTCCTCGACGCCATCTACAACCCGTGGCCGACCCCCCTGGCCACCGCGGTCGACGCGGCCGGGCACACGGTCGTCAGCGGACTGCAGATGTTGCTGAACCAGGCCTACGGGCAGGTCGAGCAGTTCACCGGCCGACCGGCCCCGCGGGCGCCGATGGCCGCGGCGCTCGACGGCTGATCCGCGGAATTGATACCTGTTCTAGTTTTGACCGGCTAGGGTGTTGCACATGACCGCTTGGGTGTTGCGTGCGACCGTCCTCGGCGCGTTGGTCGTCGGGCTACGGCTGCTGCTCGGATTCGCGATGGCGTTCGCGCCGACCTTCGGCCTCGTCTGGCGGGTCGCGTGCCTGATCGTGATCGTGGGCGTCGCCGCCGTGTGGGGCATGCGTGACGGCCGTTCGGCCGCCGCCGTCGATCTCACCGTGCGATGGATGGCCGCGGGCGCGGTCGCCGGGCTGGCCAGTGGCGCGGTGTGCCTGGTCCTGGATCAGATCCCGGGCGTCGAACTCGGCGACTCCGGCGCGCTGTTCGAGCTGACCTCGGCGGCGGCGTTCATCATGCTGCTGATCTTCCTGCCCGCGCTGGCGGGCGTCGCCCTCGGCCGCCGCCGCGCCCGGCGTTCGGCCGAATCCGTCGCTCCCGTCGGCCAACCCGAGTTCGCCACGGCCTGAGTCACCCGGACCCGAGTGCCCGGCAGGCCGTCCTGCCGGGCACTCGTCGTGTCAGAGCAGGATCGGGCCGCCGGTGGAGGCTTCGCGGGCGATCGCCGAGTAGGCGGCCGCCAGCAGCGACGGGTCGGGGCCCTCGAGGCGGCCGGGCTTGGCCAGGCCGTCCAGCACCACGAATCGCAACACACCCGAACGGGTCTTCTTGTCGGTCTGCATCGCGTCCATCAGCTGGGGCAGAGCGTCGGCGTCGTAGCTGACCGGCAGGCCGACGCTCTCCAGGATGGTGCGGTGCCGGTCGGCGGTGGCGTCGTCGAGGCGCCCGGCCAGCCTGCCCAGTTCGGCCGCGAAGACCAGACCGACCGACACGGCGGCACCGTGGCGCCAGCGGTAGCGCTCGCGACGTTCCACGGCGTGGCCCAGGGTGTGCCCGTAGTTCAGGATCTCGCGCAGGCTCGACTCCTTGAGGTCGGCCGCGACGACATCGGCCTTGACCTGGATGGCGCGCCGGATGAGCTCCGGCAGCACGTCACCGGTGGGGTCGAGGGCGGCCTCCGGGTCGGCTTCGATGAGGTCGAGGATCACCGGGTCGGCGATGAAACCGGCCTTGATGATCTCGGCCATGCCCGCCACGATCTCATTGCGCGGCACCGTCTCCAGCGTCGCCAGATCGACCAGCACGGCGCTCGGCTCGTGGAAGCTGCCGACGAGGTTCTTGCCCGCCTCGGTGTTGATGCCGGTCTTGCCGCCGACCGCCGCGTCGACCATCGCCAGCAGCGTGGTCGGCACGTGCACGATGCGCACCCCACGCATCCAGGTGGCGGCGACGAAACCGGCCAGGTCGGTGGCCGCGCCGCCGCCGAGGCTGACCACGGCGTCGTTGCGGGTCAGACCGATGCGGCCGAGCACCTCCCAGCAGAAGCCGGCCACGGCCAGATCCTTGCCGTCCTCGGCGTCGGGGATCTCGATCCGGTGCGCGTCGATCCCGGTGTCGGCCAGCGCCTTCCGCACCACCTCGGCGGTCTCGGCCAACGGCGGCTGATGGAAGATCGCCACGGTCCGCACGGCATTGCCCGCGGAGACGGCCTCGACGAGATCGCCGAGCAGTCCGCGGCCGATGATCACCGGATACGGGTCGGCGGTGCGTACCTGAATGGTCGTCGGCTCTGTCACGTGCGCTGCTCCGATTCTTTCTGGTCGTTGGTCTTGCTTCGCCCCCGTCGGCGCGGCCGCTTCCGGCGCGTCCGCTCCCCACCCTGATTCGCGCGATCCGCGTCCCCCGATTGGCCTGCCACACCCCGGCGTCCGCTGGTGGTACCGCCGGTTTCGTTCCTCGCCCCGGCAGTACCTTGTGCCCCCGTGGACCCGGGTGCGGCGATGGAACCAGGTACTCCGGAGGAACCCTGTGCGCTGGTGGGTCCCTGCGTGCCGGTGCCGGCCGCTGACCTGAGCCGCCCGCCACGGCGAGCCCGAGTGCGGCGGGGACGCCGGGTGCCGGTGGTGCGCGTGCCCGGTTCGCCCGAGGCCGTACCGGTCCGCTCCATACCGTCCGTGGCGCCGGCGGGCGAGGTCTCCCCGCCATCACGCGTCGTCGCCTCGGCGGTGGTGCCGCCGTCGGTCGTACGCCCCCGTCGCGACCGGCGGGTGCCGACCGCTCGGGTGCCCGATTCGCCCGGCTGACCGCCGGTTCTCGCGGCGGCGGAGGTGTTCGTCTCGGCTCCGGTGCCGGCCGCTGCGGTGTCGCCGACCGATGCTGTGGACCGCTCGGTCGAGCCCGCCTGG
Organism: Nocardia neocaledoniensis; assembly: GCF_029868625.1. Lineage (GTDB taxonomy): Bacteria > Actinomycetota > Actinomycetes > Mycobacteriales > Mycobacteriaceae > Nocardia > Nocardia neocaledoniensis_A. Next base: position 31,010 of record NZ_JARWOJ010000398.1, on the reverse strand, counting down.
ATCGTGTTCGCGCGGCGGGCGGCCGCGGCGCGGGCCCTGGCGCGGCGGCGGGCGCGGGAACGGTTGCTGCCCGCTCCGGGCCTGCTGGTGACCGAACCCGTTGTCACCGAGGCGGTTCCGGTGCCGCGCTGTGCGTCGAGGTCGGTGCGCACCGATTCGAGGCCGAGCTTGGCCAGGATCATCCGCACGACCCGGCCGGGGCTGCGCCCGTCGGTGCGCACGCGGACGGTGGCGACCTCGCGGTAGAGCGGTCGCCGGATGCGCATCAGCTCCCGGTACTTCGCCGCAGGATCCGTGCCGTTGAGCAGCGGTCGGGCACTGCTCGAGCCGGTGCGCCGAAGTCCTTCGCCCACACTGATTTCCAGGTAGACCACGGTCGCTCCCCGCAGCACCTCCCTGGTGCGCGCCGAGAGCACGGAACCGCCGCCGAGGGAGACCACGCCGTCGTGCCCGAGCACCGCGCGGCGCACCACGTCTTCCTCGATACGCCGGAACTCCGGCTCGCCGTCGGTGGCGAAGATCTCCGGGATCCCGCGACCGGTCTCGGCCTCGATCCCCGCATCGGTGTCGAAGAGCTCCACCCCGAGCTCACGCGCCAGCTTCCGCCCGATCGTCGACTTCCCCGACCCCGGCGGCCCCACCAGCACGATCCGAGCCCGCGGCCCGCCCGCACCGGATCCGGCTGCGCCCGTTCCGGAGTCGGCGTCCGCGCCGTCCTCCCCTTCGGGACCGACGGATGCTCCCGTCGCGGCATTGGCGTCCGCTGCCGGCGTGCCCGCTGTCGGGACGCAGTCGGCGTCGGCTGCGTCGTCCGCGGGGGTGTCCGCAGTGCTGTTCACGTCAGTACTCGCGGAGGTGTGGTTGTCAGGCTCGATACCGGTCGGTGTGCCCGTCGTCGGTGCGGCTTCCGTGTCGGGTGCGACGTCCGCGACCCGGTCGGGCGCCGAGTCCGTGCCGGCGGTCGGGTGCGGTGCGGTATCGGGTCGGGGAGCGCCGACGGTCGGTGGGGGGCCCGCGTCGGTGTCCTCCGCCGCCCCCTGCTGCCCCTGCCCGGTCACGGGATACGGCTGTCCGCGGGCACGTGTGGGCGGTTGCCGATCCGCTTGACGTAGCTGGTGATGTTGTCGACGGTCTCGGCCAGCGAGTCGCCGCCGAACTTCTCCAGCGCGGCCTGCGCGAGCACCAGCGCCACCATCGATTCGGCGACCACGGCGGCCGCGGGCACCGCGCACACGTCGGAGCGCTGGTGGATGGCGACGGCTTCCTCGCCGCTGGACATGTCGACGGTGGCCAGCGCACGGGGCACGGTGGAGATCGGCTTCATCGCCGCGCGCACCCGCAGGGCCTCGCCGTTGGTCATGCCGCCCTCGAGCCCGCCTGCCCGGTTGGTGGAGCGCAGCACGCCGTCGGGGCCGGGCCGCATCTCGTCGTGCGCCTGGCTGCCGCGCCGGCGCGCGGTCTCGAAACCGTCGCCCACCTCGACGCCCTTGATCGCCTGGATGCCCATGAGCGCGGCGGCCAGGCGCGAGTCGAGGCGCTGCTCACCGCTGGTGAACGAGCCGAGCCCGATCGGCAGGCCGTCGACGATCACCTCGACGACGCCGCCGAGGGTGTCGCCGTCCTTCTTGGCCGCCTCGATCTCGGCGATCATCGCCGCCTCGGCGTCGGCGTCGAACGCGCGAACCGGGCTGGCGTCGATGGCGTCGAGGTCGTGCGCGCCGGGGGTGACACCCGTGGTGTTGGCCGCGGTGCCGATCGACACCACGTGCGAGATCACCTCGACGCCGAAGGCCTGGCGCAGGAAGTTACGGGCCACGGTGCCCGCCGCGACGCGGGCCGCGGTCTCGCGGGCGCTGGCCCGCTCCAGGACCGGGCGGGCGTCGTCGAAGTTGTACTTGAGCATGCCCGAGTAGTCGGCATGACCGGGACGCGGACGGGTGAGCGGGGCGTTGCGCGCCATCCCGGCGAGCGCTTCCTCGTCGACCGGGTCGGCCGACATCACTTCGGTCCACTTCGGCCATTCGGAGTTGGCGATCTCGATCGCGACCGGACCACCCATGGTCCGGCCGTGGCGCACGCCGCCGACCAGCGTGACCTTGTCGGCCTCGAACTTCATCCGGGCGCCGCGCCCGTAGCCGAGCCTGCGGCGCGCGAGCTGTGCGGAGACGTCGTCCGATGTCACCTCGACTCCGGCGACCATCCCTTCCAGGAGGGCGACGAGAGCGGGACCATGGGATTCTCCGGCAGTTATCCAGCGCAACACGCCGACCATCTTCCCATGTCGTCGCGCGTCGTAGGGCACGCGGTCCACCGTGACGAGCGGCACCCCGGTGGCGGGCCGGGTGGGGCGGTGGCGCCCACCGCCCCGATCGTGCGGTTCCGGGTCGATCCGCGCGGCGGTCGAAGCCGAGGTGCGCGGGTGTGCCGGGCGTGGCGAAGGGGCCGTCGACCCGGTGGGCGCGCTCATGCCAGCGCCATCGCGGTCACCGTCGCCAGGCACATGGCCGGGCCGTGGGGCACCACCCGCCCGGCGGGGCGCCGACGCGGCTCGCCGCGTCCCCGGGCGGAACGGAGCCGATCCCACCCAAGGACGAGGACCGCGGCGACGGCCGTGAGCAGCGGCGCGGCCAGCGCGGCCCACACCCAGGCGGGCGCGCCCGCGAGCGCGGCGGCGCCGCCCAGCGAGACGGCCAGTTTCACATCACCCGCGCCCAGCGCGGCGGGGGAGACGAGGTGCGTGACGAGATACGGCATGGTCAGCAGCGCGGCGCCGATCACCGCGGTGGCCGGCTGCCCTGTGTACAGGGCGTAGAGGAACACCGCGGCGGCCCCGACGCCGGTGAGGGCGTTGGGGAGCCGCCGGGCATGGACATCGATGACGCCGAGCAGCACACACCAGGCGATGAGCAGGCAGAACGCGGCAGTGGTCATGCACCGATCGTGCTGGCCGCGGCGCCATCGATCCAGGTCGTGATCGCGAATGTGGACAACCTCGGCGTTTGTGAATATCCAGCTGGTCAGTTTCGGGTCCGGCGACGCGCCCACCGCGTGGAACGCGCCGCCGACGTGTCGTGGGTTCAGCGGTAGCGTTGACCCATGTGTGCTGACTACACGGGCCCGGATCACGCGGCACGGCGGGGCGCCCTGCGGAGCCTGCTGGTGGAGAACGGCGTCGACGCGCTGCTGGTGACCGACCTGGTCAATATCCGCTACCTGACCGGCTTCACCGGCTCGAACGCCGTCCTGCTGGTGCACTCGTGGGACATGCGCGGCGCCGAGGAGCGCACCGTCATCGGCACCGACGGCCGCTACTCCGCGCAGGTCGCGGCCCAGGTCCCCGACCTGCGCGCCGAGATCTCCCGCGCCACCGCGCGCCGCATCCTGGAACTGGCCGGTGAGTGGCAGCTCGGCCGGGTCGGGTTCGAGAGCCATGTGGTGACCGTCGCCGAGCACCAGTCGTTCGTCGAGCAGCGGACCGGCCTGCAGCTGGTGCCGACCAACGGCCTGGTCGAGCAATTACGCATGGTCAAGGACGCCTACGAGGTCGCCCAGTTGCGCGCGGCGTGCGCGGCGGCCGACGCGGGCCTGGCGAGCCTGCTCGAGCGGGGGCTGCTGCGCCCGGGACGCACCGAACGGCAGGTCGCGCGTGATCTCGAGTGGGCGATGTTCGAGCACGGCGCGGAGGCCGTCTCGTTCGAGACCATCGTCGCCGCGGGCGTGAACTCCGCCGTCCCGCATCACCGCCCGACCGGCGCCGTGCTCGCCACCGGCGACTTCGTGAAGCTCGATTTCGGCGCCGTCGTCGACGGCTACCACTCCGATATGACCCGCACCCTCGTGCTCGGCCGCCCGACGGACTGGCAGCGCGAGATCTACGACCTGGTCGCCCGCTCGCAGCGTGCAGGCCGGGAGGCGCTGAAACCCGGCGCGGGCACCTCGGAGGTGGACGCGGCGGCGCGGGTCGTCATCGAGGAGGCCGGGTACGGGCCGCAGTTCGTGCACGGCCTCGGACACGGCGTCGGGCTGCAGATCCACGAAGCGCCGGGAGTCGCGAAAACGAGTACCGGTACACTTCTTGCTGGCGTGGCGGTGACCGTCGAACCTGGTGTGTACCTTCCCGGCCGCGGCGGGGTCCGGATCGAGGACACGCTCGTGGTACGCGAGGCGGGCCCGGACCTGCTCACCCTCACCAGCAAGGACCTGACCGTCGTCGAGTGACGCCGGTCCCCAGAGACCGCAGTAAACGAACGAGGAGATCCGAGGACAGTGGCGGACACCAGCGACTTCAAGAACGGCCTTGTGCTGAAAATCGATGGTCAGCTTCAGCAGATCATCGAATTCCAGCACGTGAAGCCGGGCAAGGGCCCCGCCTTCGTGCGGACCAAGCTGAAGAACGTGCTGTCCGGCAAGGTCGTCGACAAGACCTTCAACGCGGGCGTCAAGGTGGAGACCGCGACCGTCGACCGTCGCGACATGACCTACCTGTACCACGACGGTACCGACTACATCTTCATGGACGGCGAGACCTACGACCAGATCTCCATCCCGGAGGCCACCATCGGTGATGGTGCGCGCTTCCTGCTGGAGAACATGGGCGTGCAGGTCGCCGTGCACGAGGACGCGCCGCTGTTCGTCGAGCTCCCCGTCTCGATCGAGCTGGTCGTGCAGCACACCGACATCGGCCTGCAGGGTGACCGCTCCACCGGCGGCACCAAGCCCGCCACCCTCGAGACCGGCGCCGAGGTGCAGGTCCCGTTGTTCATCAACACCGGTGACAAGCTGCGCATCGACTCGCGCGACGGCAGCTACCTCGGCCGCGTCAACGCCTGATCGTGACGGACTCCCCGGCAGACAAGAAGGGCTCGTTCAAGAAGCTCGGCGCGCGCCACAAGGCACGCCGCCGGGCCGTGGACCTGCTGTTCGAGGCGGAGGCGCGCGACGTCGACGTCTCGGACCTGCTCTCCGAACGCGCTGAACTGGCCACCCGTGACCAGAGTGTGGCGCCCGTGCACGCCTACACCAGCGTGCTCGTGGAAGGCGTCGCCGACGACCTCGACCGGGTCGACGGCACCATCGAGGGCTACCTGCAGGACTGGACGCTGTCCCGCCTGCCCGCCGTGGACCGGGCGATTCTGCGGATCGCGGTGTGGGAGTTGTTCCACGCCACCGACGTTCCGCCGGTGGTCGCGGTCGACGAGGCCGTCGAGCTGGCCAAGGAACTGTCCACGGACGACTCGCCGTCGTTCGTGAACGGTGTGCTCGGGCAGGTCGTCCAGGTGGCGCCCCAGGTGCGTGCCGCCGCCGCGGCGACCCGGGCCGCGCGGCCGGCGCCGGAGGACCGGGCGTGAGCAACAAGTACCTCGTGATGGTCATGCGCACACCGGCTTTCGATTCGTCCGTGGTCGAACCGCATCGCGAGTTCCTGCAGCGACTCCTCGACGAGGGACAGCTGGTGGAGAGCGGGAAGTTCACCGACGGGTCGGGCGGCGCGTATGTCGTGTCGGCCGAAAGCCTCGACGCCGCAACGGCGCTCGCGCACACCGATCCGCTGCACACCACCGGTGCGTCGGATCTGACGATCTACGAATGGGAGATCACCATCTCGGCGTGATCCCCGATCCGCGACAGCCGCATGCCCTTTCGGGTGTGCGGCTGTTGTCGTTCCCGACGGCCTCCGCCGGTGGGTGTACGGGAAACCGGCGGAGGCGCGACCGTCGCCGGGTAGCGCCGGTGTCGGGTGTGCGCGAGGCACACGGTGATCCTGCTACCTCGAGTGCGCTCGAGGTCAAGCGCGTCAGCGGTCGGCGTGGACCAGCGGTGCGAGGAAGCCCGTGACCTGCGCGGTCGACGGCTGGCCGAGCCTGCGGCCGAGATAGTCCGGGGCGTCGGCCGCGCCACGGCAGCGATCCGGGTCGGTGTTTGCCGGATCGGCCGAATAGCGTTCGCCGACCATGGTCGCCCGCGCCACCTCCCGTCCCGTGCGCAGTTCGTAGACGGTGACCTCGTAGGTCGCCCGGAACAGGTTGACGGTGCGTCCGATGGGTTCGCCGGGTGCGGGCGGATACTGGCAGGTCACCACGAGATCGCCGAGGCTCACCTGGGTCATGCAGGCGATGAGTTGCACCGCGGAGGTGTCCGTCGGCCGCCACGCGCTGGACTGGTTCGTGGCCACCATGGTGGCCAGCTCGCCGGACAGATAGATCGGCCGGGCGCCGTCGCGCTGATATTCCGCGGCATTCGGGAAGGGTTTGCGGTCACCACACATCCGGTCGTAGTCCGACATCTCGAACCGGCTCGCGTTCACCGCCGTGATCGCGAAGAACCCGGCACCGAACAGGACGATGAACAGGATCAGTCCGACGCCGGGACCGATCCGCACCCACCGTCGCTGACGCCGCCGCCGCTCCCGGACCGGGGTGTTGCGCCACCGTTCGAGCAGCGAGGGCCCGCTCGACCGTCGGCCCACGCGTTCGCGCACTCGGCTCGACACCGACTGACGTGGGGCGCTCCGGTCCTGTTCGACCCACTGAGACCAGTGCTCCGAAGTGTCGTAGTGCTCGCCGGTCTCGTGTTGCCGCGCGGGACGAGGGTCGCTCGACGAACGGGACGACCAGGCGGCAGCGCCCGCGGCACCGGCGGCCGCCCCGAGACCGGCCACCGCGGCGGTCCCGGCGACCGAGCGTCCACCATGCGCCGGTTCCTCCCACGATCCGTCGACCTCGTGCGGGTCGCCCCGGTCGGCTGGATCATGGTCGATCGAGTCCTCGTCGCTCGCGGTGTCCCGGGCGAACTCCGCTCGTGTCGGCACGTCGGGCTCGCCAGGTGGTTCGGCCACCGGCGGCACCGACTTGGTGAGCGAAACCGCTTCGGGGTCCACCGTCGTCGGGTCGGTGCTGTGCGCGCCCTGCTGTGTGACGGACTCACTCGGAATTGCCTCGTGGCCGGCGATTTCGTCGCCCGTCGACGGATGGTCGCCCACTGTGCCCGAGTCGGTGTGCGAGGCAAGGGTTTCCACGGCCTGCACCGCGCCACCCTCGAGCACATCGTCTCTCGCCGCCTCCGCCGCCTCACCTGGCTGTTCCGCACCGGCAATCACCACACCGGCCGTTGCCGCGCCCGCTACCGCGGCCAGACCTGCCGCCGTACCGGTTTCTCCCATGCCGGGTTCTGCTGCCGCCGCCTCGGCTCGTTCTCGAGTGCCTTCATCGTCCAGCAGCGCCTGGCGGGCGCCGGCGAGGCCCGCTCCAGCCTCCTCGATCGGCAGATCGTGGGCGGCCCCGTTCGTATCGGTCCCGTCGTCTGCCGAAGCGTCGGTTCCCGTCGCACCGGACTCCGGGGTGTCGGTTCCCGATGGCCCTGGCTCCGTCGCATCGGAATGCGGGGTAGGGGCTTCCGCATCAGCCGCACGAGCGCCCGCTCCGGCCACGACCGCCGCACCCGCTGCTGTGGCGACGGCGGCCTGGGCGGCGGGTGTGCCGAGGGGGGCACGGTTGCCCTCGGCAGACGGCGAACCGGCAGGCATGTCGGGGTGCTTTCCCGTCGGGGGGCGTGCGGGCCCAGCTTCCTCCGCTGCACCGATCGTGTCAGGACTGTCGCCTGCGGACTGACCATCGCCACCCGATGCGGCGGCAATTCCGGATCGCCGGGCCTGGGTTCCGCTGTCCGGCTCGCTCGATCCGCGGGGCCGATGCGCGAGTCGATCGATCGCGGCGAGGAACGCGGGCGCGCTCGACCGGATACTCAGCGGGGACGCGGCGCCGGTGGGAGCGGTGGCGGCTTCTTTCTGAGGCTCGTGCTCAGGGGTGGTCGGGGCGGGGCGGCTGCTGGTCGTCGGCGCGAGACGGGCGGGGAATCCCTGATCCGCCAGCTCGACCCGGCTGGGCAGCAGGTGGGTGAGGTTCAAGGCGTCGAAGACACGGCGCACATCGTTCACGCTGAGCCGGACCGTGCGCCCGGTTTCGGCGTGGAAGTAGTCGTGCAGTGCGGACGCATCGTCGCGATCCATCAGCACCGCCCGGTAGCCATCGGCGATGCGCGCTTCCTCGAGGGTGATCCGCGAACCCGGCTGGGGGACCAGCACCACCACCGCGTTCACCCAGCCGAAGATGCCGGACTGCTGCAGCAGGTTCTTGGCCGCGAACACCTGCCGCCGCACCTGGACGAACGGATTGGGCACCCGCACGGCGTGGTAGAGCGCGGCCTCCTCGCCGTCGACCGTCCACGGACCGTTCGGCGGGGTGGCGAGCGTGCCGTCCTGGCGGGCGGTGAACCCCTTCACCTCGATGACGGTGGCGCCCTGCGGCGTGCACACCAGCGCGTCGACCTCGACCGACCCGCCGCGGCTCTCCGGCACATGGCAGCGGAAAACCGCGATACCACCCGCCTCGGACGTCCAGTCCCGGATCGCCGCCGCGACGACCTCTTCTGCGCCTTCGAGCTCGGATTCGTCCGCGACAACGACGATCACCACGACCCCCTGTGCAACCGAATGCGGACCCTACCAGGATACGACCTGGATCAGCCACACCGAAACCGAATCCTGTTGCCGAGCAACGAGATCGGCAATGCCGATTTCCGCTCTCCCGGCGCCGCCCCCGCGACCTGCGCGCGCCCCGGGGACGGGCTAGTCCTGGACCATCCCCAACCACACGTAATCCCTGGCCCTGGTCACCGCGACGAACTGCTGCCGCATCGTCAGTTCGTAGCGTTCCCGCTCGGCGTCGGTCGTGGGTGGCGCGGGTTCGACGAACGGGTGGATGACGGCACGGAAGTCCAGCCCTTTGGCGCGGTAGACATTGCCGACCTTCACGCCCGCTTCGTCGACGGCGCCGTGGAACCGCTCCATGTTCTGTGCGGCGATGCCGGCGCGTTTGAGCGCCAGCAGCAGCCGGTCGGCCTCGAACGTGGTCATGGTGATGATCGCGATATCCGCGTCTACGAGGCCCTCGGCGCGCAGCGTGTCGATCTGGGCGATCACGGCGGCAGGGAGGTCGTCAGCGGATCCCGACCACCGGTCCACGCGACCACCGGGCAGCGCCGGTTCGGTCCGGCCGAGGAGGTGGCCTTCTTCGGGCTCCAGATCCCGGATCAGTGCCGCACCGGGGAGCGCGGCCGCGAACTCGACGATGGCCCTGCGGTTGCGGTAGTTCTTCGTCAGGGTCTCACTGCGCCCGACGACGTGGATGCCGGCGTCGACCAGCCGCCAGCCACCGGCGTAGATCCGCTGCTGCCCGTCGCCCACCAGCAGCAAGGCGTTGGCGGCGTTCCCGGTGAGTTCATGGACCAGTCGCAGACTCTGCACGGTGATGTCCTGGACCTCGTCGACGACCACCATGGCATACGGCCGCGCGAGCGGTTCGGCGCGCAGCTGATTCAGCGCGAGGGTGATCACATCGTTCGCGTCGTGGAACCGGGCTTCCCGGCGGAACTCCTCGTACTGCCGGTACAGGTCCCACACCCGCGCGCGGGCGCCTTCGTGCAGGGCGACTCGTCTGCCGCGCCGCCGGAGACCGGCATAGTGGCCGAAGTCGTCGAGGCCGAGCCCGCGCCCCTTGATCACCCGGTCGACTTCTTCCCGCCAGTACCGGATGTCGACGGAGAGTTCGGCCAGCGGTCCGTGGGCACCCGTCCGCGACCACGCTCTGGCGAACGCGTTGTCCGCCTGGTCCATATCCATGGTGACGGGGACGCGCCGCCGCGCGAGCAACTCTCGCGCCCACGCGTGCAGGTTGGTGAACTCCGCGCGGTGGGCGGTGTGTGGCGAGAGCCGGGCGAAGGCGGTCTGCTGGTACGGGGGCAGGTTCTTGACCAGCGTGGTGTACAGCAGCGGCCCGGTCGTCCGTCGGGACTGATATGCCATCCGGTGCAGGGCGAGCACGGTTTTGCCGGTCCCCGCCGGGCCCACGATCCGCGCGGGGCCGTTGTAGTTGCGCGAGACCAGCGCGTTCTGCGCGGGATCGAGGAACGCCAACCACGAGGGGAACGGCTTGGCCAGTGCCTCGGTGACCTGGTCGGCGCGCAGGTCGGCGACCTCGAGCAGACCGTCTGTCTCGGTGACCCGCGCGGGGACGGGAGTCGGGATCAGCTGGTAGTCGGTGCTGCGGCGGCCGGTGTGCTCGGCGAGCGCAGCGGCCGCGGTCGCTGTCATGACCCGGTCGCGGGTGAGCAGCGAGCGCAGGGTCACGTCGGTGGTGACGACGAAACGGCCGTCGATTCTCGGTGGCCGTCCGGTGGGTAGCACGAAGACCAATTCGACCGTCTCGCGCACGAATTCATTGCCGTGTGGCGCGATGGTGACGCCGGTGAACAACTGTTCGGCCTGGGCGCGCAGCCTGCGGATCTGCGCCGCACCGGGCAGTTCGTCGACGATGTTCAGGGCGAACACCCCGCGCGGGCCGAGGAACAGGCCATCGCATCGGCTCGCGGGCGCGGGCTGGGTGCGGTGCAGGAGCAATCGCCACTGCCCGCGCCCCGCCAGCAGCAAGGCGGTGTAGATGTTCTTCGACCGGCCCGGCAGTTCGCCGACGGCGTCGGTGATCTCGGATTCGATCCGCAGGCGCAGGATTTCTCGATCATTACTGGACGTCATCTCGGCCACCCCCACTCGGTCCGCGCTTCTCGTCACTTCGAGTATGAGCGAATTACCTAGTAACAGAATGGGTTTCGGCAGAGGAACGCCATCGGGATCGGCTACGGAAGCAACAGCACCGCGCCGAACGCGGTGCGGTCCTCGAGCTTGCGGTGCGCGTCGGCCGCGGCGTCCAACGGCAGTGCCGCGTCGATGGGGACGGTCAGCAGCCCGCGCGCCGCGGCGTCGAGCGCGGCCGCGCGCTGGGTGGCGACGGAGTCGAGCCACGCCGCTCCGGCGCAGCCGGTGAGGGTGAGGCCGCGCAGGATGAGGTCGGCGGCGCCGAGTCGGGCGGGAGCGCCGGCGAGCCAGCCGTAGCTGAGGATGCGACCGCGCAGCGGGGTGACGTGGTCGAGCAGTGGGGTCAGGGAGTCGCCGCCGATCGAGTCGAACACGACGTCGACGGTGCCGCCGGACAACGCCTCACCGAGGCGATCGGCCCAGTCCGGCGCGGAGTGGTCGAGCACCGTCGCGGCGCCGTGTGCGCGTGCCAGGGCGGCCTTGTCGGCGCCGCCCGCGGTCGCGATCACCCGGACTCCGCGTGCCGCGCACAGCTGGACGAGGCAGCTGCCGACACCGGTCGCGCCCGCCTCGACCAGCACGGTCTCACCGGGGGTGAGTGCCGCGGTCGCGATCAGTGCCAAGGCCACCGACCCCGGCATCTGGATCGCGGCGGCGGCCTCCGTCCCGAGGCCGTCCGGGATGATCGTCACCGAACCCTGCTCGGCGGCAACCAGTTCGGCGTACGCGCCGAAACCGCTGGTGGCGGCGACGACCCGGACGCCGAGCAGGGCGGGGTCGACTCCGGCGCCGAGATCCACGATCGTGCCCGCCGCCTGGAAGCCGAACACCGCGGGCAGTGGCGCGGGGAAGGGAAACGCGCCCGCGCGCACCTTGGTCTCGGGGTAGAGCACCGGCACGGCCGCCGCGCGGACGAGGACCTGCCCGTCCCCGGGTGTCGGATCATCGATCTCACGCGGCGTCAGCACGTCGGGTGCGCCGGTCGCGGACATTACGATTGCTCGCATCAGAACTCCATAAGTTGACTAGCGGTCCAGATATCCGAACGATATGGACCGCTGGTCAACTTGTCAACGGATCGGCTGTGCCGAGGAAGCGATAACGATGACCGAGTCGCGCCCCACCGAACGCGCCGACGCCGCGCGCAATCGCCGAGCGATCCTCGACGCCACCGCGGCGCTGCTGGCCGAGCACGGCGCGGCGGGGGTCACGATGGATCGGGTCGCCGCGGCCGCCGGCGTCGGTAAGGGAACGATCTTTCACCGGTTCGGCAGCCGGGCCGGATTGCTGTACGAGCTGGTGGCCGAGGGCGCGACCACGCTGATGGCGGCGGTGACCGACGGTCCGCCGCCGCTCGGCCCCGGCGCGCCGGCCACCGAGCGGCTACTGGCCTTCTTCGACGCCATGACCCGGCTGGTCACCGACGATGTGGAGCTGATCGCCGCCTATCAGGCGATGCCCCCGCATCCTCGCAGCGCCGAGTTCCACGCCTTCTGGGCCGAGCACGTCACCATGCTGCTTCGCGAGGTGCGCCCCGGCATCGACGCCGAGACCGTGGGCGCGCTGCTCCTGTCGACTCTCGGTGGCGAACTCGCCCAAGGGCTGGCCAGGGCGGGCGAGGTCGATCGCTTGCGGGCGGGTGTGCGGGAACTCGTGCGCTCGGTGCTCGAGGCTTCGTGATCGCACCGGGTGGTCCGGAGTGCGCCTTGCTCGGTCCGGCGATGATCGAGTGAGCCGACGGGCCCGGTCGCGTCAGCGTACGCCGCGCGGTCGGAACTGGATGCTGATGCGTGGCCCGACCGGGCGGGTGGTTTTCGGGACGGCGTGCTCCCAGGTGCGCTGACACGCGCCGCCCATCACCAGCAGATCGCCGTGGCCGGCCGTGAAACGCAGGCTCGAACCGCCGCCGCGCGGACGCAGCAGGAGGGCGCGCGGCGCGCCGACCGAGACGATCGCGACCATCGTGTCGTCGGTGGCTCCCCGTCCGATCGTGTCGCCGTGCCAGGCGACGCTGTCGCGCCCGTCGCGGTAGAAGCACAGACCCGCCGTGCGGAACGGCTCACCGAGTTCCTCGGCGTAATGCCCGGTGAGCGCGTCGCGCGCGGCGACGAGGATGCGGTCGGGGAGAGGGTCGTGCTCGCCGAAGAACGACACCAGGCGTGGCACGTCGACGACGCGGTCGTACATGGGCCTGCGTTCGGCGTGCCACGGCACGCGTTCGGCCAACCGATCGAACACCTCGCTCGCGCCGGTCAGCCAGCCGGGGAGGAGATCCACCCAAGCCGTCGCGTCGAGCTGGGTGCGCTGGATCCTCTCGATCGGACCCAGCGCGACCGCCTCACCGTCGAACAGTGAACCTTGCAGGGGCAGCGACATGGCGGTCAGTCTACCCCGCATTCGAAACTATGTTCGAATACTGCTCACCAATACTCGTGGCGCCGTCCGTCGGTGTCGGCGACGAATACGACCGCGTCGGCACCCTCCAGGTCGGCCGGAGTCAGCGGGATATGGCCCGGCACGATCGGTGCGCCTGCTTCGGTCGACGAGGGGAGCGCGGCGCGCAGGGCCGGCGCGGGGAACAGGGTGCGGCCCGTGGTGCCGGCGGCGAGCAGGCCCTGCAACGTGCCGGGTGTGCTGTGCGGCTGGGCATCGGTCGCCACGAACGCGTACCGGTCGCCGAGCGCGCACGCGACCAGCGCGCCCGCGCTGCACCAGCGCACGGCCGCGGTGCCCATGGCCATCGTGGACTCGGCGCGTTGCAGGTGCACATTGTGGGCGAACACCAGGCTCGGACCACGCTCCCGTTCGACCGCGCGAAGGGCGAACAGGTTGTCGGCCATCATCTCCGTGCGCAAGCTGAGCAGGGTGGCGAGCCGATCGGGACCGGTGTCGGCCATGGCCGTGTGGAAGCGCAGCAGGCCCTGGGCGGTGCGTGCGTGGGCGGTCGCCAGGGCGTACTCGGCCGGATCCAGCAGCGGCGCCGCGCGGCGCAGCGCGCTGGCGACGTCATCGGCGGCGAGACGAAGGGCGCGCACACGGTCGGAGCCGCCGATCGAGGCGGACGGGTCGAAGATGCCTGCTGGGTTCGTCCAGTCGGCGTCGTCGCCGAGCAAGGGTTCCATGTCGAGGGCGGACGCGGGGCGCAGCGCCGCGGGGAGATGGTTCACGGCCGAGGTGAGAGCGTGTCGCGGGCTCGGCACATCGGTCTGTTCCAGCGGTGCGTCGAATCCGTGGAACCGCACGCGGTCCCGCGGTGCGCGGTCGGCGTTGTGGGCGCGCAACCATTCGACGAGCTCCCGATTCCCGGGGACCGCGCCGAACCGGTGGCTGAACCCGGTCGCCAGCACCGTCTCCAGGTCGGCCGCGCCGCCGTTGACGTAGTCGTCGACCACGGACGCCGCGAAGAAGTCGGTCTCGAGCACGATCGAGCGAAACCCCCGCTGGACGAGATGGACGAGAAGTTCGTTGCGCAACAGGGGGAACGCGACGATGCCGTGCGTCGGCTCGCCGAGGGCGAGGATGTCGAGCGGAGCCGGGCGGGCGGCGAGGAATTCGTCGATGGTGCGGCCGAGTGCGGCCTGATCGTCGACCGGATGACTGATCGGAGTGAAGGCAGGCATGTTCTCCTCTTTCGGAAGGGTCCTGCCCTTAAACAGTATCGTTGAAGGTTCGGGTGAAACTTTTGTCGGGAAGCGCCAGGTAACAGATGACCAAGCTTCAAACGGGGGTCGCGTCCTTACGGCCGATCGACCTCGCGCGCGAGCACGGATTGTCGGCGCAGGCCGTGCGCAACTACGACGACGCGGGTGTCCTGCCCCCGGCCGACCGCAGCGCCGTCGGCTACCGGCGGTACACGCCTCTGCACGCCCAGGCGCTGCGTGCGTTTCTCGGCTTGCGCGCCGGGCACGGGCATCAGGCGGCGACGGCGATCATGCGCGCGATCCATCGCGACGATCTGGCCTCCGCGTTCCGGCGGATCGACGCGGCGCACGCCGAGTTGCTCGACGAACGCGCCACTCGCGCCGAGGTCGCGACCGCGCTGGACATTCTGTCGACGTCCCCGCCTGCCCCGCTCGCCGGTCCCGCGCTGTCCGTCGGTGAACTGGCGCGCCGCATCGGCGTGCACCCGGCGACCCTGCGGACCTGGGAAGCTGCGGGCATCCTCGACCCGGACCGCGACCGGTCGACCGGTTACCGGCAGTACGGACCCGACGCCGTGCGCGATGCCGAGATCGCCCGGCAACTGCGTCGCGGTGGATATCGCCTGTCGCAGGTCGCGCGGTTCGTGGAGCGGCTGCGCGCGGCGGGCGGACCGGAGGTGCTGAGTGCGTTCCTGGACGCCTGGGAGGCCCGATTGCTGGTGCGGAGCCGGAATCTGCTGGCCGGTGCGGCCCGGCTCGACGCGTATCTGACGGCGCGCGAGGCGCGATGACCGCCGGAATGGGAGCTCCCCCTGCCCCTTCCAAGGTATAGCCGACCCCGGGGCTTGCCGCAAGACCCCGGGTGTCCTGCACAATCGCACGTCGACAGTTCGGACCAGACGAAATGGGAGTTACCCGAGTGCGTGAAATGAAGACCGACGTGATCGTCGTCGGCGCAGGACCTGCCGGACTGATGCTCGCGGGGGAGTTGTCCCTGGCCGGAGTGCGGCCGATCGTGCTGGAACGCCGAGCCACGCCGGGCACCGCGCACAAGGCCAGCGGGCTGGGCGGGCGGATTCTCGACATGCTGCGCTACCGCGGCCTGCTCGACCGGTTCGCGGCGGCGGGCAACCCGATCTCGGCGCCGATCTTCCCCTTCGGTGGGATGCACGTCGACTTCACCGCTCTCGCCGACGGCCCGATGGACGCGATGGGGATTCCGCAGGCGCGGGTCGAGGAGTTGCTGGCCGAGCGGGCGGGTGAGCTCGGTGCCGAGATCCGCCGTGGGCACGAGGTGGTCGGGCTGGACCAGGACGAGACGGGCGTGGCCGTCCGGATCGAGGGGCCCGAGGGCGCCTACACGCTGACCGCGCAGTACGTCGTCGGGTGCGACGGTGGCCGCAGCCGGGTTCGTGACCTCGCCGGGATCGCCTTCCCTGGCAACACTTTTCCCGAGGTCAACCGGCTCGGCCTGGTGACGGTGCCGGAGACGGTGGCCGTCCGCGCCGACGGTGGTCTCGACCTGCCCGGCTACGGCCCGATCACCCCGGGCTTCACCCGCACCGAACGCGGCGTGTTCGCCATCGGCCCGGTCGACCCCGCACAGCGGACGATGTTCTTCCAGATCACCGAGGAGGACCTCACCGAATACGACAACGACGACCCGATGACCCTCGCCGAACTCGCCGCCGGCGCGCACCGGGTCCTCGGCGCCGAGCTGCCCCTCGGCGATCCGATCCGCTTGTCGCGCTACCAGTTCCAGGCGCGGCGCGCCGAGCGTTTCCGGTCCGGCCGTGTCCTGCTGGCGGGCGACGCCGCGCACCTGCTGCCCGCCACCGGCACCGCCCTCAATGTCGGGATGCTCGACGCGGTCAACCTGGGCTGGAAGCTCGCGGCCGCCGTCCAGGGCTGGGCGCCTGCCGGGCTGCTCGACAGCTATCACGAGGAACGGCACGCCGCGGCGGGCCGGGCGCTGCAGCAGACCCGCGCCCAGGCCGCGTTGCGCCGCGGCCAGGACGAGGCGGCCGACGCGCTGCGGGCGGTGTTCCAGGAACTGTTCGCCGACGAACCCGCGCTGCGCAGGCTGGCGGGCATGATCTCCGCCAATGATGTGCGCTACCCGGTGCCGGGCACCGACCCGCACCCGCTGGCAGGCACGTTCGCGCCCGATCTCCCGCTGCTCACCGATCAGGGCACGACCAGCGTCGCCGAGCTGATGCGCACCGCCCGCCCGGTTCTGCTCGATCTCGCCGACCGTGCGGACCTGCGTGAGCAGGCGCGAAGCCGCGAGCCGCGCCTCGTGATCGTCACGGCGAAGACCGAGGACCGGCCCGCGGACGCGCTGCTGATCCGGTCCGACGCGTTCGTCGGTTGGGCCGCCGCCGTCGACGAACCCGCAGACACCGCAGCCGCGGCACTTCTCGACGCACTGGACCGCTGGGTCGGACAGCCCTGACGATCCGAGTGATCGCTCGGGCGGCAGGCCTGTTCGTCGGCCGACATCGCGCGTTGATTTCGGGCGTGCGCTGTGGATTACTCCTGGGATGACAACGATCGAGCGGTCTCGCCGGACCGTTCTCCCGGGCTGGTCCGTTCCGCTGGTCTTCGTCGTCGCGGCGACCTCCCAGTACGTCGGCGCCGCGCTGGGCGTGTTCCTGTTCGACACCACCGAACCGGCGACCGTCGCGTGGTTGCGCGCGGCGGCCGCCGGGGTGGCCCTGCTGGCCTGGCGGCGGCCGTGGCGTGCCCGCTGGACTCGGCGGGGGATCGTGGTCGCGGCCGGGTTCGGCATCGTCACGGTGGCGATGAACATCGTGTTCTACGAGGCGATCGCGCGGATTCCGCTCGGCACCGCGGTGGCCATCGAATTCCTCGGACCCGTGGCCGTGGCGACGCTCGGGTCGCGGCGGGTCAGGGATGTGCTCGCGGTGCTGCTCGTCGCTGTCGGCGTGGTGCTGCTGGCCGGGGTGCAGTTCGATGTCGAGCCGGTCGGGGTCGGGTTCGCGCTGGCGTCGGCCGTGCTGTGGGCCGGGTACATCCTGGTCGGCAAGCGGGTCGCCGACGCGGGCGACGGCCAGGACTCCCTGGCCGTCGGGATGGCCGCCGCCGCGGTGCTGCTCGCGCCGTTCGTCCTGGTCCCGCAGGTGGCGATCGACGCGTCGGTCTTCGCCGATCCGCGCACCTGGCTGCTCGGACTCGGTGTCGGCGTGCTGTCGAGCGCGATCCCGTACGCCCTGGACCAGGTCGTGCTGACCGCGGTCGGCCGCGCCCGCTTCGCCTTGCTGCTTGCGCTGCTGCCCGCCACCGCTGCCGTCGTCGGCGCGATCGCGCTCGGCCAGCGACTCTCGGTCGCCGAACTGGCGGGCATCGCGCTGGTCATGCTCGCCCTGACGATCTCCGCCCTGCCCACCCGGCAGGCGGCGCCGGAACCACCGGCGCCGCTGTAGCGGATCGCTACCGCGTCCGCGCGAGGATATCGACCGCGATCGCCGTTGCCGCCGAATGCATCTCGTCGTCGGTGAGCTCCAGGTCGCCCATCATCGACAGACTCCAGCTGATCGCCAGCAGCGCCTGCCTGGCGTGGTAGACGTCCAGAGGCGCGTGCTCGGGTGCCGTCATCAGATCGGCCAGTACCCGGAACTGGTAGCGCAGCCCCGCCCCGAAACCGAGGTCGCGGAAGGCGGGCTGATTCTCGTGCCAGAAGCGCACCATGTCGCGACCCAGGCTGTGCAGGAGGCTGCTGTAGCGGAGCAGAATCTGTTCGGCCCGTTCGGGTCCCGACGGGGCCTGCTCGGCCCAGGTGACGATGTCGTCGATGCCGCGCCGCAGATCGTCGGACAGGCTGACGACGATGTCTTCCTTGGTGCGGAAGTGGTAATACAGCGCGGCTTTGGTGACGCCGAGCCGCTCGGCGATCTCGCGCAGCGAGGTCTTCTCGTAGCCGCGCTCGGAGAACAGCTCCATCGCCACCGTGCGAATGCGTTCCCTGGTGTCGCTACGACGTCCGTCCACGTGCTTCCTTTGCTTGACGACCGGCTAGGGGGAGCCTACCGTCGAGCCACGACAGAGATACCTAGCCGGTCGGCTAGTTAGTTTGGGAGGGCTCATGAAGCACGCACCTACCGTGGGGGTGGCGCTGACGGCGATCGGTGTCGCGCTGATCAGAGATCGGGAAACCCGTAGACCGGATCGGCTCTACGACGACCCGCTGGCCGCCGCTTTCGTGGCCACGGCGCGCGCGGACTTCGCCCGCACCGCCGAGGGCGCGGCCAGGTGGGGCAGGGTGGAGTCGGTGGCGGAGCAGTTCTTCGCGGGCCGCTCGGTCGGGGTGCGGCTGGTCGACGACGGGGTGGCGGAGGCCGTCGCCGCGGGATGTCGCCAAATCGTCCTGCTCGGAGCGGGATTGGACACCCGCGCCTATCGGATGGGTCTGCCCGCCGACGTCACGATCTTCGAACTCGATCTGCCGGAGCTCTTCGCGTTCAAGGAGCCGGTGCTGCGCGCCGCCGGAGCCCTGCCGACCACCGGACGGCACGTAGTGCCGGTCGACCTTCGTGGCGACTGGGCGGCCGCGTTGCGCGCGGCGGGTTTCCGCGCGGATCTTCCTACCCATTGGATCGATGAGGGCGCACTCGGCTACCTGTCCGTCGACGAGCATCGCCGGGTGCTCGCCGATCTGACCGGCCTGTCGGCGCCGCACAGCCAATTCGGGCTGAGCCGGTTCGTGGTCGACCATGCCGCGCCGCCGTACGTCGAGCTGCGTCGACTGGTCGCCGGTGACGAGGGTGCCCGCGAGGCCCCGCGCGACGTCGAGCGGCCGGGTGAGCGGTGGCTGGCCGAGCACGGCTGGCGCACCGAATTCCGGGCCTGGGACGACATGATCGCGCCGCTCGGGCGGGCGGTGGCGGTGGGTGATCCCGACGTGGGCATCGTTGTCGCGGTGCGTGCTTGACCCTGACGTAGCGTGAGGGTCCACGCTGCTCGCATGAGCACACCGTATCCCGCTTTCGAGATCAGTCCTGTCCCCGTTCCCGGTCCGGATGCTGTCGCACCGGAGCCGTTCCGCGGCATCTACGGCATGCCGATGTTCGTCACCGTGCCGACCGCCGACCTGGCGGCCTCGTCGGATCTGTGGATCGACGGACTCGGCTTCATCGAGTTGTTCGCCGCACCGGGGCACGTGATCCACCTGCGCCGCTGGGCATTTCAGGATGTGCTGTTGGTCCCGGGGGAGCGGCCGGAACGGGCGCCGGCGATGACCGTCAGTTTCTCGTGCGTCCTGCACGAGCTCGAGGCGATCGCGACGGCCTGCGAATCGGTGCTGCCGGGGTGCACGACCGGTCCTCGGACGATGCCGTGGAATTCGGTGGAGCTGGAGGTCCGCACGCCGGAGAACATCCGGGTGATCATGACCGCGGCGCGGCCGTATGATCCCGACAGCCCCGAGGCCGAGCACCTGCGGTCGATCGGGATCCAGGCGCCCGGGCACACTGGATGACGTGTCCGAACCGCTCACCGTCGGCGCCGCGGCGGAACTTCTCGGCGTGACGACCCGCACGCTGCACCACTGGGACGCGGTCGGGCTGGTGCACCCGTCCGACCGCACACCCGCGGGCTACCGCCTCTACACCGCGGCCGACCTGGCGCGGGCCCAGCGCGTCACCGTCTACCGCGAACTCGGTGTCCCGCTCGACGAGATCGGCGCCCTGCTGGACGCGCCGAGCGCCGACGCGCTCGCCACCCTGCGCCGCCGACGCGACGATCTGCGCGCCGAGACCCGGCAGCTGCGGCGGATGACCGACGCCGTCGACCGGATGATCGCGGCGCGGGAGTCGGGTCTGCTGCTGTCCGCCGAGGACCAGGTCGCGATCTTCGGCGAGGACTGGCAGCCCGCCTGGGTCGACGAGGCCCGCGACCGGTGGGGCGACACTCCGCAGTGGGCCCAATACGCCGAACGCGCCGCCACCCGATCCGCGCGGGACTGGCAGGCCGTCACGGCCGCGACCGAGGACCTGCACGCCGACCTCGGCGCCGCGTTCCGTGCCGGCATCCGCCCCGGTTCACCCGAAGCCGACACTCTCGCCGAACGCCACCGCTCCGGCATCGGCACCTACTTCGACTGCACCCACGCCATGCACGTCTGCCTCGGCCGCACCTACCTCACCGACCCCGGCTACCGCGCCTTCTACGACGCCATCGCCCCCGGCCTCACCCCCTGGCTCAGCGCCACCATCGACGCCAACGCCCGCACCCACGGCATCGACCCCGACACCGCCACCTGGACCACTCCGCCCCATGACCCGTCACAGTGACGCCGTGAAGACCAGCCGACCACTGTCCGTACCCGAGTGGTTACCGCGCTGGTGCGACGGCAACCTGGGCGCCGCCCTCGCTGAACTTCTGTTCACGACACACAGCATCTCGACGGTGTTCGGATTGCGGTTGACCGACGGGCGGGCAATCGTCATGAAGGCACGGCCGGACGACGGCCGCGCCGCCGCCTGTGTCACCGCGCAAGCGGCGCTGGCCGCCCGCGGATTCCCCTGTGCCCGCCCGCTGACACCTGCCCTCCGGGAAGGACACCTGGCCGTCCATGCAGAGCAATACCGGCCCGGCGGTGACCTCCTGCGCGGTGATTCCCCGCCGATCGCACGTCGCTGCGCCGCGGTGTTCGCACGGTTGGCGGGCGAGCTGGCCGAGCTGAACGTCCCTCCACCCCTGCCGAATCCACGGTGGTCCCGATGGGATCACCACGACCCCGGCCTGTGGCCCGCGATACCGGAACTCGACGAGCGTGCCCAGCACGCGGTGCCCGGCTTCGTCGTCGAGGCCGCCGCCCGAGCGCGCGAGCGACTGCTCGCCACCGACTTGCCGTGCGTCCTCGGCCACGCCGACTTCGAAGCGCAGAACCTCCGCTGGCACGACGGCGAGATCTACTCCGTCCACGACTGGGACAGCCTCGCGTGGCAGCCCGAAGCCGCTCTCGCGGGTGCCTCGTCCGGGACCTTCGCCAGCGAGTCACCACCGACATTGGCCCCGATCGAGAGCTCGGCCGCCTTTCTGGCCGAATACCAGGAGCGGCGTGGACGGCGCTTCACTGCTGAGGAGTGTGAAGTGGCATGGGCAGCCAGCGTGTGGCCGGCGGCGCACAACGCCCGGTGGGAGTACCTGCACGGCGTCGATCCGTTGTGCGGGAACGGCATCCGCGCCCAAGCCGCCGAACGCTTGCGCCGGGCCGGGCTACGATAGGGGGCGGCTGGATCCACTGCCGAGACCGCGGCACGGCCCGAGCTGTCCGAGCCGAGGCCCCTGCGGCGGCTGTGGTCCAG
This sequence comes from Nocardia neocaledoniensis, assembly GCF_029868625.1. Classification (GTDB taxonomy): domain Bacteria; phylum Actinomycetota; class Actinomycetes; order Mycobacteriales; family Mycobacteriaceae; genus Nocardia; species Nocardia neocaledoniensis_A. Next base: position 9,393 of record NZ_JARWOJ010000398.1, on the reverse strand, counting down.
ATAGGTGCCACACCTCGTGGACGCCGGATCGGACCCCGATGCGCCGCCTGCGGCACACGCCGATCGTGCGGGCGCGTTCCCGGGGCGGAAATGGCTGTGATCACCGCAGATCGGATCGGCGTGTGATCGGAGCCGCAGGCCGGTGTGCGGGGGTGGGCTCCGTGTCCGCGCTCACAGGTGGGCCTACCTGGTCAAAGGGGCGTCGTGACGCTGATAGGGTGGAGCGCGAGTTAGGCATCCTTTAACGGACCGTCCGGTGAGGCGGGGAAGGAGGTCGGCATGGCTGTGCCCGAACGGGCGGCCAATTCCGGCGCGGGCGAAACATCGCAGCGGCACACTCCCGAGTGGGTGGCAGCCGGGCGCGAACTGTTGTCGCCGTCGGACGTGCAACGCACCATCGCGCGCATCGCGCATCAGATCATCGAGAAGACCGCCCTGGATTCCGGCGACGCCGACGCTCCCCGGGTGGTTCTCATGGGCATCCCGACGCGCGGCACCACCCTCGCGAACCGGCTGGCCGCCAAGATCGAGGAATTCTCCGGCGTGCGGCCCGCGCTGGGTTCGCTCGACATCACCCTCTACCGCGACGACCTGCGCAGCCGCCCGCACCGCCCGCTCGAGCGCACCTCCGTGCCCGACGGCGGCATCGAGAACGCCCTGGTGGTCCTGGTCGACGACGTGCTGTTCTCGGGCCGCACCGTCCGCTCGGCCCTCGACGGCCTGCGCGACCTCGGCCGGCCCCGGGCCGTCCAGCTGGCCGTGCTGATCGACCGCGGGCACCGCGAACTGCCGATCCGCGCCGACTACGTCGGCAAGAACGTGCCGACCTCGCGTGCCGAGTACATCTCGGTCCTGCTCACCGAACACGACGGACACGACGGGGTGTACCTGCACCAGGAGGCGCAGCAGTGAAGCATTTGTTGACGGTCGCCGACCTGGACCGCGGCACCGCCACCGAACTCCTCGACGAGGCCGAGCGTTTCGAACAGGCCCTGCTCGGCCGCGAGGTGAAGAAGCTGCCGACCCTGCGCGGCCGCACCGTGATGACGGTGTTCTACGAGAACTCCACCCGCACCCGGGTCTCATTCGAGGTCGCCGGCAAGTGGATGAGCGCCGATGTCATCAATGTGAGCGCCTCCAGCTCCTCGGTCTCCAAGGGCGAATCCCTGCGCGACACCGCGCTGACCCTGCACGCGGCGGGCGCCGACGCGCTCATCGTGCGCCACCCCGCCTCCGGCGCCGCGCACCAGATCGCGCGCTGGATGGAGCAGTGGGCGCGCGAGGAGAACCGGGCCGCCCCCTCGATCATCAACGCCGGCGACGGCACCCACCAGCACCCCACCCAGGCGCTGCTCGACGCGCTGACCCTGCGTCAGCGCCTCGGCGACATCGAGGGCAAGCGGATCGTGCTGGTCGGCGACATCCTGCACAGCCGGGTCGCGCGCTCGAACGTGTTGCTGCTGAACACCCTCGGTGCCGAGGTGGTGCTGGTCGCGCCGCGCACCCTGCTGCCGGTGGGCGTGGACAGCTGGCCCTGCCGGGTCGCGACCTCGCTGGACGCGGAACTGCCCGGCGCCGACGCGGTGATGATGCTGCGCGTGCAGGCCGAGCGGATGAACGGCGGGTTCTTCCCGTCGGCTCGCGAGTACTCGATCAACTACGGACTGTCCGAGCGGCGGATGGGCCTGCTCGGCGACGACGCGGTGGTGCTGCACCCCGGCCCGATGCTGCGCGGCATGGAGATCGCGTCGGCGGTCGCCGATTCCCCGAAAGCGGCAGTCCTGCAACAGGTGACGAACGGAGTGCACATGCGAATGGCCGTGTTGTTCCGGCTGCTCGTCGGCACGCAGGAGGTGGCGGCGTGAGCGGTCAGCGCCCGAGCACGCCAGAAGGAGACAGCGTGAGTGAACTGCTGATCAAGAATGTGAAGCCCTACGGTGAGGGCGAGCCGGTCGACGTGCTGGTGCGCGACACCGTCATCGCCGAGATCGGTACCGGCATCGACGCACCGGCAGGCGCCGAGGTGATCGAGGGTAACGGCCAGATCCTGCTGCCCGGCTTCGTCGACCTGCACACCCACCTGCGCGAGCCGGGCCGCGAGGACACCGAGACCATCGAAACCGGCTCGGCCGCAGCCGCTCTCGGTGGCTACACCGCGGTGTTCGCGATGGCCAACACCAGCCCGGTGGCCGACTCGCACGTCATCACCGATCACGTGTGGCGGCGCGGCCAGGAGGTCGGCCTGGTCGACGTGTTCCCGGTCGGCGCGGTCACCGTCGGGCTCGAGGGCAAGCAGCTCGCCGAGATGGGCACCATGGCCGCGGGTGTCGGCCAGGTGCGGATGTTCTCCGACGACGGCCACTGCGTCTACGACCCGCTGATCATGCGCCGCGCGCTCGAATACGCGAACTCCCTCGGCGTGCTCATCGCCCAGCACGCGGAGGAGCCGCGGCTGACCAAGGGCGCCGTCGCGCACGAGGGCCCCAACGCCGCCCGCCTGGGTCTGGCCGGCTGGCCGCGCGCCGCCGAGGAGTCGATCGTCGCCCGCGACGCGCTGCTGGCCCGCGACGCGGGCGCCCGCGTGCACATCTGCCACGCCTCCACCGCGGGCACCGTCGAGTTGGTGAAATGGGCCAAGTCCCAGGGCATCTCGATCACCGCCGAGGTCACCCCGCACCACCTGCTGCTCGACGACTCGCGCCTGGAGACCTACGACGCGGTCAACAAGGTGAACCCGCCGCTGCGCGAGTCCGCCGATGTGACCGCCCTGCGGCAGGCGCTGGCCGAGGGCGTCATCGACTGTGTCGCCACCGACCACGCCCCGCACGCCGAGCAGGACAAGTGCTGCGAGTTCGCCGCCGCCCGCCCCGGCATGCTCGGGCTGGAGACCGCGCTGTCGATCATCGTCCAGACGATGGTCCAGCCCGGCCTGCTCGACTGGCGCGGTGTCGCGCGGGTGATGAGCGAGAAGCCCGCCGCGATCGTCGGCCTCGACGACCACGGCCGTCCGATCGCCGTCGGCGAGCCGGCCAACCTCACGCTGATCGACCCCGACGCCGAGTGGACGGTGCGCGGCGCCGAACTGGCGAGCATCTCGAACAACACCCCGTTCGAGGACATGACGTTCCCGGCGCAGGTGTCAGCCACGGTGCTGCGCGGCCGGGTAACTGCCCGCGAGGGCAAGGCGGCCGGGATCTAGGAGGCCAGGGACGTGGAAAGAATTCTGTGGGTACTGGGATGTCTGGTCTTCTTCCTGGTGTGCCTGTGGCTGATGTACCGGGCCTGGCAGAAGAAGGCCGCGCGCCAGCAGGACCGGATCGGCGAACTGCCGACGGTGCCCGCCGAACTGGGCGCCCAGCTGCTGGAGCCGACCACCGGCCTCTACCTGGGCAGCACCATCGCGCCCAGCTGGCAGGACCGGATCGCGGTCGGTGACCTGGGATTCCGGGCGACCGCGGAACTGACGCGGTTCGAACGCGGAATCCTGCTCGAACGCGACGGGGCGACGCCGATCTGGATTCCGCAGGAATCCGTGACGGCCGTGCGCACCGAACGCGGACACGCGGGCAAAGTGATGACAGAGAATGGTGTGCTGGTCGTTCGCTGGACGCTGCCGACCGGAACCGAGATCGACACCGGATTCCGGGGCGACGACAAGACGGTGTATCCGGCGTGGACAGCGGACGTGACCAGGGCGAGGACGGGAGACGACGAATGACGAAGACAAAGGCGGCCCTGGTGCTGGAGGACGGCCGCGTGTTCCGCGGTACCGCCTTCGGCGCCGAGGGCCAGACCCTGGGCGAGGCGGTGTTCTGCACCGCGATGACCGGCTACCAGGAGACCCTCACCGACCCCAGCTACGACCGCCAGATCGTGGTGGCCACCGCCCCGCAGATCGGCAACACGGGCTGGAACGACGAGGACGACGAGTCCGGCAAGATCTGGGTCGCCGGCTACGCCGTGCGCGATCCCTCGCCGATCTCGTCCAACTGGCGCGCCACCGGCACCCTGCAGGACCAGCTCGACAAGCAGGACGTGGTCGGCATCGCCGGCATCGACACCCGCGCGGTGGTGCGTCACCTGCGCACCCGCGGTTCGATGAAGGCGGGCATCTTCTCCGGTGCCGCCCTCGCCGCCGACGACGAGCTGCTGGCCCGGGTCACCGGACAGCCCTCCATGCTGGGCGCGAATCTGGCCGAAGAGGTCAGCACCGACGGCATGTACACGATCGAACCGGTCGGTGAGCACCGCTTCACCGTCGTCGCGGTCGACCTGGGCATCAAGACCAACACCCCGCGCATGTTCGCCGAGCGCGGCGTGCGCACCCATGTGGTGCCGTCGAACACCTCCCTCGACGACATCCTCGCGCTGAACCCCAACGGCGTGTTCCTGTCGAACGGCCCCGGCGACCCGGCCACCCAGACCGGCGCGATCGCGCTCACCCAGGGTGTGCTCGAGCGCGGGATCCCGCTGTTCGGCATCTGCTTCGGCAACCAGATCCTGGGCCGGGCACTCGGCCGCGAGACCTACAAGATGAAGTTCGGCCACCGCGGCATCAACATCCCGGTCGTCGAAGAGGGCACGGGCCGCATCTCCATCACCGCGCAGAACCACGGCTTCGCCCTGGAAGGCGAGAAGGGCGAGCAGTTCGACACGCCCTTCGGCAAGGCCGAGGTCTCCCACATCTGCGCCAACGACGGCACCGTCGAGGGTGTGCGACTGATCGACGGTCGCGCCTTCTCGGTGCAGTACCACCCCGAGGCCGCCGCAGGCCCGCACGACGCCGCATACCTGTTCGACCGTTTCGCCGGTCTCATGGAAGGAGCCTGATGCCTCGCCGCGAGGATCTGAAGCACATCCTGGTGATCGGCTCTGGCCCGATCGTGATCGGCCAGGCGTGCGAATTCGACTACTCCGGTACCCAGGCGTGCCGGGTGCTGCGGTCCGAGGGACTGCGCGTGTCGCTGGTGAACTCCAACCCGGCGACCATCATGACCGACCCCGAATTCGCCGACTCCACCTACGTGGAGCCGATCACCCCGGAGTTCGTCGAGAAGGTCATCGAGAAGGAGCGCCCCGACGCCATTCTCGCGACCCTCGGCGGGCAGACCGCGCTCAACACCGCGGTGGCGCTGCACGAGCGCGGGGTGCTGGAGAAGTACAACGTCGAGCTGATCGGCGCCGACTTCGACGCCATCCAGCGCGGTGAGGACCGGCAGAAGTTCAAGGACATCGTCGCCAAGGTCGGCGGCGAGAGCGCCCGCTCCAAGGTCTGTTTCACCATGGACGAGGTCCGCGAGACGGTCGCCGACCTCGGCTTCCCGGTCGTCGTGCGCCCGTCGTTCACCATGGGCGGCCTCGGGTCCGGCATGGCCTACAACGACGAGGACCTCGACCGCATCGCCGGCGGCGGCCTGGCCGCCTCGCCGACCGCGAACGTCCTGATCGAGGAGTCCATCCTCGGCTGGAAGGAATACGAGCTCGAGCTCATGCGCGACGGCCGCGACAACGTGGTCATCGTCTGCTCCATCGAGAACGTCGACCCGATGGGCGTGCACACCGGCGACTCGATGACCGTGGCCCCGGCCATGACCCTCACCGACCGCGAGTACCAGAAGATGCGCGATCTCGGCATCGCCATCCTGCGTGAGGTCGGCGTCGACACCGGCGGCTGCAACATCCAGTTCGCGGTCGATCCGAAGGACGGTCGCCTGATCGTCATCGAGATGAACCCGCGCGTCTCGCGCTCCTCGGCGCTGGCGTCCAAGGCCACCGGCTTCCCGATCGCCAAGATCGCGGCCAAGCTGGCCATCGGCTACACGCTCGACGAGATCGTCAACGACATCACCAAGGAGACCCCGGCCTGCTTCGAGCCCACGCTCGACTACGTCGTGGTCAAGGCGCCGCGCTTCGCCTTCGAGAAGTTCCCCGGCGCCGACGGCACCCTCACCACCACCATGAAGTCCGTCGGTGAGGCCATGTCGCTGGGCCGCAACTTCACCGAGGCGCTCGGCAAGGTGCTGCGCTCGCTCGAGACCAAGGCCGCCAGCTTCTGGACCGCCGAGGACGGCGAGTGGGCCCCGGCCGACGCGAACGACCCGGCGTCGGTGCGCGAGGCCATCGAGGCGATCCTCGCCGACCTGCGCGTGCCGATCGAGGGCCGCATCTACCAGGTCGAGCGGGCACTGCGCTTCGGCGCGAGCATCGAGGAGACGGCCGCCGCCTCCGGCATCGACCCCTGGTTCGTCGCCGAGGTCGCCGGGCTGGTCGCGCTGCGCCAGGAGATCCTGGACGCGCCCGTGCTCGACGAGGACCTGCTGCGCCAGGCCAAGCACTACGGCCTGTCCGATCGTCAGCTCGCGGCCCTGCGGCCCGAGCTCGCCGGGGAAGCGGGCGTGCGCTCGCTGCGCCACCGGCTGGGCGTGCGGCCGGTCTACAAGACCGTCGACACCTGCGCCGCCGAGTTCGAGGCCAAGACGCCGTACCACTACAGCTCCTACGAGCTGGACCCCGGCGCCGAATCCGAGGTCGCGCCGCAGCGCGAACGCGACAAGGTGATCATCCTGGGCTCGGGCCCCAACCGCATCGGTCAGGGCATCGAGTTCGACTACTCGTGTGTGCACGCCGCGCAGACCCTGTCGGCCGCGGGCTACGAGACCGTCATGGTCAACTGCAACCCCGAGACCGTCTCCACCGACTACGACACCGCCGACCGGCTCTACTTCGAGCCGCTCACCTTCGAGGACGTCCTCGAGGTGTACCACGCGGAATCGGAGTCGGGCACCGTCGCGGGTGTCATCGTGCAGCTCGGCGGTCAGACCCCGCTGAGCCTGGCACAGCGCCTCACCGACGCGGGCGTCCCGGTGGTCGGCACCTCCGCCGCCGCGATCGACCTGGCCGAGGACCGCGGCGAGTTCGGTGACGTGCTCGTCGCCGCAGGCCTGCCCGCGCCCAAGTACGGCACCGCCACCACCGTGGAGCAGGCGAAGAAGATCGCCGCCGAGATCGGTTACCCGGTGCTGGTCCGCCCGTCCTACGTGCTGGGTGGACGCGGCATGGAGATCGTCTACGACGAGACCTCGCTCGAGGGCTACATCTCCCGCGCGACCGAACTCAACCCCGAGCACCCGGTGCTGGTCGACCGCTTCCTGGAAGACGCCATCGAGATCGACGTCGACGCCCTGTGCGACGGCGAGGAGGTCTACCTCGGCGGCGTGATGGAGCACATCGAGGAAGCCGGCATCCACTCCGGTGACTCCGCTTGCGCGCTGCCCCCGATCACCCTGGGCCGCAGCGACATCGAGGCTGTGCGCCGCTCCACCATCGCGCTGGCCAAGGGCATCGGCGTGAAGGGCTTGCTCAACGTGCAGTACGCGCTCAAGGACGACGTGCTCTACGTCCTCGAGGCCAACCCGCGCGCGAGCCGCACGGTGCCGTTCGTCTCCAAGGCGACCGCGGTGCCGCTGGCCAAGGCCTGCGCGCGCGTCATGCTCGGCGCCACCATCGCCGATCTGCGCAAGGAGGGCATGCTGCCGCCCGAGGGCGACGGCGGGCACGTGCCGCTCGACGCACCGGTCGCGGTGAAGGAAGCCGTGCTGCCCTTCCACCGCTTCCGGCGCGCGGACGGCTCCGGCATCGACTCGCTGCTCTCGCCGGAGATGAAGTCCACCGGCGAGGTCATGGGCATCGACGCCGATTTCGGTACCGCCTTCGCCAAGAGCCAGGCCGCCGCCTACGGCTCGCTGCCCACCGAGGGCACCGTGTTCGTCTCCGTCGCCAACCGCGACAAGCGCGCCATGGTGTTCCCGATCAAGCGCCTGCACGACCTGGGCTTCCGCATCCTCGCCACCGAGGGCACCGCGGAGACCCTGCGCCGCAACGGCATTCCGTGCGAGCAGGTGCGCAAGCACTCCGACCCGGAGGCCACCGATCCGGCCACCGGCATGCCGGAGGCCTCGATCGTCGAGCAGATCCGGGACGGCGAGATCGACATCGTGTTCAACACCCCCTACGGCAACTCGGGCCCCCGCGTGGACGGCTACGAGATCCGCACCGCCGCGGTGGGCGCGAACATCCCGTGCATCACCACCGTGCAGGGCGCGGCGGCGGCGGTGCAGGGCATCGAGGCGAGCATCAACGGCGGCATCGGCGTGCGGTCGCTGCAGCAGCTGCACTCGGTGCTGCGTGGCTGACATGCACAGCTTCGGTCATCGGTTGCGGCACGCCATGCGGCAGTTCGGGCCGCTGTGCGTCGGCATCGACCCCCACCCCGGCCTGCTCCGGGCGTGGGGGCTGTCCGAGGACGTCGACGGGCTCGAGGCGTTCGCCGAGATCTGCGTCGAGGCCTTCGACGGCCGCGTCGCCCTGGTCAAGCCGCAGGTCGCGTTCTTCGAGACCTACGGTTCGGGCGGCATCGCCGTGCTCGAGCGCACCATCGAGGTGCTGCGCGCCTCGGGCACCCTGGTGCTGGCCGACGCCAAGCGCGGCGACATCGGCTCCACCATGGACGCCTACGCCAACGCCTGGCTCGGTGACGGGCCCCTGGGCTCGGACGCCGTGACGGTCTCGCCGTACCTCGGTTTCGGGTCACTCGACCCGGCGCTGAGCCTGGCGCAGGCCAATCATCGGGGCGTGTTCGTCCTCGCGGCGACCTCGAATCCCGAAGGGGCGCAACTACAGCGGATCACCGCCGCCGACGGGCGCACGATCGCGCAGACGATGGTCGACGAGGCGGCGGCCCGCAACGCCGGGCCCGGCTTCGGTTCGGTCGGCGTCGTCGTCGGCGCGACGCTCACCGAGGCGCCGGACCTGTCGGCCCTCAACGGGCCGATCCTGATGCCCGGTGTCGGCGCGCAGGGCGGGGGAGCGGACTCCATCCGCGCCCTGGTTCCCGAGGCGAACCTGGCGGCCGTGGTGCCCAATGTCTCGCGCGAGGTACTCGGCGCGGGCCCGTCGGTGACGGCCCTGTGCGACAAGACCGCGCGACTGCAGGAGGAGTTCGCCTTCCTGCAGGCCTGACAATCCGATCCGACGGGGCCGCCGGTGCGCCGCTCGCCGGCGGCGCCGGGGGCGTGGCCGCCCCCCGGCGCGGGGGGGGGGGGGGGCCGGGTCTTGGGGGTTGGGGGGGGGGGGCCCGGGCGGGGCCCCGGGGGGGGGGCGGGGACGCCGACCCGTCGATAGTATTCCGGCATGACTACTGTGCTCGGCCGAGTGGCCGACCGGATGCTGGTGACGGTCACGGCCGCCGCGGCCGTGACCGCCGTCGGGGGGGGGCCCGCCCCCCCCCCCCCCCGCGGGGCCGCCCCGCGGGGACACTTGCAGTGCCCAGGCCCAGAAATCGCCCGCCACGGCGAACGCGATGAACTCCGCGACCAGCAGGAAACGGACACCGAA
>NZ_JARWOJ010000397.1 GCF_029868625.1 Nocardia neocaledoniensis | reverse complement strand
GGGGCTGGTGCGGACTGCGTAGCGGAACATGCCCGAGAGCACGATGCGCCCGGTGCGCATGTTCGAAGGCCCCCTGGCTTTTCCGACGTCGGTGAGGAAGGTTTCGACCGCGGAAGTGGTGACTTCGAACAGGCGCCGGTCGCCGAATGCGGTGTTGAACATTTTGGCGACTTCGTCGTAGCGGGCGATGGTGGATTCGGTGCGGTCTTGTGCGATGAGGCTCGCGCGGTAGCGGACCCACAAGTCGCGCACGGTCATGGATGTGGACAGTTCGCCGCCGACGCCGACGGTGATGACGGCTGCGGCTGCCATGACGGCGTCGAGGGCTCGTTGGCCGGTGCGGTCGGGGATCGGGCGGTGGCGGGAGTCGAGTTTGGTCGGGGAGACACGCATGAGCTCGCGTCGTTTTCCGGAGGAGTCGCGGACCCGGACGCGGGCTTTCCAGTGCCCGGGAGCGAGTTCGGTGAGCATCGGTTTGCCGGGGACCCCGAGGGGCCGGGGTGGTCTACCGCGGGTCATGGGTACACCGATCGAGTCGGTTGTGGGTGGCGGCTGTCTTAGTGTGGTGTGGCAACGAAATCCCTTTCCGCTCGGTGAGTTGGGGGAGGCCGGCGTCGTCTGCGGGTGGAGTTCGGGGTTCAACCTCGCGCAGTGCGCGTCGACAACGCGGCGTCGGTCCACTTGACCGATGTCCGGGAAGGCGACTTCTCTGAATGCGCAGCTCTAGCGGCTGCTCCGACCATCACGGCGGCGGCGGCGGTCGACCGTGTGGAGGATTGCTATGTCGCGCGAGAGGCGCCATGACCGTCTACCTGGCCCTCACTAGCGCACCGGGCTCTGAACCCCCGATTCGGCGGCGTCGAGTAAGTCCATCTCGGCGAGAGCGACCACGACTGCCAGACCTGTCACCGCGCCGACGACTGCTCGGTGTGCGCGTCGACGGCCGCCTCGCGAGCGAGGATGAAGCCTCCCGAGCGAGCTGCGGCCCCTTTGCGTATGCGTGCTCCCCGGGCGCGCGGAATGAAGCCAGGGTGGGGGAGGTGCAGCTGTCCGGCCTACAGTGCTCCCCGCCCGAGCGGGGATGAAGCCACCGCCGGCCCCATTACAGGCAAGTCATGAGACTGCATGCCGCTGCGGGAGATGCCGATGATGGATCATCTCCGTGTCGTGGGTATCGGCGAGTTCAGCCAGCATCTGTGCTGAGGGATCGCATCGACTGTCCGGTGACAGTGAAGATGAGCCACGCCAACCTCGCTGACCTGCGGTGGCCCTTTTTGAGTGGCAGACTCCCCGACCCGATTTGCCATTCAAAGTGAGCCAACTCTCTCCATCGGCCACGGCGAACTGGCTGGTCGGGCTCTCGATGGTCCAGGTTCAGTGGCAAGGCTGCGTCGATGGCTCAGGTGGTTGGCAATAGCCTATTTTCACTGGCAACGGACATCGGCTGTAGCGTTGCTCAGTGTCGGATCTCACCGATCCGATTGGTGAATTCTGACGTCGCCGGGTGTGGCAGGGCGGGATTGTCGACCAGTTGGCAGCACGCAACAGTGACAGCGGCGACCAGCAGAGTTCCGGGCGAAGATCCGTTGAGACAACGCTCAGCTAAGCCAGCGACGGGCCACTGGCCAGCGATAATCCCGGCGACGTCGATGGTCACCCCAGCCATAATCTCCGACGTGAAAGAAGTCGAGGTCGTCGTCCAGTACGAGCGCGCGACTCTGCACGTCGGCGGGGTGTTCCTGAAGATCGACGCTGAACAGTCGAACACCGACACCAAGGTCGAGGCGATGGCCGGCACCGTTCCCGACTCCGGATGTTCTGTGGCGTAAGAGCTCCTATCAGGTTTGATTGCTGAGGCGTCGCCAACAGATCAGCGCGGCACCGAGGTTCAAGAATCCGTAATGGATGTCGGTGCGGCGTTCCCATCGGACGGCCAGGCGTCGGTACTGGTGGAGCAGGGCGATGGT
>NZ_JARWOJ010000396.1 GCF_029868625.1 Nocardia neocaledoniensis | reverse complement strand
ACACCCACCGGTGCGCGTGGTGGGTGCGGCCGGCGGTCTTGCCTTTAACTTTCCCCCAAAATTCTTTTGTCAAAAACATATGGGGGGGGGGGGCCCCGCGCCGACCGTGGGCGGCCGCTCCGCCCGCGCCCCGAAGTATCTGCTTAGGCAGCGAAATCATCGGTGACACAACGATGTCAGGGGAGGACAATCAGTGTGTTGATCATCGGGCCCGCAACTGAACGAACGTGGCTACTGCCGACCGTCTCCAGGGCGCCGGCGGAATCGGCCGTGTCGACGATCGAAGGTGGCGGAAATGGGATACGCGAAAACTTCAACCGCGGAAATCAACTACGACGACAGCGCGCCGGAGGACATGCGCGGCGTAGTCGAGAAATCAGTGGACACTCTCGTCCGGCGTGCGACCGAGCGGGCCGAGAAGCGCCGTGCGCTGAGGTCTCGGCACGAAGAATTCCGGGTCGCGGAAAAGGAGCACTATCGCCGTCAGATCGAGGCCGACGCGGAGTCCGCGCGCGCGTTCGACGAGGCGCGGAAGCGGCTGTCCTCGGTCGAGCTGAACACGGAACTCGCCGACCCGGCGCCGATGGACGCGCAATTGGTCCGCACCGCAGGCATGTTCCGATTCGGCAACGCGACGAAGATCTTCTGGGCGCCTTTTCATTTCGACTGGCGTTGGTCGAATCATGGTGGGGCGTATTCGCTTTCGGATGCCGCGCACAAGGGTAGCCCCGGCAACAACGGCTACGCGGGCATCAGCGCGGCCGTCAGCCGGGATGTCGCCTGGCTGGACGCGCATGCCGGGGTCGGTGTCGTTCTCACCGTGGCCGATGTCAATTCGACCACGCCGGTCTATGTGATGGGTCGCTCGCTGCGCTGGGTGCGGAACGAATACTCCGTGCTGGCGGCGCCCGGAAACGGTGATGCCACGACCGAGGGCGGCGTCGAGTTGACCGTCTTGGAGAACGGCAACCTGCTGACTTTCGCGTCCAACAAGATGTGGCGTATGCGGCGCAGCAATGGTGAGGTGGACCAGGGCGGTGGGCTGGGGGAGGGCTTCCAGCTGGATCCGTCGCTCGAGGTGCTGTGGACGATGAAGCCCGGCAGTGTCTATACGCTGAATCTGGGTGTCTGGGCGTCCGTCGATTGTGACGACGGCATCTACGGCGACAGTGGCGCGTACGGGTACATCGACTCGAATATCGGCGCGCTCAGCGTTTTCAAATAGGCGTTTCGGCGAGTAGCGCGCCGACTCGCTCATATCGCCGCAACCACCACTCGGTCCGCGCGGGATCGGGATGGCGGTACCGGTCGAGCAGCGCGGGGTCCGGCTCGGGTGCGCTGGTGGGAACTCGCAGCCACCCGTTCTCGGGCAGCAGCGAATCGCGAACGAGATCACCCTCGAAGAGAGCGAGAGTGCCCAAACCGCAGGCGAAGTCGAGCTGAGGCAGAGCCCCGGCGAGGGCGATCTGCGCGGCCAGCCCGACGCTGGTCTCCAGCGCCGACGACACCACCGTCGGCAGCCCGGCCGCGTCCGCGACCGCCAGCGCCCGCCGCACTCCGCCCAGCGGTGTGCACTTGAGGACTGCCACGTCGGCGGCCCCCGCGACCGCGACCCGCAGCGGATCTTCCGCGCGTCGGATCGACTCGTCCGCCGCGATCGGCACCGCGATCCGCCGCCGGACCTCGGCCAGCTCCTCGACCGTGCGGCACGGCTGTTCCACGTATTCCAAGCCGCCGGCCGCCCGATCGATCTCCGCGATGTGCCGCACGGCGGTCGCCACATCCCACACCGCGTTGGCGTCCACCCGGATCGCGCCCGACGACCCGATCGCCTCGCGCACGGCCGCCACCCTGGCCAGGTCCGCCGGCAGCGAATCCGGGTGATCGGCCACCTTCACCTTCGCCGTCGCACACCCCGATTCCCGCACGATCCGCCCGGCCCGCTCCGGATCAACCGCGGGCACAATGCAATTCACCGGCACGCGCTCCCGCACCGGCGCCGGCCACCCGACGGTCGCCTGCTCGACCGCGGTGGCCAACCACCCGGCCGCCTCCCGGTCGTCGTACTCGGGAAACGCGCAGAACTCACCCCACCCCGCCGCGCCCCTGAGCAACATCCCCTCGCGCACGGTGATCCCCCGAAACCGCGTCCGCAGCGGAATCGCATACACGAAAGTCTCGAAGTCCACGCCTCGATCGTAGGTGCGGCGGGGGCCCGGGGGGGGCCCGCGGGCGGGGGTTTAGCCGGTTGAATTTTGTGGGGGTGTGGGCGGCGCCCCCGCGCCCCCGGGGGGAACGCCCCCCCCCCCCCGGGGGGGCAGGTGTGGCCGGCCCCCCCGCCGCCGCCCCCCGGCCGGCCGGTGGGAGGCACACACCACCGGGCGCGCCACGAGCCCCC
>NZ_JARWOJ010000395.1 GCF_029868625.1 Nocardia neocaledoniensis | reverse complement strand
CGGCGGCGGCCATGTCGCGGCGCAGTGCCGAGAGCGCGGCCTCGCGCAGCAGGGCCGCGCAGTCGGCGGCGGAGTAGCCGTCGAGGTCGATCCGCACCGCGTTGCCGCCGAAAGTGGTGTCCCAGAACTCTTTCCGGCCCTTGCCGCGGTACACGCCGGCGGCGATCACGCCCGGGATGAAGGTGCCCGGCGCGCGCACCCACGGCGGCCGCAGGTCCACCTCGGCCGGGGTGATACCGGTGATGGCGGCGCGGTCGATCACCACTTGCTGGCGCAGCGCGAGCAGGCGATGTCCACCGAGCACGTTGACCGTCACCGTGTTGCCGTCGATCTCGACCTCGACCATCGCTACCTCGCTCACTTCGCGGAAAATGTTCCCTGTCCAGGTTCGACGCCGGGCCTGTCCTGCGACTGTGGCGACCCTGTGAGTTCGCCAAGAACATTTTCCATCGAGAAATGTAGATATGCGCATCTATCCGATGTCGGGCTCCTTCCGGTCGGGCGGTCACTGTGCGATCTAAGAAGAAAGCAAGGAAGACAGGGGCTAGGTCTGAGCCGCGAGGTGGGCACGCTCGGCGATCTCGAGGACTTCGGCCAGCCAGGGGGTGTACTTCCCTGGCGACGCGGCCAGATCGGTGCGCAGCGATGCGGGGGAAACCCAGGCCCAGCTGCCGACCTCGGCGGGATCGGGGCGGGGCACCGCGTCGGTCGAGCCGATCAGGACATGGTCGTATTCGTGTTCCACCCGGCCCGTGGACTCATCGCCGGCGCGATAGCGGAAGGCGCCGACCTCGGCGAGTTCGGCGGTGAGGCCGAGTTCCTCGCGCAGCCGGATCGCGGCGGCCTCGACCACCGATTGCCCGGGCGCCGGGTGCCCACAGCAGGTGTTGGCCCACTGCAGCGGGAACCGGGTCTTCACCGCGGCGCGCTGCTGGATCAGGACCTGGCCTTCCTGGTCGAACAGCAGCACCGAGAACGCGCGGTGGAGCGTGCCCGGTGGCCGATGGGCATCGGCCACCGAGCACGTTCCGATCGCGGCGCCGGCGTCGTCGACCAGCTCCACGGGCAGGGCTTCGCGGTCGGACAACGGGTCGGCGAGCGGTTCGGTCACCTGGCCACCTTATCGGCGACGATCAGCAGGTACTGGAAGCTCCCCTCGCGGTAGGCGGTGAGGAACGGCTGCTCGACGCCGGTGGCGAGCTCGGAGTGCGTGCGCAGCTCCCAGTACGGGATGGTGTCGGGGGTGAGGTCGACCACCGTGGTCGGCACCAGGCCGTTGTCGGACAGCGCCCGGAAGTACTCGCTGCGCGGATGGATCATGCAGCCGTAGTGCGCGTCGATCCAGCTGACCGAGGCCGAGCGCCCGCCGGTGACGTCATTTGAGCACCCGGTGATGCAGACGTAGCGGCCGCCGGGCTCGAGCAGCCGGGCGAACTCGTCGTACAGATCGAACAGGTCGACGTACATGGTGGTCTCGTTGGTCCAGATCGCGCGCGCGGACTCGTCGGGGAAACCGGTGTCGAGCATGTTCCGGAAGTGGAACCGCACCCGGTCGTTGACGCCGCGGGAGGCGGCCTGGTCGTTGGCGAAGCCGACCTGGTACTCGGAGATGGAGACACCGTCGACCTGGCAGCCGAAGCGTTCGGCCGCCATGAAACTGGTGCCGCCACGCCCCGAGCCACCGTCGACGACGCGGTCCGCGGTCTGGATCGAACCGAGATTGTCGAGCAGGAAGTCGGCCTGGGCGGTCTCGAGCCGGTGCAGTTCCCGCACGATCCGGTCCTGCCTGGTCTCGTCGGGCCCGTCGAGCACCGACCAGTCCGGCTCGCCGATGCCGTAGTGGTGGTGGTAGAGCCCGTCGACCTCGCCCAGCTTGGTGTTGACCCGGTCGTCGTTGGGGTTGTTGTTCCAGTAGGCGGCGACGGAACGCTGATAGGTGGTGCGCAGCACGGAGGTGTCGGTGTGCGGGTTCGCGATGGTCATCGGTCGTCCTCTCCTGGTGCGATGTCGTGGTAGCGGCGGCTGTCGGCGTGCCAGGCGCGGTTGCCGCCCATCCAGGCCCACAGGCCGGTCAGGAAGCGGCGCAGCTCGGGGGAGCCCGCGGCGGCGAGCGGGGCGGCCTCGCGTTCGAACCGGTGCATCAGTTCGTCGTGGATCTCGGCGGTCCGCAGCACCGCCTCGCCGCGGCTGCAGTTCTCCTCGGCGGCGAGGACGGTCGGCAGGTTGAACTCCCGGCCGTCGGAAAGGTCCTCGCGCGCCATCGAATACAGGTCGTTCACCATCTGCGCGGCCAGCGCGGCGGTGGTCACCACCCGGCGGACCGGCGGGTCGGTGTACTCGGCGGCGCCGAGTTCGTAGCCGCCGACCGCGTCGATCGGTGCCATGCACGGCAGGAAGCTGTGCGGTTGCCGATTGGTCAGGTACTCCCAGACCGGTGGCATGCGGCCCGCGGTGCGCCAGCCGGCTTCGGCGCCGAGCGCGATGAACCAGCCCGCGATCTCGGTGCGTAACCTGGCCAGCTGCGCCGGGCTCGCGTACCCCGCCAGGTGCGCGAACGAGGTGCGGAACGCGCGCAGGATCGGGTCGGCCTGCATGGCCAGTTCGAGCCGGGGCGCGTAGCGCGCGGGCAGATGGGCCGGATCCATGGCGGCGGCCGCGAGTTCGAGTCGTGGCCCGAGTTCCGCGGCGGCGCTGGACGGGGTGCCGTCGGGTGCGGTGTCGCCAGGGGCGTCCTCCTCGCAGTAGTAGTCGTCGACCGACCATTCGGCCACCGCGGCGCGGGCGGCCCCCAGCAGGCGATCAGGGTCGTCGCAGTCGGGGTGGGCGAGCATGATCAGGCGGCCGAAGTCGGCCTTGCCCAACTCGTCGAGCCTGCCCTCGTAGAGACCGATCTGCGCGGCCCAGGCGAGCAGGCCGGTGTTGACGGCCTCGGCGAGCGCGGGATCGTCCCGTTCGGGCGGTGGACAGTACAGCGTCGGAATCCGCTGCGGCGCACCGGTTGTCGACGCGGCGGGCGTCGGTGCGACGGTGAGACGTGGCGTCGGGCGCAGGGCGGTGGTGCCGATGCCCGTCGGCCCGAGCAGGTGTCGTGGGCCGCCGCCGGACTGCCGCGTGGACGAAACCCGTTGGGGGAGGGTCGATGCCGAGTGGCCCAGTCGCGGGAACAGCTCGGCCGGCGCGCCCGCGCCGTGCAGCAGCGCGGCCACGGTGCCGGCGAGCTCGGTGTTCGCGTGCGGTGCCGCCACCCTGGTCAGGATCGACACGGTCCGCGCCGATCAGTCGGCCCGGCGCGCGACGAGGACGTCGTCGAGCACACCGAGCGCGTCGGGAACCAGGACGGCCGCCGAGTAGTAGCAGCTGACCAGGTAGGACATGATCGACTGGTCGTCGATCTGCTTGAACCGCACATTGAGGCTCGGTTCGTACTCGTCGGGAATGCCGGTCTGATGCAGGCCGACCACGCCCTGATCCTGCTCGCCGATGCGCATCGCCATGATGGACGTGGTCTGGGTGCCGCTCACCGGGATCTTCCCGCACGGCAACAGCGGCACACCGCGCCAGCCCGGCACCCGATGCCCCTGGAATTCCACGGGGTCCGGATACAGTCCCCGCCGCGAACATTCGCGACCGAAGGCGGCGATGGCCTTCGGGTGCGCGAGGAAGAATTTCGTCCCGCGCCGCATGCTCAGCAGTTCGTCCATGTCGTCGGGCGTCGGTGGGCCGGACTCGGTGGTGATGCGCTGTTTGAGGTCGCAGTTGTGCAGCAGGCCGAATTCCGGATTGTTCACCAGATCGTGTTCCCGCCGCTCGTAGAGCGCCTCGACGGTGAGCCGCAGCTGCTGGTCGACCTGGTTCATCGGGTCGTTGAACAGGTCGGCGACGCGGGTGTGGATGCGCAGCACGCTCTGCGCCAGGCTCAACTCGTACTGCCGCGGGCTGGCGTCGTAGTCGACGAAGGTGCCCTCGAGCAGCGGTTCCCCGGAATGGCCGGAGGAGATCTCGATATCGGCCTCGCCTTTGGAATTCTGCGTCCGATCCGGTGTGTGCGCGGCCTCGGTGCGAATCCGGGCGAGCTCGGGATTCGTGTCCAGGAATTGCTCGAACGATTCCCTGGACAGGCAGAGAATGGTGGTTCTGGTGACCGTCTTGACGGTGTCCGGCCAGATCGCCGATTCGTCGGTGAGCATCTCCTCGCCGTAATAGTCGCCGCCGGAGAGCATGCCGAGTTTCGTCGCTTCGCCGTACTCGCCGGAGCCGAGGCGGGCGAGCTTTCCGTGGACGACGAGAATCACCTGGTCCATCGGATTGCCGAATTCGGCCACGACGGATCCCGGGTCGAGATCGTATTGCACGAAATTGTCCGCGAGCGGGCGCAACAACGCGTCGTCCTCGACCGCGCGCAGGGCCGGGAGTTCGCGCAATTCCTGTGGAATCACCCGGGCGCGGGAACCGTCGACGACGAATTCGACCTCGCCGTTG
Source organism: Nocardia neocaledoniensis (assembly GCF_029868625.1). Lineage (GTDB taxonomy): Bacteria > Actinomycetota > Actinomycetes > Mycobacteriales > Mycobacteriaceae > Nocardia > Nocardia neocaledoniensis_A. Next base: position 18,906 of record NZ_JARWOJ010000395.1, on the reverse strand, counting down.
CCGACGGTGTGGGTGAGCCTGCGGTTGACGCGGTACACACCGCCCGCGACCTGCACCCATGGCAGCGCGCGGGACAGCCAGCGCGAGCTGATGCCCTGCATCTGCGGTTCGGATTTGGTGGTGTGCGCCAGCTTCTGGGCGGCGCTGGTGCTGAGACTCTTGCGAACGGAATTGTCTGTGGGCAGCGGCATTTCGATGGTCATGAGTTCCTCACCTCGAAGCGTTTTTCGGCACAGCCGATGGACCTGTGTGGCGCGACATCGCGCGACAGGTCGGGGGGTGGGCAACGATGCGAATCGAATGGTCCTGCGCGGAAGGAAACCGGGCGTGTGAAACGGTGTTACACGAAATCGAATGCGTGTCAGTGCGTTCCGGACGACATCGATCGTAGGGCGGCCGGGTGGTCGTGCGTGGGCGAATTCGGAAAACATGGCTGTGACCGGGAGATCCGTTGTGCGGGAGCTGATTGCGGGCCGACGAATGTCCTGGGATGAATCGTCGTTGGGCGGCGCGATCGCGCGTTCGGCGGTTATCGTCGAAGCATGTTCACCTGGATATACGGGTTACCGATCTGGCTGGACTTCCTCCTCATCACCGGTGTCGCGGTGGGCCTCACGGTCACCGCGATCCTGCTCAGCAGGAACGCGGTCCAGCGCGCGTTCGAGCCGGAGCCCGGCTGGAACGAGACCGTCACGATGGTGCTCACCGTCGGCGGCGTGTTCTACGGGCTGCTGCTCGGGCTGATCGCCGCGGCTACCTACGAGTCGTACGACGCGGCGCAGGGCCGCGTCGCCGACGAGGCGGCGGCGATCGGCACGCTCTACCGGGAGGTCAGCGCCTACCCGGAGCCCTATCGCGGGATCCTGCGCGGCGACCTCGTCGCCTATACCCGTGACGTGCGCGAGGTCGTCTGGCCTGCGCTCCGGCGCGGCGAGGAGCCCATGGGCGGTACCGCCCTGGTGACCCGGTTCCAGGGCCACCTGCTCGAGTTCCGCCCGGCCGACAGCGCGCAGGAGATCGTGCACGCCGCCACCATCGACCAGTTCGCCCGCTTCGACTCCGACCGCAGGCACCGGATCAACGCGACCAAGGGCGGCATCCCCGATGTGCTGTGGTGCACGATCCTGGTCGGCGGCGCGGTGAACCTGGTGCTGTTGTGTCTGTTCTGCCTGGGTCGACACGCCCACCTGGTGCTCGGCGGGCTGTTCGCCTTCTTCCTCGGCGCGATGATCTTCCTGATCGCCGCGCTGGACTATCCCTTCCGCGGTGACCTGAGCGTCAGCAGCGAGCCGTTCGACAGCGTCTACGCGAACGTGATGAGCCCCTGACCGGCGGTTGTGAGGTGAATCGCCGCAACATGCGGCCTGTCACAGCCGACACATAATGGAGGTCCGGTGTGGTTAGCTCATATGAGCACATCGGGGTGTGTGAGGTGTGTCACTGTCAGCAAGGTGGGAATGGTGGATTTCAGTCCAAAAGGTGTCGTCGGTTCGGTGCAGCGGTTGCTGGCTACCGCGCAGAACGGGCTGGAGGTGATCCGCTTCGGCGGATTGGCGCACGATGTCGAGTCCTCGCCCTTCGAGGTCGTCGAGCGACGCCGCATGTACCGGCTGCGACATTACTTCCCCGACGACAAGACGGCGGGCCGCCCGGTGGCGCTGCTCGTGCCGCCGTTGATGGTGAACGCCGACATCTGGGACGTGAACGCGGCGGGCGGCGCCGTCGGTATTCTGCACGCCAGCGGAATCGATTGCTGGGTGGTCGATTTCGGCTCGCCCGCGACCGAGGAGGGCGGCTGGGAACGCGACCTGGCCGACCACGTGCTCGCGGTGAACTCGGCCATCGACACCGTCTGCGAGGCCACCGGCGCGCAGGTGCACCTGATGGGGTACTCGCAGGGCGGCATGTTCGCCTACCAGACCACGGCCTACCGCTACGGCAAGGGCGTCGCCTCCATCGTCACCTTCGGCAGCCCGGTCGACATCGTCGCGGGCATGCCGTTCGGGCTGCCCTACGGCATGGTGTCGGAGGTCGCCGACTTCCTGGCCGACCACGTGATGCACCGGCTGCCGATCACCGAGTCGATGGTGCGCATCGGCTTCCAGATGCTCGACCCGGTCAAGACCGCGAAGTCACGCATCGATTTCCTGCTGCAGCTGCACGACCGGGAGGCGTTGCTGCCCAAGGAACGTCAGCGCCGCTTCCTCAACAGCGACGGCTGGGTGGGGTATTCGGGACCGGCGATCGCGGATCTGCTCAAGCAGTTCGTCGCGCACAACCGGATGATGCTCGGCGGGTTCGTCATTCGTGATCATCCGATCTCGCTCGCCGAGCTGCGGTGCCCGATCCTGGCGTTCGTCGGCGAGGTGGACGACATCGGTCAGCCCGCCGCCGTGCGCGGCATCGTGCGCGCCGCGCCCAACGCCGAGGTCTACGAGGCCAGCCTGGTGGCCGGGCACTTCGGGCTCGTCGCCGGTTCGATGGCCACCAACCACACCTGGCCGATGGTGCGCGACTGGATCACCTGGATGGAGGGCAACGGCACGCTGCCCGAGCAGATCGTGCCCATGCAGGAGCATGTCGCCTCGAACGCACCGCGCACCGCCGCGACCCGTGTGGTGCACACCGCCGCCTCCCTGGCCGAGGCGGGCGCCGGGGTCGGCAAGGCGCTGGAGGGCATCGCCAACAACACGATTCGCGGGTCCGTCGAGATCGCGGGGGAGGCCGCGCGCGCCCTGCCGCGCCTGACCCGGCTCGGCATGATCCAGCCGCACACCCGCATCTCGCTGGGCAAGCTGCTCAGCGAGCACGCCAAGCGAGCGCCGCAGAAGGACCTGTTCCTCTTCGACGACCGGGTGCACACCAACGCCGCGGTGGAGGTGCGCATCGACAATGTCGTGCGCGGCCTCATCGCCGTCGGCGTGCGGCCCGCCACCCGGATCGGCGTGGTGATGGAGACCAGGCCCAGCGCCCTGGCCGCGGTCGCCGCGCTCTCGCGCCTCGGCGCGGTCGCGGTGTTGCTGGCGCCGGGCGCCGAACTCGCCCACGGCATGGAACTGACGGGCGTGCGGACGCTGATCACCGATCCGGAGAATCTGCGCACCGCGGCCGCGACCGGCGCGCGCGTGCTCGTCCTCGGTGGCGGCGACACCAGGCAGTTGCCGGTGCCGACCGGTGACCAGGTGATCGACCTCGAGCAGATCGATCCGTCGAAGGTCCGGGTTCCGGCCTGGTACCGGCCCAACCCGGGCCTGGCGCGTGAACTGGCGTTCATCCTCGTCCTCGGCGCAGGACCCAAGCTCGAGGCCAAATACATCACCAACCATCGGTGGGCGCTCTCGGCGTTCGGCACCGCGAGCGCGGCCGACCTCGACCGCCGCGACACCGTGTACTGCCTCGCGCCGCTGCACCATTCGTCCGGTCTGCTGGTGAGTCTCGGCGGCGCGATCGCCGGTGGCAGCCGGATCGCGCTGGCCAGGCCCACGGACATGGAGCCGGGCCGGTTCGCCGAGGAGGTGCACCGCTACGGCGTCACCGTCGTCACCTACACCTGGACGATGCTGCGCGACCTGCTCGACGCGCAGGTCTTCCCGGCCGGGCACAACCACCCGATCCGGCTGTTCATCGGCTCCGGTATGCCCGCGGGGCTGTGGCGGCGCACTGTCGAACAGTTCGCGCCGGCCAGGGTGCTCGAGTTCTACGCCTCGATCGACGGCGACGTGGTGCTGGCCAATGTCACCGGCACCAAGATCGGCGCCAAGGGCCGGCCGGTGCCGGGCACCGCGCACGTGGAGCTCGTCGCCTACGACCCGGTCACCGAGCAGATCCTGGTCGGGGACGACGGTTTCGCCCGCCGCTGCGTCGACAACGAGCCAGGCCTGCTGCTCGGCAAGTCCGTCGACGTCGGCGACCTGTCCGACGGCGGGCTGCGCGGGGTGTTCCGGGCGGGCGACGCCTGGTGGCCGACCGAGAACATCTTCCGCCGCGACAGCGACGGCGACTACTGGCTGGTCGACCGCCGCGACACCGTGATCCGCACCCCGCGCGGACCGGTGTTCACCCAGCCGATCGTGGACGTGCTCAACGACATCACCGCCGTCGACATGGAAGTGGCCTACAGCCTGCCGACCCCGTCGGGCAACCTGGCCGCGGCCGCGCTCTGCGTCCGCGCCGGCTTCAAGATCGAACCGGGTGACGTCACCGAGGCGATGCGGGCGCTACCCCTCGATCAGCGTCCCGACCTGGTCTACGTCGTCGACGACATCCCGCGCAGCCCCAGCTTCCGGCCCTCGGCCACGGCGGTGCAGGCCGCGGGTCTGCCCAAGCCGGGGCCGGGCACCTGGCTGTACAACCGCGAGCGCGAGGCCTACGAGGTGCTCACCGACGCGGTGGCCGCGGAGCTGTTCGGCGGGAACTGACCGGCGTCGATGGTGGCCGGGCGGGCCCGGCCACCATCAGACCTGGTATTCGGTGACCGCGTCGATGACGCGCGTGAGCTGAGCCTCGCTCAGCAGCGGCCACAGCGGCAGCCGCACGATCGTCGCCGAGAAGTTCGCCGAGCGGGTGCACGGCACCGGCGTGCGGCCGTGCTTGAGGCCCGCCGGGCTCGAATCCAGGGGAATGTAGTGGAACGGCGCCACGATCCCGCGCTCGGCGAGATGAGCGATGATGCCGTCGCGGCTGTCCTCGGTGGGCATCCGCAGGTAGAACAGGTGCGCGGTGTGACCGCGGTCGGCGGGCACCGTCATCGGGCGGATGTCGTTGCGGGCGGCCCAGTCCGGCAGCGCGGCGGCGTAGGTGTCCCACACGCGATGCCGCTGCGCCTGGATGGTGTCGAATTCGGCCAGCTGCGCGTCGAGCACCGCGGCGTTGAGTTCACTGGGCAGGTAGCTCGAACCGATGTCCTGCCAGGAGTACTTGTCCACCTGGCCGCGCAGGAACCGGGCCCGGTCGGTGCCCTTCTCCCGCATGATCTCCGCGCGGCCCATCAGGATCTCGTCGGAGAGCAGCAGCGCGCCGCCCTCACCGCAGTGCACGTTCTTGGTGTCGTGGAAGCTCTGCGTACCCAGCGTGCCGATGGTGCCGAGCTGCCTGCCGCGCCAGGTGCCGCCGAGGCCGTGCGCGTTGTCCTCGATGATCGCCACCCCGTGCCGCGCGGCGAGCTCCAGCAGCGGCTCCATGTCGGCGGCGACACCGCCGTAGTGCATGACGACGATCGCCTTGGTGCGGTCGGTGATCGCGGCCGCGGCGGCCGCCGGGTCGATGTTGCCGGTGGTGTCGTCGATGTCGACGAACACGCACGTCGACCCGCGCAGCGCCATCGCGGTGGCCGCCGAGGTGAACGCGAAACTCGGGACGATCACCTCGTCCTCGGGGCCGAGTTCGAGCAGCAGCGCGCCCAGTTCCAGCGCGTGCGTGCAGGAGGTGGTGAGCAGCGCGTGCTCGGCGCCGGTGATGGCCTTGATCTTGGCGGTGGCCGACCTGGTGAACTGACCGTCACCGTGACTGTGATCGGAATCGAGCACGGTCAGCAGGTTCGCGCGCTCGGCGGCGGCGCGGAACGGCCTGCTGAAGATGATGCGGTCGCTCACTCGTGGTGACCCTTCTCCGTCGCGGCTGGAATCGGCGCGTGCATCGTATCCGGGCGCGGTGTCGGGCTGTCGACGGTGAGGTACAGCGGCTTACCGACCAGGATGTGCAGCGCCACACCGAGATACTCCGCGATCAGGCCGAGCGAGAACAACGTGGCGCCCGAGCACAGCAGCAGCACGACGATGATCGAGGCCCAGCCCTCGGGATCACTGTTGTCCTGCGTGAGCGCCTGCACGATCACCACCCCGGCCATGATCACCCCCGCCAGGGCCAGGGTCACCCCGAGCATGCTCACCAGGCGCAAACCGCGGGTGCCGCTGCACAGCACCATCTTCCAGAACAGCGAGAACAGGCGGCGGTAGTTGTAGCCGGACTCCTCGCGCCCCTCGGCGCGCAGGGTCACCGGCACCTGCACCGCGTTGCCGACCACCCAGGTCAGCGCCACGTCCAGGTACACGCCGTTGGCGGCGACCTCGGCGAGCTGGCGGCCGATGTCACCACGGATCAGCCGGAAGCTCTCGAACCGGGTCGAATCCGGGAACGCGAACACGGTCGCGAGCACGATCTTCGCCCCGCGCGAGGTGAGGTTGCGCAGGAAGCCGTGCGGGCGGGTGTTGCTCGGCTTGGAATACACCAGGTCGGCGCGCGAGGCCAGGGCCGCGTCGAGGAAGTCGGCGATGAAGGCGGGATCGTGCTGGCCGTCCTCGTCCATCGTGACGATCCAGTCGCCGCGCGCCGCCGCCATCCCGGCGATCGTCGCCGCGTCCTGACCGAAGTTGCGGCTCAACCACACCGGACGCACCTGGGGGTAGGAGCCGGCGAGTTCCTGCAGCACCACATCGGAGCGGTCGGGGCCGTTGTCGTGGACGAGGATGATCTCCTCCACGGCGAAGCGGGCGCCCGCCGCCGACGTCGACGGTCCGGTCAGCCGGTCCAGCTCGGCGACCAGCGCCGCGATCGTCTCCTCGCCCCGGTACACCGGGACCACCACCGACACCGAATGCACCGGGCGCGACCCATGCCGGTCGGGCGCCCCGGCGGGCAGCACGGCGCCGGGTCGGGACGAATGTGCGGAAGGAATCGGCATCGTCGACTTTCGGTGATGGGAGGCGGTGCGGTGCGGGCCCGGCAGTGGGGGAACTTTAACACTGGGCGGTAGCGCCCGGTGGTGACGCAGGGCACCGTGCGACGGTGCCGATGGTGCCGCTTACCTGTAGGGTCTGATCCTCGTGGTGGAAAGTAGAACCCCTCCCCGTCGTGCCGTGTACCTGTGGGGCTTGATCACCTCCCTCGGAGTGATCGCGGGCTACGGCGCGGTTCTGCTGGCGAACGCCCGGCACTTCTACACCGACGACACCGAATCCCAGTACGTTCCGCTGTGGGTGATGCTCGGCAGGCGGCTGCGCGACGGCGACCTACCGGTGATGGTCCCCGAGCACTGGATGGCGGGCAACTACGCGATCGAGGAAGCGGGACTGCTGAATCCGCCGCAGCTGCTGATCGATCTGATCGCGCCCTCGGTCGGCAATCTGGTGCTGTACGCGACCGTGGTGAAGCTGATCTTCGCGATCATCCTCGGCCTCGGCGTGTACCGCGTCTGCCTGGCCTACGGTTCGCGCGTGCAGTGGGCCGCGCTGGCCGGCGTCTCGATCCCGTTCACCGGCTGGCTGCTGTTCTTCGACGAGGCCAGCTGGATGACCGCGTTCACCGGCACCGCGTGGATGGTGCACGCGTGGGCCTCCGGCGTGCGGTACGCGCGCGGTCGGGGCGGGCCGATTCCGGTGTTCGTGTACCTCTACCTGGCGATTTCGGTGCAGTACATCTTCCCCGCCGTCGAGGCCGGGATGATGATCGTCGCGGTCGCCGTGGGCGAGCTTATCTACCAGAAGACCTGGCGCCCCTCGCTGAAACTGCTGCTGGTGTCGGGGCTCGCCGCGCTGGCCGGGCTGGCGACCTATCTGCCGAGCATGCTCTCGGCCAAGGTGACCTGGCGCGGTACCGCCCAGATCAACAACGACCAGTTCCTCACCGTGCCGTGGTCGGAATCGCTGAACGCGAGCCTGCCCTCGACGCTGCCCGCGTTCACCTCCTGGTGGGGCTATGTGCAGCCGCTGCCGGTGGTCTACATCGCCTGGTTCCTGATCCCCGCGCTCGCCTTCATCGACTGGGGTAAGGCGCGCGGCGCCTGGCGCGAACTCAGCGGGATCGCGCTGTTCGCTGTCGCCGCGCTCATGTGGACCGCCGGACCCGGCACGATCGGACCGTTGCGCTGGCCCGCCCGGGTGCTGCCGATGGTGGCGCTGGGCCTGCTGCTGCTGGTCTGTGTGCTGCTCGGCCGCTTCGCGACGTTCAAGGACTGGCGTTCGCGTGGCGTCGCGGCGGCGGTCCTGATCGGGTTGCTGTGGGTGCGGTCGTTCTCGGCCGACCCGCACAACTGGCTGGTCCATGTCGGTGCGGCGCTGGTGCTCGCGGCGCTCGGCGCGCTGGTGGTGTGGCTCGCGGTGAACAAGGGGACGACGGCGGCGGTGGCGCTGGCGATCGTCGCGGTGTTCCCGATCGCGTACTTCCAGGTCGACCGGGCCCAGCCGACGCCGATGAGCTGGAACCTGCCCAGCGATCGTGGCGCCGCGATGGCGGCGTTCCCCGACTTCGCCGGCACCACCCTGCAACTGGGTGATCGCGGCCTGATCCAGCCGGGGGAGCGCACCCTCGACGGCGCATACGGCTCGCTGGTGTTCGGCAACTACGCCAAGGACCTCGAACTCACCTACGTCAGCGGCTACACCCCGAACGGGCACTACTGGTTCGGCGACATGCTCTGCATGCGCTGGGACACCAGCGTCTGCCCCGACGCCTATCGGCGCGCGTTCGCGGTCGAACCGTCGACGGGCAAGACCATCGTCGATCTGATGAACATCGACCGCGTGGTCCTGCAGAAGGCGCTCTACCCCGACGCGGGCACCCAGGAAGCACCCGCGGGCTGGAAGTGGGTCGCCTACCCCGGCCACGAGAAGTACATCGCGGTCCTCGAGCGCGAGGACGGCCTGATCTCGACCCGCAACGGCCGGATCTCGGCGGTCCAGGGCGCCACCGCGGTCTCGGTGTCGGAATCCGACGCCACCAGCCGGGTGAAGGTCAGCTCGGAGAACGGCGGCCGGGTCGTGTTCGCGCGCCTCGGCTGGCCGGGATACCGGGTCAGCCTCGACGGCAAGGACGTGCCGTTCACGGTCGTGGCCAAGAGCTTCGTGGCCGTCGACATCCCCGCGGGCACCCGCGACGGCGACCTCGAGCTGACCTGGCGGCCGCCGGGCTGGAAGATCGGCGGCGCGGCCATCCTGGCGAGCCTGCTCGGCCTCGCGGGCTTCCAGTGGCTGTACCTGCGCGGTCGCAAGCCCGAGGACGAGCAACCGGCGGTACCGGCCGCCGAGACCATCCCCGACGGCGACGCCGAGCTCGCGGACGCCGTGCGATGACCACCGAGGCGGCCCCTGTCGGCGGCGTGCTCGAGACCCCGGGCCCGCTGCTGCGGATCGTGAAACGCCAGGAGCTGGCGTTCGCGATCGTCGGCGGGTTCAACACCCTGCTCGGCATGGCGCTGGCGGTGTTCTGGCTGGGAGTCCTCGGTGACGGCAGGCCCGGTCTCGCCGTCGTCGCCGCCTACGCGGTCAGCACGCTGGTCGCGTTCGTCCTGCACCGCACCCTGGTGTTCCGCGTCCGTGGGCGATTGCTGCGCGATTTCGTCGCGTTCTGCGGGGTGAACGTCGGTGGGCTGGTGCTCAATGTGGTGCTGGTCGAGGTCGCGGTGACCGGCCTCGGGTTCCCCGCCGCGCCCGCCTCGGTGATCGTCATGGGTCTGGTCGCGGTGCTCAGCTTCTTCGGACACCGCTACATCTCGTTCCGGCGCGCGCGGTAGGTTGGGCGCATGGCGCACGAATCCACCCTCGACGCAACCCTGCTCGGCCTGCTGGCCTGCCCGCAGGACAAAGGCCCCCTGCAGCTGGTCCGCACCGAAGCCGGCGCGAGCGTGCTCTACAACCCGCGCCTGCGCCGCGCCTACCCGATCGACAACGGCATTCCCGTCCTGCTGATCGACGAGGCCCGCGACGTCGCCGACGCCGAGCACGAGTTCTTCACCGCCCAGTCCTGAGCGGCACCCACGCGGTCCGGTCGGCCCGCTTCGACGCGGCGTTGCGCCCGTGGCCGGCCGCGTCGCTGCCGATCGTCGGCGCGCTGCCGGTCCTGCGTGACATCCCGCTCGCGATCGTCCGGGTGCGGTCCCGCTGAAAGATCAACGTCCGGAAGCGATATCGCCGGTCAGATAGCGCTGCACCGACGGGCCGACCGCCTCGACCACCGCCTCGATCGGCATCGACGCCAGCGGCTCGATCCCGATGATCTTGCGCGCGGTGAGCACTCCGACCATCTGTGCGGCGACCAGCGACACCCGGGCGCGCCCGTCGTCCTCGGCGGTGGCGATCCGGCCGCGCACCCGCTCGAGCACGACCTGGAGCAGGAAGGACCGAGCCAGGCTCATCTCGCCGCCGCCACCGAACATGCTGCGCACCATGGCGACGATGCCGGGCCCGGCGGGGGAGTCCCACACGGTGACCACCGCGCGCACGATGGTCGCGCCGAGCTCGCCGAGCGGTGCGGTGTCGACCTGGCTCAGCGTCGAGTCGGGATCTACCGGGAAATCCACCGCCGCCGCGAACAGCTGCTGCTTGGTCCCGAAATAGTGGTGCACGAGCGCGGGGTCGACGTCGGCGTCGCCCGCGATCGCCCGGATCGAGGTCTTGTCGAAACCGGCGTCGGCGAATCGGATCCGGGCCGCGTCCAGGATCGCCGTCCTGGTGTCGGTATTTCCGGGCCTGCGCCCGGTGCGGCCGGATTTCGCTGTGCCCGAACCGGATTCGCCGTCGATCATCTTCTCCTCGTTCCGTCAGGGTGTGCGCCGCCGCAAGGTGGCCGCGCCGAGACACAGGGCCACCACGGCGAACCCGGCGACCACCGCGATGTCGCGCCACATGAGGCCGGTCGGTTCCGGGGATTCCGACACCTGCTGCAGCGCGTCGACCGCGTAACTCAACGGCATCACATTGCTGATCGCCTCCAGCCACCCGGGTAGCCGGTCGCGGGGAACGAGCAGGCCGCACAGGAAGATCTGCGGCGCCACGATCACCGGCATGAACTGCACCGCCTGGAACTCGGTGCGGGCGAACGCGCTGGCCAGCAGGCCGAGCGCGACCCCGCACACCGCGTCGACCATGGCGATCAGCATCACCCAGCCGGGGCTGCCCGCCGCCTCGAGCCCGAGCAGCCAGAACGCGACCACGCAGGCGACGGCGGCCTGCGCGGCGGCGGCGAGGGAGAAGGCGCTGCCGTAACCGGCCAGCAGATCGAGCTTGCTCAGCGGCGTGGTGAGCAGCCGTTCGAGCGTGCCCGAGGTGCGTTCGCGCTGCATGGCGATGGCGGTGATCAGGAACATCACGATGAACGGCAGGATGCCGAGCATGGTGATGCCGACGCGGTCGAAGATCGTCAGCGGGGTGTGTGGTGCGCGCGGAGCGTCCTGGTAGATGAAGTACAGCAACGTCATCAGCAGGGCGGGCACCACCAGGATCATGGCGACGGTGCGGCGATCGTTGCGCAACTGGCGCAGGATCCGGCCGGTGGTGGCGGTGTAGGGGCGCAGCGTGGTGCTCATGCGCGCTCTCCCATTGTGATGAGGGTGAGGAAGGCGGTCTCGAGGTTCTGCTCGTCGGTTCGCTCGCGCAGTTCATCGGGGCTGAGCTGGGCGAGCAGGTCGCCTTCGCGCATGAGCAGGAGCCGATCGCAGTGGTCCGCCTCGTCCATCACGTGACTGGAGACGAGCAGAGTCGTTCCGGCGGCGGCCAATTCGCGGAACTGCTTCCACAGCTCCACCCGCAACACCGGGTCGAGCCCGACGGTCGGTTCGTCCAGCACCAGCAGTTCCGGCTTGCCGACCAACGCGCACGCCAGGGAGGCCCTGGTCTTCTGTCCGCCCGAGAGCTGATCGCCGAGTTGGCCCGCGTACTCGGCCAGCCCGACCGCGCCGAGTGCGGCGTCGACATCCTCCCGGCCGCGGCCGTAGAGCGCGCCGTAGAAGGCGACATTGTCGCGGACGCTGATGTCGGCGTAGATGCTCGGCGCCTGGGTGACGTACCCGACCCGGCGGCGCAGCCCGGCGCTGCCCGCCGGCTCGCCGAGCACGGTGACGGTGCCCGATTCCACGATCTGGGTGCCCACCACAGCGCGCATCAGGGTGGTCTTCCCGCAGCCGGAGGGGCCGAGCAGGCCGGTGATCGAGCCCTGCGGGATGTCGAGCGACAACCCGTGCAGGACAGTGCGTTTCCCGCGTCTGACGGTCAGGCCGTCGACCCGGACGGCTACCGGTGGCGGGGCGGTGTGCGACATGGTCGCCTCAATTCATCGAGTGTTGAATTCACTACGTGATGAATTTAGCGCGACCGAGCCGCCCTGACAAGGCTCAATGCGGGTGACCGGGCACGACCATGGCCTCCTGACCAGGCTCGACGACCACGAACTGGCCCATCATCCCCTGGTCCTCGTGCCAGAGCAGGTGGCAGTGATACATGTACGGCGTGTCCGGATCGGCGGGTCCGTCGAAGCGCAGCGCCACCGTCGCGGCCGTGTTCGGCGGCAGGAAGAGCGTGTCCTTGGGGCCGGTCAACGCGGGCGGTGGCGGCGCACCCGCGTAGTCGAGGACCCGGAACTGCACGTCGTGAATGTGGAAGTTGTGCGGCATCCCGTCGACATTGCGAATCACCCACCGCTCGGTGGTGCCCCTGGTGACCGTCGCGTCGATACGGTCCATGGCCATCTTCGTGCCGTTGATCCCGGAGAGGGTGAGGTCGAAGGTGCGTTCGCGGACCGCGTCGGCGCCGTCGGGCGTCGAGGCCGGGACGAGTGCGGCGGGCAGGTCGGGGGAGGGACGCAGGGTCGGCGCCGCCCGCAATTCCAGCACATCGAACCGGTCGTCGCCGCCGGCGAACCTGCTGCCCCAGAAGTCCAGGCCCGCGTCGAGTGTCTCGCTGCGCAGCACCGCGCGCTCACCCGGCCGGACCCGCACCACGATCTCGGCTCGTTCGCCGGGTGAAAGTCGCACGGCCGACAGGGTTTCCGGTCGCGGGAGCAGTCCGCCGTCGGTGCCGATCAGCGCGAACGGCCTGCCGTCGTGGAAGGCGAAGGTGTAGGTCCGCGCGGTCGAGGCGTTGAGCACGCGCAGCCGCACCAGTTCGTCGCCGACCTCCTGATACGGCGCGAGGGTGCCGTTGACCATGGTCCGATCGCCGAGGAATCCGACATTGTGGAACAGACCGTGACTGTCGTCGAGCTGCCCTCGGCGCAGCCGCACGTCCTGCACGATCACCGGGAGATCGTCGACACCATAGGTGTGGGGGAGCGGCAGGGCGTTCGCCGCGTCGTCGTCGAGCAGGAACATGCCCGCCAGTCCGCGGCGGACGTGAGCCTCGGTCTCGCCGTGCGGATGCGGGTGGTACCAGAGCGTCGAAGCCGGCTGGGCCACTGTCCATTCCGGCGTCCAGGTCGCGCCGGGCTCGACCATCTGATGCGGTCCGCCGTCCATCTCCGCGGGCAGGTGCATGCCGTGCCAGTGCACGGTCGAGGCTTCCGGTAGCTGGTTGCGGACCCGGACGCGGACCCGCTCGTCGCGGGCGGCCCGCAGGGTGGGGCCGAGGTAACTGCCGTTGAACCCCCAGGTCTCCGTGGCGTTGCCGGACTCGAATTCGGTGGTCCCGGTGCGCATATCGAGGTCGAAGACCCGCGTCCCGTCGCTTTCGACCGTCGAAGGCGCCAGTGGCGGGATGGCGAGCGGTCTGGTGAATTCGGTGGTGCCGACGGTGGAGATGTCCGCGGTCGCCCAGGTCCAGGTCACCAGTCCGGCGATCGTGACCACGAGGGTGAGGGCGAGCGCGCAGGCGCCGAACAGTATCCGGCGCACGAGGCGGAATCGCGAGGGGGGAGCCATGCTCCGACGGTAGGAACGGCGCCCCCTCCGCACATCGGGTTCCAGCCCCCAGCCGACCCTGGTCCGGACCCTGATCATCCGGAGTGTCCGCAGGTCGGAAGCCGATACGCGGAGAAGTGACCTAGGTCACATCGGCATGTTGTCACGTTCGGCCGGACTCATCTGTCCCATCGGCATCCCATCGAGAAGGAGCGTCGCCATGAACACCACTACCACCGCCCACGTCGTCGTCCTGGGCGCCGGGTACACCGGCATGCTGGCCGCGATCCGGCTGGCCCGCCGTACTCGCAAGCTCGGCGTCCGGATCACCCTGGTGAACCCGTCCGCCCGGTTCACCGAGCGGCTCCGCATGCACCAGATCGCCGCGGGCCAGAAGCTGGCGAACCATCACATTCCCGACCTGCTCGACGGCACCGGTGTCGAATTCGTCCAGGGCAGCGCCACCGCCATCGACCCCGTCGCGCGCCGCGTCCAGGTCGACGGACACGGCGAACTCGCCTACGACCGGCTGATCTACGCCCTCGGCAGCGGCACCGACACGACCGCGGTCCCCGGCGCCGCCGACCACGCGTGGACCCTGAACGACCCGCGCCGCGCCCACGCGTTCGCCGGTGAGCTCGCCCGGCTCGCCGCGACCGGCGGCACGGTCGCCGTGTGCGGCGGCGGCCTCACCGGCATCGAGGCCGCCGCGGAGATCGCCGAGAGTCATCCCGGACTGCGTGTCACCCTGATCGGCGCCACCGAGCCGGGCGCGATGATGGGCGACAACGCCCGCGGGTACCTGCACGCGGCGCTGGACCGCCTCGGCATCGTCCGGCGTACCGGCGTCCGGGTCACCAAGGTGCTGCCCGGCGCGGTCGAACTCGCCGACGGCACCCGCGTCGACGCCGACCTGACCCTGTGGACCAGCGGTGTCCGCGTCTCGCCGCTGGCCGCCACCGCGGGCATCGCGACCGACGAGCGGGGACGGGTCGTGGTCGACCCCACGCTGAAGTCGGTGTCGCATCCCGCGATTCACGCGATCGGTGACGCCGCCGCGGTCCGCCAGGCCTGGGGGCAGATCCACGGCACCTGCCAGAGCGGGTTGCCGACCGCCGCCTACACCGCGGATGTCATGGCCGCCGAGTTGCGCGGAAAGCCGGTGCGGCCGTTCCGGTTCGGCTACTTCCACCAGCCGGTGAGCCTGGGGCGCCGCGACGCCGTCATCCAGTTCACCCACGCCGACGACAGCCCGCGCCGGTACTTTCTCACCGGCTGGGCCGCGCGCGCCTACAAGGAGTTGGTCAGCAGCAGCCCGGTGCCGACATTCAAGGCGAGCCGCCGGATGACGATGAAGGTCCAGCTGTCCACCGGCGGCAGGGCCACACGGCTGCCCGCGTGACCGATCCGCCGCACGCACGCCGAAGGCGGGAGAATGCGTCATGCCTGAACCCGATCCGTTCCTCGAGCACCGCCGGCTGCTGTTCGCGACCGCCTACCGGATGCTCGGCACGGTCACCGACGCCGAGGACGTCCTGCAGGACGCGTGGCTGAAGTGGCACGACACCGATCGCGCTCGCGTCGAGCACCCGAAGGCGTACCTGGTCCGCACCGTCACCAACCTGTCGCTGAACCGGCTCACCTCCGCCCGGGCGACCCGCGAGGCCTATGTCGGCCCGTGGCTGCCGGAACCGGTGCTGACCTCCCCCGACATCGCCGAGGACACCGCATTGGCCGACACCGTCTCCACCGCGATGCTGGTCGTGCTGGAAACCCTGACCCCCGTCGAACGCGCGGTGTTCCTGCTGCGCGAGGTGTTCGGCTACTCGCACGGTGAGATCGCCGACGCGCTCGACCGGCCGGAGGCGAGCGTGCGCCAGATCGCCCACCGCGCCAAGAATCATGTGCACGCGCGCAGGCCGCGGTTCGACAGCGACAAGGCCGCGCGCGCCCACATCACGGAGCGATTCATGGCCGCCTGTGCGGGCGGCGACCTGAACGCGCTGATGGATCTGCTCGCCCCGGACGTCACCTGCTGGTCCGACGGTGGCGGCGTCGTCACCGCCGCCCGCAGGCCGCTGCACGGGCCCGATCACGTCGCCCGGTGGATCCTGGGTGTGCTGGCCAAGCCGTCCTCGGCGGGTGCCGAACTCAGCGCCGCCGAGATCAACGGTGAACTGGGCACGCTCATCTCGATCGGCGGCCTGCCCGGCGCCGCGTTCACCTTCGATCTCGTCGACGGCCACGTCCAGAACCTGCGCTTTCAGGTGAACCCCGGCAAGCTCGCCGGCCTGTATCGCGGCACCGAGCTGCTCGGCTGAGATCGGCGATGGGCACAATGGCGGTCGTGTCCGCCCAGGAATTGGCCGTCGATCCGCCCACCGCCGCGCGCAGGCTGCTCGGCGCGACCCTGTGGTCGGGACCGGTCGCGCTGCGCATCGTGGAAGTCGAGGCCTACGGCAGCGATCCCGCGGGGCCATGGCCCGATCCCGCCGCCCATTCCTGGCCGGGGCCGACGGCCCGCAACGCGGTGATGTTCGGCCCGGCCGGTCGGCTCTATGTGTACCGCTCGTACGGAATCCACCTGTGCGTCAATGTGACCAGCGGCTACGACGGGGAGGCCGGCGCGGTCCTCGTGCGCGCGGCGGAGGTGCTCGACGGTGTCGACCTCGTCCGCGAACGCAGGCCCGCCGCCCGCAAGGACGCCGACCTCGCGCGCGGGCCGGGCAATGTCGGCAGCGCGCTCGGCATCAGCCTGTCCGACTACGGCACCGAGCTGTTCGACCCGTTCTCCGACGTGCGCCTAGAACTGAAACCGCCGGTGCCGCAAGCGGACATCGCCACCGGACCCCGTGTCGGTGTCAGCGTGGCCGCCGAAGTGCCGTGGCGGTTCCTGATCCCCTCGCCGGCGGTCTCGGTGTACCGGCGCAGCCCGCGCGCCGCGGCGCCGTCGACGTAGCCGCGAAAGATTTCGCACGGACAGCGATGAATTCCGTGCGGACCCGCCGTCCTATCTGTTGAACGCGCCACCGACCCAGCGCGACCGACCAGAAGGACCAGAGATGACCACCACCACCGCAGACTTCGCCACCACCACCGCTGCCGCGCGCCGTCCCGGCAAGATCCGCAACCGTGTCCTGTGGACCCTGCAGATCGTGCTCGGCCTGTTCTTCATCATCGCCTCGGGTGGCCCCAAGATCGTCATCCCGCACATCCTCATGGAGAACCCGCCGCAGAACATGACCATCCCGATGGGGCTGCTCATCTTCATCGGCGTCGCCGAGGTGGCGGGCGGAATCGGCCTCATGGTGCCGAAGCTGACCGCGCTCGCCGCCGCGAGCCTGTCGCTGCTCACCGTGCTCGCCGCCGCGACGCAGGCCTTGATCGCCGACATGCCCGGAATGGCGATCTTCCCGCTGGCGCTGGCCGCCATCTTCGCCTGGATCGCCTACGAGCGCCGCGACAGCATCACCGCGCTGGTGCGCTGAGTGACAACTCGACCCGCTGACGATCGCCGGAACCGTACGGTTCCGGCGATCATCGGCGTGCCGAGGAATTTCGGCCTGTTCGCGAGCCGGGATCCGGATGCGCAAAGATGGGCTCCGTGACCGGCGACATCTTCGACGAACTGACCTGGCGCGGCCTGATCGCGCAGTCCACCGACCTGGACGAGATGCGGGCGGCCGCCGCGACCGCGCCGCTGACCCTCTATGCCGGCTTCGATCCCACCGCGGCGAGCCTGCACGCGGGTCACCTCGTCCCGCTGCTCGCGCTGAAGCGTTTCCAGCGCGCCGGTCACCGGCCGATCGTCCTCGCGGGCGGCGCCACCGGCCTGATCGGCGACCCGCGCGACGTCGGCGAACGCACCATGAACTCCACCGACACCGTGGCCGAGTGGGCGGGGCGCATCCGTTCCCAGCTCGAACGCTTCGTCGACCTCGACGACTCGCCGACCGGCGCGCTGATCGTCAACAACATGGACTGGACCGGATCGCTGTCCACCGTCGACTTCCTGCGCGATATCGGCAAGCACTTCTCGGTCAACGTCATGCTGGCCCGCGACACCGTCAAACGGCGGCTCGAGGGCGAGGGCATCTCCTACACCGAGTTCAGCTACATGCTGCTGCAGGCCAACGACTACCTGCAGCTGCGTCGCGAGCACGGCTGCACGCTCCAGGTCGGCGGCTCCGACCAGTGGGGCAACATCATCGCCGGCGTGGAACTGAACCGCCGCGTCGACGGCGCCCACGTGCACGCGCTCACGGTGCCCCTGGTGACCTCGGCCGACGGCAAGAAGTTCGGCAAGTCCACCGGCGGCGGCAGCCTCTGGCTCGACCCCGAACTCACCAGCCCCTACGCCTGGTACCAGTACTTCGTGAACACCGCCGACGCCGATGTCGTGCGGTACCTGCGCTGGTTCACCTTCCTGAGCCGCGAGGAACTCGACGACCTCGAGCGGGCCACCGCCGAACGTCCGTTCGCCCGCGAGGCGCAGAAGCGCCTGGCCGCGGAGATGACCACCCTCGTTCACGGCGAGGCCGAGACCCGCGCGGTAGAACTGGCCAGCCAGGCGCTGTTCGGACGCGGTGATCTGCGCGAGCTCCCCGAGTCGACGCTCGGCGCCGCACTGCGCGAGACCGCGGTCGACGGCAAGGTGGCCGAGGTGGTGCCCGGTGAGCCGAACACGATCGTCGACCTGCTCGTCGCGTCCGGCCTGGCCGAGAGCAGGGGAGCGGCCCGGCGCGTGGTGAACGAAGGCGGGGCCTCGGTGAACAACGAGCGTGTCGGCGACATCGACTGGACGCCCTCGGACGCCGACTACCTGCACGGACAGTGGTTGGTGCTGCGCCGGGGCAAGAAGAACATGGCGGGCGTCCGACGGATAGCCTGACCGCGCCGCGGAGGCCTGAGTCACATCCGTGTGATTCAGGCCGCCGCAGCCGCCGCCGACGGCGCGCTGACCTGCGCAGATCCGCTGCTGTCCAGGCGATTTGACGCGGCGTTATCCGGCGCGTAACTTATTGGAAGTCAGAGCGACACGGACCAACCGGAGAGCGCCTGGCAAGCCCAACAGAGTGACCAGCGTTACGATTGACATCGTCTGGAAGCGAAGTTAGGCTGGAACAGTTGCCCTGCGGACGATCCGGACGAGAGCCGGTGGTTCTGCTTGTGCGTGTGTTCTTTGAGAACTCAATAGTGTGTCGATGAATGTCAGTGCCAATATTATTATTGGTTCCGGCCTTTCATACCCCCCGGTTGGAAGGTTGGGCATTTTGAATATCAGCAAACTTTTGCTGGTGTTCGGC
>NZ_JARWOJ010000394.1 GCF_029868625.1 Nocardia neocaledoniensis | reverse complement strand
CGACCACCCCGCCCCCCCCCTCGCGGACCCCCGCCCCCGGCCGGGGGGGGGAGTGCTGCGGGCGGCTCCCCCCCGCCGCGCCCCCCCAACACCCGGCCGCCCCCACCGCACGGCCCGTCGACCGGTCGACGAACAGGCTCGCGCTGCGGAACCCCTCCATCCGTTCCAGCTCCGGCAGCAGCGTGCGCTTGAACGTGTCGATCATGCGGTCGATGCCGCCCGGATCGACCTGCACCCAGGTGCAGCGTGTACAGGCGCGGGGCCCGGCCAGGTGATCGCGGTGCATCACCGCGACGTCCCATTCGTCGATCTGCTCGGTCTGCCCGTCGAGGGCTTGGGCCAGGCCGTCGCGCAGGGGTTGCACGGCCAGCCGGCTCGAACGCATCGCGTCCTCGGATTCCCAGGCGGTCGAGGCGATACAGCGCCCCGTCGCCCTGTTGACCATCAGGGACATGCCCACCCATCCGTCGATCTCGGACAGCCTCGGCATCACCTCGTTGCGGAGGTACGCGATCCCACTGTCGATCGACGACGGCTCGGCCGTGATCGTGCTCGAACGTGCGTACACAGGCCACCTCCAGTTCAGGAAGGGCGGCGCCCCCGGTGGACGCCACCGGACATCACCCACTGTCCTCCCTGCTCGCCGTCGGCACAACGCCCGAAAATCGGCCCCGATTTCCCTGCCCACGGGTCTTGACAGCGGCCGAATCAGGAGCAGACTGGAGGGATACCAGAACACCGGGAATGAGCCCCGCAGCCGAGGGAGACGTCCGTCGACCGCTGAGACGCTTTTCCAGGATCTGGCTAAGCCCCCGGCAAGCCAGTCGAGTACCGGAGTTGTCAGCGACGACTGAAGCTCTCGGAACCGATGGAGACTACCGGGGACTGTTCTGTTCGGGGGTCTTCCGCCCCGGCTCGCCGCACTCCGCGCCCCGCCGAACGTTTCCACGGTGCACCGGCGCCATTCAGCCGTTGGCCATCCCCGCCGGGAACCCTGAGGGCGCGGAGAGGAGTGCCGAGGGTCATGGATCGCGCGAGCGGTGGGGTCAGCAGGCGGAGCGTGCTGTTCGCGGCCGGGGCCGCGATCGCGGTGGCCGGGCTGGCTCAGCCGATACCCGCCGGTCCGATCAGGCCGACCACCGGTGCGGGACCCGCGGACGCCGCGGCGCGCGCCGCGCTGGCGGAACGGGCGATCGTGACGCGGCATGTGCGTTCGCTGTGGGGCGGCTCGCGGCGTCAGCTGGGCTTGCTCGTCTGGCCGGCGACGCTGATCGACCAGTCGTTCGGGCGCTGGTGCTACTGGTGGCAGGCGCACCTGCTCGACTGCGCGATCGACGCCGCGCACCGCGAGCGCACGCCCGCGCGCATCCATCGGGTCGTGGCCCTGGCCAACGGGATCCGGATCCGCAACGTCACCGGCTGGACCAACCGGTACTACGACGACATGGCCTGGCTGGCGCTGGCGCTCGACCGCGCGCGGCGGCTGCTCGACGTCCGCTTCGACGACGCCATCGACGACCTGCGTGAGGCGCTCTACGACGGCTGGAACCCGGAGGTCGGCGCGGTCCCGTGGCGGATCGACGAGCCCTACTACAACACCCCCGCCGTCGGCCCGACCGGCATCGCGATGGCCCGCCTCGGCGAGCTGCCCCGCGCCGTCGAACTGGCCGAGTTCCTGCACACCCGCCTGCGCGACGCCGGCACCGGACTCATCCTCGACGGCGTGAACGAGCCGGGCGGGCAGGTGCACCGCACCATCCACACCTACTGCCAGGGTGTGGCCATCGGACTCGATACCGAATTGGCCGTGCGCACCGGCGATCCGCGGTATCGCGACCGTGCCCGCGCGCTGATCGCCGCGGTCGCCGACCGGCTCACCCACGACGGGGTGATCGCCGCCGCCACCGACAACGACTCCGGGTTGTTCATGGGGATCCTCGCCCGCTATCTCGCCGAAGCCGCCCTGGCACTGGGCGATCCGACGGCGGCGCGGATCGTGCGCGCGTCCGCGCGGGCGGCCTGGGCCAACCGGGCCGAGGTGGCGGGACTACCGCTGTTCGGCGCGGATTGGACCCGCCCCGTGGCAGCCCCGAATCAGCCGGGCTCGCTGCAACTCATGGCGGCGTCGGCCGCCGCGTCGGCGAATCTCAGCCGCGACCTGTCCGTGCAGCTCAGCGGATGGCTGGTGCTCGAGGCCGACCACCGCCTCACCGCCGCCGGGCTCTGAGACGAGAACCGCCCCCCCGGGCGGGTTTACCGGGGGCGGGCGGGTGGGCACGGGGGGGGGCGGGGGGCGGCGGCGCGGAGGGCCG
>NZ_JARWOJ010000393.1 GCF_029868625.1 Nocardia neocaledoniensis | reverse complement strand
CCGTCGCCGTCACCGCCACGCCGGGCAGGACGCCGATCCACCAGGCAATGCGCAGAAAGTTCCGCCCCACGGCGAGCATCGCCCCCCATTGCGGTTCCGGCGCTTGCCGGCCCAAGGCGACGAAGCTCCGGCCCGCCGCCCCGCCCCTGTCCACCCCCCGCCCGCCCCCCCCGGCGCACGAGTCGCCGACCAGCGGCGCCAGGGCCTGGGCCCTGGCCCACCTCGATCGGCCGCTCCCCCTGAAGGCCCTCGCCGCGCACGCTGCCATGAGCACGCGCACCTTCACCCGCCGGTTCCGCCGGGAGACGGGCATGTCGCCGGGTGCCTGGCTCGCCGGGCAGCGCCTGCTCAGGGCGCGGCAGCTGCTCGAGCAGAGCACACTCAGCGTCGACCAGATCGCCGACCAGGCCGGGTTCGGCACCGGAGCCGCACTGCGCCAGCACTTCTCGCGCTCGCTGGGCACCAGCCCGTCGGCCTACCGCGCCACCTTCCACGGCGGGGGATAGGTCAGCGGATCAAGGTGGTCTGCTGGGCGCGGATCGTGCGGAAGAAGCGCGGACCGACGTCGGCGCCGTCGTGGTTGTAGCTGTCGATGATCTCGGCCAGCTCGTCGGCGAGGCGGCGCAGGTCCTCGGTCGCCGTGGTGCGGTCGAATTCGTCGAACTCCCAGCCCCAGGACGGCGGGATGTCGTCGATGGTGACGACGATCTGATCGGCGAACGGCGTGTACACGGTCACCGTGAGCTCGGCGGGCGCGGCGGCGAGCGGGCTGTGCACGGTCACCTCGCCCGGCCCGCCGACGACGGCGAACCGGCGGGCGAAGGCGATGTCCTCGCGCACCGACTCGACGATCGAGGCCGTGCTGGCGTGCCTGCCCGGCCGATCGTGGCGCGCGCCGTACACCCGATCGGACTCGGCGCGGGTGGCCTCGGGGGATTTCCGCAGGATCCGGTCGAGCATCCGCTGCGCCGTCGCGCGCTCGTCCGGGCCGGTGTTCTCGTGCTCGATCAGCGCGCGCAGCCGGGTGATCCGCACGAAATGGTCGGTGCCCATGCCCCGATTGTGCCGTAGGAGGGCCGGTGGAATGCGTCACATCGGTCCGGGTTCGCGCGGCGCCGAATTTATCGTGACGGGCATGAGTGAAGCGGAAGTGCTGTTCGAGGTACGCGACGGGCTCGGTCTGATCACCCTGAACCGGCCGCGTGCGATCAACGCGCTCACCCACTCGATGTGCCAGGCCATCACCGCGTCGCTGCGCGCCTGGGCCGCGGATCCGGCGATCCGCACCGTCGCCATCGTCGGGGCAGGCGAGCGCGGACTGTGCGCGGGCGGCGATATCGTCGCCATCCACCGCGACGCCAAGGCGGTCACCGACGGCGGGCCCGGCGCGCCCGCGCCGCTCGATACTCCGTCGGCCGCGTTCTGGCGCGACGAATACCTGCTCAACGACCTGATCGGCGGCTATCCGAAGCCCTATGTGGCGATCATGGACGGCATCGTGATGGGCGGCGGGGTCGGCGTGTCGGCGCACGGCAGCCATCGCGTCGTCACCGAGCGCTCGCAGATCGGCATGCCGGAGACCGGCATCGGTTTCGTCCCCGACGTCGGCGGCACCTACCTGCTCTCGCGCACCCCCGGTGAGCTGGGCACCCACGTCGCGCTGACCACGGCGCGGATGGGCGCGGGCGACGCGATCTTCGCCGGATTCGCCGACACCTTCGTGCCATCGGCGCGGGTGCCCGCCCTTCTGGAGGCCCTGCGGACCCTGCCCGCCGACGAGGCGATCGCCCGCTTCGCCGCGCCCGCACCGGATTCCGAGCTCGCCGCGCAACGCGGCTGGATCGACACCTGCTACGCCGCCGACACCGTCGAGGAGATCGTCGACGCCCTGCGCGCCGCCGACGCGCCGGAGGCGACCAAGGCCGCCGAGGACCTGCTGAGCAAGTCGCCGACCGCGGTGAAGGCCACCCTGCGCGCGCTGCGCGGAGCCCGCGAGCTGCCGACCCTGGCCGCCGCGCTTGCGGTCGAACTGCGGATCACCGTGGCCGCGTTGAGCACCCATGACCTGGTCGAGGGCATCCGCGCCCAGGTGATCGACAAGGACCGCGCGCCCCGCTGGTCGCCCGCCACGCTCGCCGAGGTCACCCCGGCTCAGGTCGACGCGTACTTCGCCCCGCTCGGCGCGGGCGAGCTGGGTTCGGCGGTGTAGAAGCCCGACAGCGCCGCTGGGTATCGTCAGCGGCATCCGTGACCGTTGACGAACACAAGAGGGTGCGCCGTGACCGATTTCGAGACGATTCTGCTGGAGCGCAAGGGCGGCAGCGAGGGTAAAGGGGCGGTCGGCTGGATCACGCTGAACCGGCCCAAGGCGCTCAACGCGCTCAACAAGCAGGTCCTCGATGATGTCGTGGCCGCGCTCGAGGAGCTCGAGGCCGATGATTCGATCGGTGCGGTGGTGATCACCGGGTCGGAGAAGGCGTTCGCGGCCGGTGCCG
>NZ_JARWOJ010000392.1 GCF_029868625.1 Nocardia neocaledoniensis | reverse complement strand
GAGCGGGCCGCCGAGGTCGAGCGGATGGGCTGCGGTGGTGGGCTGCCAGCGGCGGGGGGGGGCCCGGGGCCCCCCCCCCCCCCCCCCCCCCCCCCCCCCCCCCCCGCCGGGGGCGGCGGGGGTTGGGGGGGGGGGGGGGGGGGGGGGGGGCGGGGGGGGCCGGGGCGCGCCCCGCCGCTGGCAGCCCACCACCGCAGCCCATCCGCTCGACCTCGGCGGCCCGCTCGCCGAGAGCGCGATCCTCCCCTGGGCCGACACCCTCGGCACCGATCTCGACCCCGGGTTCGGACCCGGCTGGCGACTGTCGGCGGCGCCACTGCGCGAGGGGGGAACCGTTGTCACCCTGACGTGTTCGCACGTGCTGGCCGATGCGCGCGGCCTCATCCACGCGGTCGCGAGGGGCCTGGAAGAACTCGATCCGGCCGGGCCCACCGCACCCGAGCATCCGAGACTCACCGAACTACGCCGCACGAATTCGGACTGGGCCGACGCCCGCTCCCAGTGGAGGACGATTCTGCGTGGCACCGCCCGCGCCCTGCGCGGTGGCGTGCCCCGCCCACCAGCCACCCGGGCACCCGCACCGGCGGACGGGCGAGCCGTCCGCGGCCTCCTGCTCACCTTCGACGCGGACACCTGGGATGCCACCGCCGCCGCGGCAGGGGGAACGCCGAACAGCCTGTTCATCCATCTCGTCGGGAACATCCTGTGGGCGAACGGGTTCCCCGATCCGACGATCGCCGCGAGCCTGCCGGTCGACACCCGCGACGAACCACGCGTGGACAACGACCTGGCCGTCACCGAGATCGCCATCGACCGCACCGACACCCCGGCCACGATCCGCGACAAGGCGCGCGATGCCTACCAGCGCCGGATGTCCAGCCCTGCCGGACTACCCGAGGAGATCCTGCAGGTACTACCCGACCGTTGGGCCTACGCGTTGAGCAAGGGCGCGGGCGAACGAGACATCCTGTGCTCCAACATCGGAACGCTCCCCGACGCGCTCCGCACCGTCGGCACGCACGACTGTCATCGGGTGGCCGCCCGCGCCATCCATCCCGCGCTCACGACCTTTCCGCGTACCCAGCTCGCCGGCTACCTGTCCCGCCTCGGCGACACCTACACGTTGGCCCTGGTCAACCTTTCGCGCCGGCACGAAACACTCGACCGCGCCATCGATCACGCCTGCTCCGTGAACGGGCTACGACCGGCGCGCTGGTGATCCGGCGCGGCGCGGCACCCGCGAGACCCCGCTACCGATTACGGCGGCCGCTGTCGTCTCCGTGGGCGTTTTCGAGGTACGCGCCGGCTCCGCGCTCGGCAGCACTAGGCCGCGGTCATCCCCACCAGCAGAGTTCGCAGCCCCCAGACGAATTGATCCACGGAGTTCCACGCCGCCATCTCGTCCAGATGCGCCGCGGTGCGCGGCCAACGCTGGATGTCGATGTCGTCCAAACCCGCCCTGCGCAGCGCGATGCGCTCGGAATCCGGCGGGAGCGGCGGCTTTCCGTCGGTCTCGGCGACATCGAGCGCGATCGCGCCGAGCACCTGGACGATCACCGCGTAGACGCCGTGCGCCCGCGCCCGCGCGGGCAGCCCACCGCGGGCCAGGCAGGTGAACATGGCCTCGCCGACGTCGCGGGCCGCGGGGCCGTCCATCGGACCCGCCATCATCAAGGTCGCGACGGCGGGGTGCGCACGCAGCTGATCGCGCAGGCCGAGGGCGAACTGGATCACCGCCGCCGTCCACTCCACGCCGGGGTCGGTGAGCGGGTTCAGCGGCACGGTGGCGAGCACCCGCTCGATGACGGCGCGCTCGAGATCCGCCCGGCTGGCCACGTAGGTGTACACGGCGTTGGGATTCACGCCGAGCCGCGCCGCGACCGCGCGGATGGACAGCGCGCTCGGTCCGCCCTCGTCGAGCAGTTCGAGCGCGATATCGACCACCCGATCCGCGCTGAACGACCGCCGCGTCGGCCGCGGCGCGCCGCCGGCGGCCTGTCGACCTGTTGACTTCCCGTCCGACATGCACTGGACTGTACCCCGTACAGCTACCTGTACCCCGTACAGCCAGAACGGATCCATCATGAGTCGCAAGCCCTGGACCACCATCACGCTGCTGATCGCCGCACCGGTCCTGATGAACCTGGCCTTCCTCGGTTTGAGCGTGTCGTTCGACTACCCCGACGTCCTGCAGACCTCGTCCACCGAAGCCCTCGCGCGGTTCCGCGCCGAGCAGGGCACCATCGTCGCGCTGTTCACCGCGCTCGCCGCCGCGGCCTGCGCGTTCGCTCCGCTGTCGATCCTGATCGGGCGCCTCGACAGCTCGACCACCATGCGCTGGGCGGTCCGCACCGGTGTCGCCGCGGCACTGGCCCAGGCGATCGGCCTGCTGCGCTGGCCCCTGCTGGTTCCCGGCCTGGCCGAGCACGCCGCGCCCGACCGCGCCGTGCTCGACACCTTCGAGACGCTGAACACCGTGTTGGGCACGGTGCTCGGCGAAACCATCGGCTACGCCCTCACCGCGACGTGGACGGTGCTGGTCGTCCGCGCTCTGCGTGCCCGGGTACCGCGCTGGTTCGCCGCACTCGGCACGCTCAGCGCGGTCGCCATCGCCACCGGGGTGCTGGTTCCGCTCGGCGCCGAGCCCGCCGGACTCACCAACTTCGTCGGCTACATCCTGTGGAGCGGATGGCTCCTCGCCTTCGCCGGACTCCTCGCCCGGTACGGCGCGGAGCTGAGACCGACTGTCAGCCAGGGCGATTGATCATGGGACGGGCACCGCGCTCGACGTGACCCTGGCGGCGACGTCGGCGGGCACGGCCACTCCCGGCTCGAGGTCGTCGGCGTCGAGGGGTTCACCCCAGACCTGACGCAAGGGCAACACACCCGCCCACACGCCACCGGCGGCGATATCGGCCTCGTCGTCACCGGGGCCGCCGGTGCGGACCTTCACCGACGCCTCGGTCAGGTCGAGCGCGAGGACCATGGTGGCCGCCATCTCCTTGCGGTTCGGCGGGCGCACCCGGTCCCAGGCGCCCGGCGCCGCGTGCTCGACGATCAACCGCAGCGCCTCGAGCCGTTCGGCCTCGTCGGTGACCAGCACCGCCTTGCCGCGCACGACGGCGGAGCGGAAGTTCATCGAGAAGTGCATGGCCGAGCGCGAATACACCACACCGTCGACGTGGGTCACCGTCAGCGAGATGTCGGTGTCGATCGCGGCGCGCATGTTCCCCGCACCCGTGGAACCGTGCAGGTAGAGCGTGTCCCCGGACCGGCCGTAGACGGTCGGCAGGACCACCGGTGAGCCGCCGAGCAGCACCCCGAGGTGGCAGACGAGTCCCGCGTCGAGCACCGCGTCGAGTTCGGCGCGATCGGTCCTGCCACGTTCCTTGGAACGGGTCAGGGTGGTGCGCGGGGTCGGTGACAGGGGCGGGCGGTGGGTGTCGTGCGTGGTCATGTCACCAAGCTTCGCCGGTAGAGTGGACCGAGCACAGGTCCAATTCGACAGTAGATCAACAGGCCAATTCGAGGTGCGCCGATGCTCGACGAACTGCCGATCCCGCTCGATCGATCCGCCGCCGAACCCCTGTCGGTGCAGGTGGCCGATGCCCTGCGCGCCGCGGCGACCGGCGGCGTGCTGCGGGTCAGCGACCGGTTGCCGTCCTCGCGCGCGCTGGCGCAGCGGCTCGGCGTGAGCCGGGCGGTGGTGTCGACCGCCTACGACCAGCTGCACGCCGAGGGCTGGATCGCCGGCCGCCGCGGCTCCGGCACCTACCTGCGCACCGCACCCGCCGCCGCCCCGCCGCGCACGACGCCCGGCACCGGCGCCGTCCCCGAGACCGGGCTGCTCGACCTCCGGCCGGGCGCACCCTGCACCGATGCCGTCGACCCGGCCGCCTGGCGCCGCGCCTGGCGGGCGGCGGGCGATCTCCCCGCGGCGGCACGCAAGGATCGCGCGGGCGAGCCGGAGTTCCGGGTGACCGTGGCCGAGCATCTGCTCCGGCACCGCGGCCTCGTCGCCGAACCGGCATCGGTGCTGGCCACCGCGGGCACCAGCGCCGCCGTCGCCGAACTGGCCGCCGCGCTGCTGCGCCCCGGCGACACCGTGGCCTTCGAGGACCCCGGCTACCAACGCGCCGTCGGCGCTTTCCGCGCCGCCGGCGTGCGCGTGCTCGGCGTGCCCGTCGACGACGAGGGCCTGCGCGTCGACCTGATCCCGCCCGGTGTGCGCGCGGTGTATTGCACACCGGCGCACCAGTTTCCACTCGGTGCGCGCATGCCCGCGGCGCGCCGGGTCGCGCTGATCGAATACGCCAGGGCGGCGGGCATCTTCGTGATCGAGGACGACTACGACGGCGAATTGCGCTACGACACAGCGCCACTGCCCCTGCTGGCCGCCATGGCTCCCGACGTGGTCGTGCACCTCGGCACCACCAGCAAGATCCTCACCACCTCCCTCGGCATCGGCTGGCTCGTCGCCCGCCCCGACATCACCGACGCCGTGCTGGCCTACCGCGCCGACACCGGCACCGGGCCGAGTCCGTCGGGCCAGCGGGTGCTCAGCGAGTTCGCCAGGCACGGCGATCTGGCCCGGCATCTGCGCCGGCTGCGCCGCGTCGTGCCGCCGCGCCGGGCTCTGGTCGTCGACGCGCTCGTGGAGCGTGGACTGCCCGTCCTCGGCGACGACGCCGGCTCGCACGTGGTCGTGCAACTCCCCGACGCCGCCGCCGAGCGCGCCGCGGTCGCCGCCGCGCACGACCGGGGCGTGCTGCTCAACGGGCTGGCCGACAACCACCTGGGCGAACCGCACCGCTTCGGCGTCGCCATCGGCTACACCGCGCCCAGCACCGCCGAGCTGGCCACGGCGGTACCGATCGCCGCGGATTGCCTCGCCTGAACACCGCCGCGCGGTCGTAGCATGGACCGGGAGTCACGGTTCGGCACTACCCCTCCGACCATGGAAGTGGTGAGCAGATGAACGATCAGGACATCCTCGCGCGGATCAAGCAGCTGGTCGACGACGAGCACGCGCTGCGCGCCAAGGCCACGGCGGGCGAGATCGACCCCGTCGCCGAACGGCAGAAACTGGCCGAGCTGGAAGTGATGCTCGATCAAGCGTGGGATCTGTTGCGGCAGCGGCGAGCTCGCGCCGGCGCCGACGAATCGACCGACGACACCGGGCTGCGCTCGCCGCGTGAGGTCGAGGGCTACCTGCAGTGAGCGAGGTCGAATACGACGTCATCGTCCTCGGCGGTGGCCCGGCGGGTGAGAACGCCGCCGCCTACGCCATCGCGGGCAGCGACCGCACGGCCGCGCTGGTCGAGCGGGAGCTGTTCGGCGGCGAATGCAGCTACTGGGCGTGTATCCCCAGCAAGGCGCTGTTGCGCCCGGGCGCCGTGCTCGGTCTCGGGCAGGCGATGCCGGGCGTCACCGTGAGCGGGCCCCAGGTCGCCGACGTGCTCGCGCGCCGCGACCAGTTCGTGCACGATCGGGACGACTCGTCGCAGGTCGACTGGGCGAAATCGGCGAAGATCGAGCCGATCCGCGGTGCGGGCAGGCTCGTCGGTGAGCGACTCGTCGAGGTCGCCACCGACGACGGCGTGCGCGTGCTGCGGGCCAGGCACGCGGTCGTGCTCGCCACCGGCACCACCGCCGTCATCCCCGACATCCCCGGCGTCCGCGAGGCCCTGCCGTGGACCTCGCGTGACGCCACCAACCTGACCGTGGTCCCCCGCCGCGTCGCCATCATCGGCGGCGGCGTGGTCGCCTGCGAGACCGCCACCTGGCTGGCCGAACTCGGCGCCGCCGAGGTGACCATGCTGGTCCGTGGCGACCGCCTGCTGCCGCGCGCCGAGCGCTTCGCCTCCGACATGGTGCTGGCCGGGCTGCGCGACACCGGCGTCGTCACCGTGCGGCTGCACACCGAACCGCACCTGGTCTCCCGGCGCGATCCGCGGGACACCGGGGTCGGCCGCCTCCACGGCGGACCGGTCACCCTCGTGCTCGACGACGGCGAACTCGAGGTCGACGAGCTGATCGTCGCCACCGGCCGTGCGCCCGCCACCGAGCACCTCGGCCTGGACGCGGTCGGCCTGCCGCCCGGCTATGTTGAGGTCGACGACCAGCTGACCGTCCGCGACGTCCCCGGGGAATGGCTCTACGCCGTCGGCGACGTGAATCACCGGGTGGCACTGACCCACATGGGCAAATACCAGGCGCGGGTCTGCGGCGACGTGATCGCCGCCAGGGCCGAGGGGCGGCCGCTCGACGGCTCCCGCTTCACCGCGAGCGCCGATCACCAGCAGGTCCCGCAGGTCGTCTACACCTCGCCGGAGCACGCGTCGATCGGGCTCACCGAACACGACGCGCGGGCCGCGGGCTGTGCCGTCGACACCGTCGAACTCGATATCGCCGTGGCCGGATCGGCGCTGTCGCGCGACGATTTCACCGGGCACGCGAAACTCGTCGTCGACATCGCCGAGAACCGGCTGCTCGGCGCGACCTTCGTCGGCCCCGACATGGGTGAGCAGTTGCACGCGGCGACCATCGCGGTGGTCGGCCGGGTGCCGCTGGACACGCTGTGGCACGCCGTCCCGGCGTTTCCCGCCGTCAGCGAGTTCTGGCTGCGGCTGCTGGAGGCCTGGCGCGAGAAGTCCGCTACTTGAGCAGCCGCGACATGCGCCGGTCGGCGAGGATCTTACCGCCGGTCTGGCAGGTGGGGCAGTACTGGAACGAGCGCTCGGCGTAGGACACCTCGCGCACGATGTCACCGCAGACCGGGCACTTCTGCCCGGTCCGCGCGTGCACCCGCATACCGGAACGCTTCTCGCCCTTGAGCCGGGCCGCGTCCTGGCCGACGGAGCGCTCGACCGCGTCGAGCAGGACCTCGCGCATCGCGCCGTACAACCGCGAAACCGTCTCCGCCGACATGGTTTTCGTATTGGCGAACGGGGAGATCTTGGCGGTGTGCAGTATCTCGTCGGAGTAGGCGTTGCCGATGCCCGCGAGCAGCGTCTGATCGACGATGGCGGTCTTGATCCGCTGCGAGGTGCCCCGCAACAGCGCCGCGAACTCGTCCTCGGTCACGGCCAGCGCGTCCGGTCCGAGCCGGGCGATGCCCGGCACCAGCTTCGGGTCGTCGACGACGTACACCGCCAGCCGTTTCTTGGTCCCCGCCTCGGTCAGATCGATCGCGGGCGTCGCGCCCTCGGGGGTGAAGAAGTGCACCCGCAGCGCCAGCGGCGACTTGCCACCCGGCTTGGGCGGCAACGGATTCGGCTCGTCGACCCAGCGCAACCAGCCGCCACGGGACAGATGCGTGATCAACCACAGCCCGCCGCAGTCCATCCCGAGGAACTTGCCCCAGCGCGCCGCGCCGGTGACATCGCGGCCGGACAGCGCCGTGACCGGCGGGTCGAACGTCTTCACCGCGCTCAACGCGGCCACGTCGACTCGCCCCACCACCGCACCGACCGCGTGATCCCGCAGGAACTGCGCCAGCGCCTCTACCTCGGGTAGCTCGGGCACGGTGCCCAGTTTAGCGTCGACGCAGCAGGTAGACGTCCATGATCCAGCCCTTGGCGGCCCGCAGCTCCGCGCGGCGGGCGACGATGCGCCGCGCCACCTCGGCGAGCGGACCCTCGATCAGGGTCTCGTCGGGCATGCCGAGATAGGCGCCCCACCAGATGTGCACGTCGTCGGCGGGGATGTCGGTGAACGCGCAGTCGCCGTCGAGCATCACCACCGTCGAGCCGGCGCCGAGCCCCTCCTCGCGCAGCCTGCGCCCGGTCGTGACATGCACCGGCTCGCCGATCCGGTGCAGCACCATACGGTGCCGGGCGGCCAGCGCGGCGACGCTGGTGACGCCCGGAATCACCTCGTAGTCGAACTCGCGACCGCCCGCGAGCACCAGCTCGACCATCCGCAGGGTGCTGTCGTAGAGCGCCGGATCACCCCACACCAGGATCGCGCCGATCCCCTCGACCTGGTCGAAAGCGGCGCCGAGCAGTTCGGCGCGGCGCTCGTGCCAGTCCCGCACCACACCCGCGTAGTCGTCGGGGGTGCGCTCGCGGGGCGGATCGACGATCTCGATGACGCGGTGCGGCCCCTCGACGTGCTCGGCCAGGATCGCGGTGCGCACATCGACCAGTTCCCGCTTCTCGTCACCCTTGCCGATGACGAAGAAGGCGTCGGCCTGTCGCATGGCCTTGACGGCCTGCATCGTCACCTGGTCGGGATCGCCCGCACCGATGCCGATCACGTAGAGCTTGCGCATACGCGGAGAGCTTGCCAGGTGCCGTGCACCGTAGAATCGCCAGGCGTGGCCACCCCTGATACGCAGTACGAGGATCTGCTCCGGGCCGTGCTCGAGCGCGGCACGCCCAAAGCCGATCGCACCGGCACCGGAACCCGCAGCATCTTCGGTCATCAACTGCGCTACGACCTGGCCGAGAGCTTCCCGCTGATCACCACCAAGCGGGTCCATCTCAAATCCATCGTCTACGAGCTGCTGTGGTTCCTGCGCGGCGACTCGAATGTGTCCTGGTTGCGCGAGCACGGCGTCACCATCTGGGACGAGTGGGCCGATCAGCACGGTGAGCTCGGCCCGGTCTACGGCGTGCAGTGGCGCTCCTGGCCGACCCCCGACGGCACCCATGTCGACCAGATCGCCCAGGTCCTGCACACCCTGCGCACCGACCCGGATTCGCGGCGGATGATCGTCTCGGCCTGGAACGTGGCCGACCTGGACAAGATGGCGCTCGCCCCGTGCCACGCCTTCTTCCAGTTCTACGTGGCCGACGGCAAACTCTCCTGCCAGCTCTACCAGCGCAGCGCCGACCTGTTCCTCGGCGTGCCGTTCAACATCGCCAGCTACGCGCTGCTCACCCTGATGGTGGCCCAGCAGACCGAGCTGGAACCGGGCGAGTTCATCTGGACCGGCGGCGACGTGCACATCTACGACAACCACGTCGACCAGGTGCGCGAGCAGCTGAGCCGCGAGCCGTACCCGTTCCCGACGATGCACCTGCGCCCGGCGACGAGCCTGTTCGACTACGTCTACGACGACGTCGAGATCAGCGGCTACCGGCACCACCCGGCCATCAAGGCGCCGGTGGCGGTGTGAGCCGCGAGATCGGCCTGATCTGGGCGCAGGCCGCGAACGGGGTCATCGGGGTCGACAACACGATCCCCTGGCGCGTTCCCGAGGACATGGCCAACTTCAAGGCGACGACCATGGGCCACCCGGTGATCATGGGCAGGCGCACCTGGGATTCGCTGCCCGCGTCGTTCCGGCCGCTGGTCGGCCGCCGCAACATCGTGGTCACCCGTCAGCCTGATTGGTCGGCCGAGGGCGCCGAGCGTGCCGCCTCGCTGCCCGACGCGCTCGACATCGCGGGCGGGGTCGACGTCTGGGTCGCCGGGGGCGGTCAGATCTACCGCGAGGCCCTGCCGCTGGCGACAACGCTGCTGGTCACCGAGGTCGACACGACAGTCGCGGGCGACGCGTTCGCACCGCCGATCGGGCCGGAGTGGCAGGCGGACGACACGCCGTGGCGCGAGTCGAAAACCGGCCTCCGCTACCGCATTCGCCGCTACGTCAGGGCCTGACAACGCCTGGCTAACGGTCGGGGCAAAACGCCCGACCGCGGGCGTGGTCTCGGGCATACTCACCGATACCAGCCCCGCGAGAAGCCTGCGAAAGGCGCGATGTCATGGACAAGAAATCGCTGACCGCGGTGGCCCGCCAACAGCTCAAGCTGGCGGCCACCTCCACGAGCGGCCGGAGTTCGCAGACCGTGATCGGCGGCCACACCCATGCGCTGCGCCAGACCGTCGTCGCGCTCACCGAGGGTCAGAGCCTGGCCGAGCACGACAACAACGGCGACGCCACGATCCAGGTCCTCAGCGGCACCCTGGTGCTGATCGCGGGCACCGACGAGTGGAAGGGTTCGGCGGGCGATCTCATCGTGGTGCCGCGCGCCCGGCACAGCGTCAAGGCCCTCGACGACGTCGCGTTTCTGCTGAGCGTCGCGAAGTAGGACGGGTCACTCGGTCGCTGACACGCCCGGCGCGCCGCGCCCCGGTGGGGGGGGGGGGGGGGTGGACCGCGGCCGGGGTGTGCCCCCCCATGGGCTCCCTGTGTCGCCCGCCCCCCCCCCCGGGGCGGGGCGCGCCGGGCGTGTCAGCGACCGAGTGACCCGTCCTACTTCGCGACGCTCAGCAGAAACGCGACGTCGTCGAGGGCCTTGACGCTG
>NZ_JARWOJ010000391.1 GCF_029868625.1 Nocardia neocaledoniensis | reverse complement strand
CACCCCCCCCCCCCCCCCCCCCCCCCCCCCGCGGCGGGGGCGTGGCTCCCCCACCCCCCCCCCGCCGCCCCCCGGGGGGGGGGGCCCGCCCCCCACCCCCCGGCCCCGCCGGGGGGGGGGGGGCCCGGTCCTGGTTCATAGCTGGGGTGGGTGGAGCTTTCGCCAGTGTTCGGCGATGTCTATGCGGCGGGTGATCCAGACGCCGTCGTGGGTTTGGACGTGGTCGAGGAAGCGTTCCAGGGCGGCGGTGCGGGCGGGGCGGCCGGCGAGGCGGCAGTGCAGGCCGATGGAGAGCATCTTCGGGTTGCCTTCGGCGCCTTCGCGGTAGAGGACGTCGAAGGCGTCGCGGAGGTGGGCGAAGAACTGTTCGCCGCTGGGGAAGCCGGCGGGTGAGGCGAAGCGCATGTCGTTGGTGTCGAGGGTGTACGGGACGACCAGGTGGGGCCGGCCGTGCACTTCGGTCCAGTACGGCAGGTCGTCGGCGTAGGAATCGGAGTCGTAGACGAAACCGCCGTGTTCGACGACCAATTCGCGGGTGTTCGGTGAATCGCGGCCGGTGTACCAGCCCAGCGGGGCGGCCCCGGTGAGCTCGGTGAGGACGCGGACGGCCTCGGCCATGTCGGCGCGTTCGGTCTCACGGTCGGTGAGCTGGTAGGACTTCCACCGCAGCCCGTGGCTGGCGATCTCGTGCCCGAGTTCGGAAAAGGCCGCCACCGCTTCGGGATTGCGCTGCATCGCCTGGGCGACCGCGAAGATGGTGAGCGGCAGATCGCGGCGTTCGAAGGCGCGCAACACCCGCCACAGTCCGGCGCGGGAACCGTACTCGTAGAGCGATTCCATGCTCATGTGCCGGTTCGGGAACGCCTCGGCGGGGGTGATCTCGGACAGGAACGTCTCCGAGTGCGGTGACCCGTCCAGGACGTTGTTCTCCCCGCCCTCTTCGTAATTCAGCACGAACTGCACGGCGACGCGCGCGTCGCCGGGCCACTGCGGGTCGGGGGGATTCGGCCCGTATCCGACGAAGTCGCGGATATCGTGCGCTCCGGTCGCCCGACCGCCGACATCCACCCGATCGCCGCGCGATGCCCGGTTCACCGCAGCTCCCCGTAGAGGCGCAAACGGGCCAGGCCACCGTCGGGGTAGATGTCGAGCCGAACCTCTTCGACCGATGCGGCGGCAGGGTTCAGGGCGAATCGGTGCCTCGTGTCGGGCAGCAGATCGGTCCGCGGCAAGAGCTCGACTTCGGTTCCGTCGCTGGTGAATCCGGTGAGCGAGGCGGCGCCGGGGCTGTTGCCGAGGAAGCAGGAGGTGTCGACCTCGGCCAATCGGATCGAACCCGGACCGGCCAATTTGATACGAACCCAATCGTTTCCGTCGTCGCGGCGACGCGCCGTCTCCCAGCCGTCACCCATCACCCTGGCCAGGCCGGGGTAGAGCAGCTGATTGGGTGAGCTGTAGAAGCGGTTGGAGCAGTCGAGGACGAGGGCGCCGTTCTCCAGGGCGGCCAGGTCGACCGGGCCGAGGCCGAGCAGCGCGGGGTCGGGGCGGCCCTCGCCGTGCACCCGCAACCGGGCGACGCCGCCGTCGGGGTGCATGGTGAGTTTCACATGGGTCCACCGGTTCTCGTCGTCCACGGTGAACGGATTGCGGCTGTCGCCACCGACCTTCACCCGGTCGAGCAAGGTAACCCAGTCGGTGCGCGCGGCTATCTCCTCGGCGGGCGGGTAGCCCTCGATCGCCAGCGCCGCGACCGACACCTCGGGCGGATAGTTGCCCTTGAACCAGGCGGTGTCGACGACGACGCCCCTGATCACGCCGGCCACGCCGAGCCGCACGACGGCGCTGTCGTCACCGGGCCTGCCGCGATGCCTGCGCGTCTCCCAGCCGTCGTAGACCTGGCCCTTGTGCCCGAAGGTCGCCGGCTGGTACTCGGAGGGTCCCGGCTTGATCAGGTTCTCCTTCTCCGCGA
The DNA here is from genome assembly GCF_029868625.1 of Nocardia neocaledoniensis. GTDB lineage: Bacteria > Actinomycetota > Actinomycetes > Mycobacteriales > Mycobacteriaceae > Nocardia > Nocardia neocaledoniensis_A. The sequence goes on along the minus strand of NZ_JARWOJ010000391.1, from coordinate 21,482 downwards.
AGAACTCGTCGTTTGCCCAGATCACCGCGCCGCCGAGCGATCGAACAGCGAGATCGGGGAGCAGCGTGAAGTCGCCGCCGAGGTGTGTGGTCACCGTTGCCTCCTATGCCTGAAGGTGCTGCGGGTCCGCGCCCGCCATGGGGTACTGCCTGCGCTTGTCGCCGCGCGTCCGCCCGGATCAGCGTCGCGCCGCGGTCATCCGGTCGCGACATCGACCGAGCCGCATGGCATTGGCCTGCCGATGCCCTGGCACTCCCCGGTGGGTCATCGCGCGTCCGGCGGCGTGGGCTTGCGCGCGGCCAGTGCCTCGAGGACGGGGACATCGAGTTCGAGTGCGCTCGAGGCGAGTTCGCCCTCGGTGACGGCGCCGCAGCGCAAGCCGCGCAGCACGGTGGTGGCCAGCGCTTCCGCGGTCGCCGGTTCGTCGACCACGCCGCCGGAACGCCGGTCCAGGTAGGCCACCAGGCGCGGCACCGCCACCTCGGTGGCGGTCCGGAAGAAGTCGTAAGTGGCCAGCCAGCGGGTGATCAGGTGGCCGGGATGCATGTCCCAGCCCTGGTAGTAGCCGCGGCGCAGGGCTCGCTCGACCAGGCGATAGTGGTTGGCGAAGGCACCTTCCGGGTTCGTGTCGGGGACGATCTGGGTGGAGCCGTCACAGATCCACACCCCGGTCTGCGCCGCCGCGACCTGCATCACCGCTTTGGCGTGGTCGGCGGCCGGGTGGTCGAGGGCCTGGTCGGTGGCGGCGATGCCGCAGGCGGCGGTGTAGTCGTAGGTGCCGAAATGCAGTGCGCTGCAACGCCCATCGGCGAGCTGGATCATGCGGGCGATCGGCGCGGTGCCGTCGGGCGCGATGATCGCCTGCGGGCTCTCGATCTGGAGTTCGAAGCGCAGGGTCCGGTCGGGCAGGCCGTAGCCGCTCTCGAGCCCCGAACACAGGTCGACGATCGCCGAGACCTGCTGGGCGGCACGGATCTTCGGGACCGTGAAAACGAATCCGTCCGGGGCACCGCCCGCCGCGTCGAGCACGAGGTCGAGCGTGCGCAGTGCGCGCCTGCGTTCGTTCGCGGCGAGCCCCTTGATACGGATGCCGAACGAGGACGGCGCGCCCGGCTGACCCGCCCAGCCCGCCAGTACCTTGCCCGCCGCGATCGCCGCCGCGTCCTCCTCGTCGTCGGCGCGGAAACCGTAGCCGTCCTCGAAGTCGATGCGCAGATCCTGGATCGGCTGCTCGGTGAGCCTGCGCCGGACCGCGGGTGCGCAGCCGGTCGCGTCGAGGCCGGCGAGGAACTCGGCGTGCCGATCGAGCAGGTCGAGGGCGGTGGCGCCCCAGTCGGCGGGAGTGGCGGCGGTGGCGCGGTCGGCGGCCACGTAGGCGGTGTGCACGGGCTGCACCCGCTCGCCAGCGCCGGGATAGCGCGCCCGCAGTTCGGTGTCGACGGCGTCGAGCACCGCGTCGACGCGGGCGTGGATGTGCGCGGGAAGATGGGCGTTCACCCGGCGGTTCCTTCCTGGACGAGCCGCCATACGCGATCGGCGGTCATCGGCAATCGGTCCGGGCGGGCGCCGACGGCGTCGCGGATCGCGTTCGCCAGCGCCGGTGCCACCGGGTTGTACGGGGACTCACTCATCGATTTGGCACCCAGCGGGCCCAACTCGTCAGTGGTTTCGGCGAAATAGACCTCGGTGCGGGGCAGATCCGCGACCTGTGGGATGTGGTAGTGACGCAGTGTCCTGGTGGTCACCACGCCGTGCTCGGTGCGCAGGTCCTCGTAGAGCGCGGTGCCGATGGCCTGGGCGACCCCGCCCTCCACCTGGCCGCGCAGCTGCACCGGATTCACGACGGTGCCCGCGTCCGCCACCTGCACCGATTGCAGCACCCGCACCTCGCCGGTGCTCGGCCGCACCGCGACCCGGAACGCGTGCACATTGAAACTCACCGACCTCGGGGTGCCCGCGTGGGTGCCGTGCGCGCGGAGTTCGCCGTCGGCGAGCAGCAGCGCCGGAGTGATCAGCTCGGCGCCGCAGCGCACCCCAGCGTCCTCGAGCACACAGTCGCGTTCGGGGTGGCCGGAGACCTTGGCCGCCCTGGCCAGCAGCATGGCGTGCAGTTCCAGCGCGGCCGCGTAGGTCGCCTTGCCCGCGACCATGGTGCCGGTGGAGCCGAAGGCGCCGGTGTCGTGGCCGACGACATCGGTGTCGGCTTGCCTGACCCTGATTCGGTCGGCGGCCGTCGCCAGCGCGGTCGCCGCGAGCTGGGCGTGGACCGTGGTGGTGCCGTTGCCGAATTCCGCTGTACCGACACCGATCTCGTACATGCCGTCGGCGCACAGGGCGGCTGTGGCGTCGGCGTGATGCCCGCGCGGCGGGACGGTCGCGATCATGGCGACGGCCATGCCATCGCCGACCCGCCAGTCCGGCCCGGGCGCGGTGACGCCGTTGCCCCGGCGCAGCGCCCGCTGGGCGGTGTCGAGGCACTGGTCGAGGCCGTAGCTGCCGAAGGTCAGGTCGCTCTCGTCGATCTCGGCGCCGGTGAATCGGTCCCCGGGCACCACGACATTGCGGCGGCGGAAGTCGAACGGGTCGATGCCGAGCCTGCGGGCCAGCTCGTCGATGGCGGATTCGACACCGAAGATCACCTGACCGAGCCCGTACCCGCGGAAGGCGCCGGAGGGAATGTTGTTGGTGTACAACGCCTTCGCGTCGACCCGCTTGTTCGCACAGCGGTAGACGGCCACCGATTCGCCGACGGCATGGAACAGCACGCCCGCGCTGTGATTGCCGTAGGCGCCCGCGTCGGCGAGCACATCGACGGCGAGCGCGGTCAGCGTGCCGGACGCGTCGGCGGCCGCGGTGACCTCGACCCGCATGGGGTGACGGCAGGTCGCCGAGGTGAATTCGTCGATGCGGGTGAATTCGTACTGCACCGGGTGCCCGGTCCGCAGTACCGCCAGCGCGATCAGGTCCTCGGCCAGCATCTCCTGCTTCGCGCCGAAGCCGCCGCCCACCCTGGTGGCGAACACGCGCACCCGGTCGCGCGCCAGCCCGAAGACGTGACACAGTTCGTCGCGCACGAGGAACGGCACCTGGGTGCTCGACCGGATGACGAGCCTGCCCGCGTCGTCGAGCCAGCCGACACCGCCGTGGGTTTCCAGGTGGACGTGCTGCACGCGCGGCGAATGCCACACGCCGCGGACCACTTCGGCGGAAGCCGCGACGGCCGCGTCGAATTCGCCGACACCGCCGTGGATCTCGGCTACGACGTTGCGGTCGGGATCGGCGATCCGAGCCGCACGCTTGTCCGCGTGCAGCTTGGGGGCGGACTCGGTGAGCGCCTCCGCCGGATCGAAAATGGCTGGCAATACCTCGTATTCGACCCGCAGGGCGCGCACTCCGGCGCGCGCGGCGCCGATGGTGTCGCCGACGACGGCGGCCACCCGCTGTCCGGCGAATCGCACCGTCCGATCGAGGACGACGGTGTCGTCCGGGTCGTCTTCCCGCAGCTCGTGACGGGCGGTCGAGAAGGCTGCGGCCGGCGCGTCGGCATGGGTGAAGACGGCACGTACGCCCGGGACATCCTGTGCCGCAGCGGTATCGATGGACACGATGCGCGCGTGTGGATGCGGACTCGCCAACACCGCCAGATGCCACGGCGCCACCGGCGGGTCCTGTTCCCCCGCTCCGGGAACGACGTCGAGCGTGAACGGCTCGGCGCCCCGCACGATCCGGGCCCCCGCGGGAGCACGCACCCCGTCCCCCACCTGCCCGACTCCGTGCCCCGCCCCGACCCTCGCGGCGACCGCCGCCACTGCGGTCGCCCCGACCTCGGGCCCATCCCCCACCGATACCGTCGTCCGCTCGACCTCGCCCTCCGCGTACGAGCCGGCACCCGGCCCTTCTGCGACCGAGGACTCATCCGCGCTCGGCGAAGCAACCGACGCGGGCGTACCCCGGCGATCGGCGGCATCGGCCGAATCCAAGCCAGGTTCCGAGTGGCCCGCCGTAGCGGCGCCCGAACCCAGCTGAGGCGGGCGTGGACCAGGCACTGCCGGGTCCGAGTCGACGATCGACTGCGCCCGAGCGGGGCGACCGGCCGTGCCGCTCGCTGGTTCCGGCGAGGCGACAGTGTGGGCGTCCCCGGGACAGCCAGGCTCCGCGGGAGGCGATCCTGCACCCGCCGACGGATCCGGCGCGGAGTGCGCGTGGTCGGCGGGTCCGCTGGGCACCGCCGGCCGAGTGGGCTGACCGGTCTCGCCCGGGGACGCCGAAGTTGTCCACAGGGATGCACAGGAATCGGCGATGGCTCGGTAGCCGGTGCAGCGGCAGAGGTTTCCCTTCAGCAGCTCGGCGAACTCGCTGTCGGCGACAGCCGATGCCGCCACCGGCAAGCCGTGGCTCTCGCCACTGGCACTGTGGGCAGTCAGGCAATCGCCATCGGCACCGGTCGTCGGGGTGGCCGAGCCGGCACCCTCGGCTATCGAGCGTGCCGTCGCCAGTCCCGTCGCGGTGACGACCATTCCCGCTGTGCAGAAACCACATTGGAAGCCGGCGTGTTCGAGGAAGCCGCGCTGGACCGGATTCGGGCCGTCGGCAGCACCGACACCGGCCGCGGTCGTCACCGTGTGCCCGTCGGCGCGGTGGGCAGGGATCAGGCAGGAGTGGACCGGTGCACCGTCGAGCAGGACCGAGCACGCGCCGCAATCCCCGGAATCGCAGCCCTTCTTGACCGCGAGCTCACCCGCCTCCCGCAGCAGGGTGCGCAGGCACTGTCCGGGACGCGCGGTCACCTCGACCGCGCGTCCGTCGACCTCCAGCCTCATGAACCACCTCCCGGCCTCGTCGTCGTTACCAGCGCGCCCGCCCCGATCTCCGCATCCGGCGCGGCGCCGAGGCGCGTATCGCCGCCGCCGAGAGCGACCGGATTCACCAGCGACGACCTTCGTCTCCCGGTCCGCGCAGGTCGGTGCCCTGCCACAGCGGCATCGGCGAACGTGAGCCGCGGATATCCGCCCGGACCGCCCCTGACGCGCGTGCTCGAAGTCATCTCGGCCCGCCGAGTTCCGCGGCCACCTCGGCGGCCAATAGTCCGGTCACGTGGGCACGCCAGTCCGGCGCACCGTGCGGGTCGTCGAACCACACGTCCGGGTCAAGCTCGGACAGCGCGGCGGCAACCTCGAATTCGGTAGGTGTGCGGTCGAATTCGAGGACGACAGGCCGCACGGTCGCGGCCGTCACCGTGATCGCGCAGCGGCCGTCGGCCGTGCGGCGACCCATCACGACCGCGCCGGAACGTCCGAGGGGCGCCAGGGCGATCTTGCGGAAACTGGTGCGCGCCACCAGGCTCGATGTCGGAACCAGGAACGACCGCACCACGGCGCCGGTCGCGAGGATGTTCTCCCCAGGGCCGGTCACGAAGTCACGCAGCGGGATTCGGCGCTCCGCCCCGCCGCGCGGCCAGATCACCATCGTCGCGTCCAGGGCGACGAGTGCGCCGAGTACCGCGCCCGCGGGCAGCGACAGACACACATTCCCGCCGACGGTCGCGGTGCGCCAGATCTTGTGCGAGGCCAGCAGGGCGCGGCACGCCTGCGCGAACAGCGCCGTGCCGGGCCACTCCGGGCACAGGACCGCCGAGCCGAGTTCCCGGCCCGGCGCGGCGCCCGCGAGTTCGGCGAGGGTGCAGGTCGCGGCGATCTCGAGACCCTCGGGTTGTTCCACCATCGGCGTCCAGCCGAGGGTGGTGATGTCGATCAGCCGGTCGAGGTGGTCGTGCGGCTCGGAGAACAGGAAGGTCCCGCCCGCCAGGACGGCGCTGCCCGCGCCGAGCTGCGCCAGATCGGCGCGGTCGCGGGCCAGAACCACCTCCCGGACTGTCTCGAGATCCATGTTCACCTCGCTTACCTCACCAGCCACAGTAGGGGCCGTGAGTTGCCACGATGTTGCGCGACACCCGCCGTCGATTGCGGGGCGGTTAACCCGGTGTACCGCCATCCAGTGTGCGCCGACCGCGCCATCTCCGCAGCTCAGCACCGCACCGCGCGGCCCGCACCCGGACACGCGCGTGGGCACTGGCCGACCGACGCCCGGCTGACGGCACGGCCGTGCGCAAACGGAGCGCGCGCGGTCCACGCCCAACGACTCACTCATCGAGACCGGCGACCCCACGCCGTCGCGCGCTCACGCTCCCGCGACCAGCGTGGCCTGCGCCTGGGCGACATCGGCGCCCACCGATTCCTCGTCGACCGTCGTCATCACACCGTCGCGCAGCACCTCGCGGCCGTTCACCAGCAGCGCGGCCAGTGGCGGCGCGGAGCCGAGTACCAGTGCGACCACCGGGTCGTCGATTCCGGCGTGCGCGGGGGTGTCGAGCCGCCACAGGGCGAGGTCGGCCAGTTTGCCCGGCTCGATCGAGCCGATTTCGGTCTCCCGGCCGAGCACCCGCGCACCGCCCATGGTGGCCAGTTCCAATGCGGTGCGCACCGTCATCGCGTCCGGGCCGCCGACCGCCCTGGCGTAGAGCAGGGCGTTGCGCGGTTCCTCGAGCATCGAACTCGACTCGTTGCTCGCGGCACCGTCGACGCCGAGGCCGACCGGCACCCCGGCCGCCACCAGATCGGCGGTCCGCGCGATCCCGGCGCCCAACCTGCCGTTGGAGGTCGGGCAGTGCGCGACCCCGGTGCCGGTGCGCGCCATGGTGGCGATCGCGGGATCGTCGAGGTGCACGGCGTGGGCGAACCAGACGTCGGCGCCCACCCAGCCGAGCCGTTCCATGTACTGCGCGGGGGTACTGCCGAATTTTTCCCGGCAGAACTCCTCCTCGTCGACGGTCTCGGCCAGATGGGTGTGCAGCCGCACCCCCGCCGACCTGGCCAGCGCCGCGGATTCACGCATCAGATCACCTGTCACCGAGAACGGCGAGCACGGCGCCAGGGCGATCCGCACCATCGCGTCGAACGACGGATCGTGCCACTGCTCGATCGCGGCGGTGCTCGCGGCGAGGATGTCGTCGATCGACTCGACCACCTCGTCGGGCGGCAACCCGCCCTGGCTCTGGCCGAGATCCATCGAGCCGCGCGCCGGATGGAACCGCAGCCCCACCGTCGCGGCCGCGCCGATCTCGGCGGCCAGCAGGTCACCGCCGCCGCGCGGGAAGACGTAGTGGTGATCCGACGAGGTCGTGCAGCCGCTGCGGGCCAGCGAGACCAGCGCCCCGGTCGCCGCCACCCGCACGGACTTCTCGTCGATCCGCGCCCACACCGGGTACAGCGTCCGCAGCCACTCGAACAGGGTGCTGTCCGCGGCGAGGCCCCGGGTGATCCACTGATAGAGGTGATGGTGGGTGTTCACCAGCCCCGGGGTGAGCAGGCAGCCGCGCCCATCGATGCGCGCCACCTCCGGCCCGAAGTCGGGCGCCCGGCCCGCGCCGAGCGCGTCGATCCTGTTGCCCCGCAACGACACCCAACCGGTTCGGTATTCGGTCCCGGCGCCGTCGACGGTCACCACCGCGCACCCGTCGATCAGCAGATCCGGCGCGCTCACGGCAGCCATGCGGGCCCCGCTTCCGGTGCGTCCGCGCGCTGCAAGGTCGCGTGGATGGACCCGTAGGGGCGGTCGGCCGCCCAGAACACCTCACCGTTGTTTTCGACGCCGAACCTGGCGAGGTCGTAGTCGAAGTGATGTTTGTTCGGCGCCGCGAGGCGGATCTCGGCGAGCATCGGGAAACGTTCCAGCACAGCGGTTCCCATGGCGTACAGGGTCTGTTGCAGCGCCTTGGAGTAGGTGGTGGCGAACAGCTCGAGCAGCGTGGCCTCGATGCCCGCGTACACCTCGTCCCAATCGAAGCCGGCGATCTCGGCGAACCGCCACCGCACGTCGAGTGCCGTCGCCAGTACGCGATCGCGCGTCGGGGCGAGGGTCGTGTAGTCGTCGGTCAGGAAGTCGGCGAATTCCGAACCGGTTGACTTGAGCACCACCAGATCCTTGATCCCGCCGACCACCCAGGTCTGGTGACCCGCCACCGTCACCGCCGCGGTGCGCACCTCGGGGCCCTGCCGTTTCCAGGTGTGGTCGTGCTCGGAGCCGTTGATCGGCACCCGCTGCCAGCCGAACGATTCCACGTCGACCCGTGCGCTCGAGACCGGCTCGACCGTGTCGACGAAATGCGTGGCCAGCGCGATCGCGTAATCCTCGATCGTGTCGAGCCCCGGCCGCTTGGCGAACACGAACGCCGTGTTCTTCTGCGTATCGGTGGGCAGGACGTGACGCTGATCACCCTCGGTATACGCTGCCGCGAAATCACCACGCAGAGTGGTGGAGACATTCACGTCCCGGATCTCGTGCCGCGCGTTCTCCCGGTAGAAGCGCACAACACGGTTCTCGGCCTTGCCATAGCGGTTGTCGGTCAACACGATCGGGCCACTCAATGCCATCGGTGTCCTCAGCTTCCTCGGTAGGTGGAATAGGCGAACGGCGACAACAGCAGCGGCACATGCAGATGCGGCTGCTCACCCACCGTGAACGTGACGCAGATTTCGGGATAGAAGGTCTCCACACCCTGCGCCGCGAAATAGCCGCCGGTGTCGAAGAACAGGCGGTAGTCGCCGGGATTCAGGCCGGCGGCGAGTTCCTTCACCCGGCCGTCGGCGTCGGTGAGCGCCTCGGTGAGGCGCTGTTCACCGCGCGTCAGCCAGACGGCGACGCCTGCGGCGGGTACGCCGCGCACCGCGTCGAGGACATGCGTGCTCAGGCTGGTCACGGCGTCACCAGCCGGGTGAGCCGCAGTCGGTTGATCTTCGCCAATTCGGTGCGCATGACCTGCCTTTCGGTCGTCGGATCGTTGTCCAGCCGCGCGCGCAGGACGGCGAGCAGCTCCTCGCCGTCGCGTCCTGCCGCGCAGACCAGGTAGAGATGGCCGAACTTCTCCTCATAGGCGCGATTGCCCTCGGCCAGCGCGGCGAACACCGCGGCACCGGAAACCCCGGACTGCTCGCGCGCCGAGGCCGCCGAGGTCGGCCGGTCCCCGATCCGCGGATGCCCGGCCAGCGCCTCGTCGAGCTCGGCATCGTCGAGCGCGGCCAGCGCCGCGTCGGCGGCGGCCAGCAGGGCGTCCACGCTGTCGTACGGACGCGCGGCGGCGACCGCCCGCGCCCAGCGTGGCGCGGAGCAACAGGTAAGCAATGCCGCCTCAGCGGCCTCGGCGGGCACGTCGTTGAAGTCCGCGAGGCCGGTCGCTTCGCTCGTCATCGATCCAGCATCTCCCCATCACCGAGACGCCGCCAGCGTGTGTGCTCGGTCACGTCGGCGTGTCGTCGCCCTCGCGCTCCCCTGCCGTAATCGAGCGGCAATATGCGCTGATTAGCGTCGTCGCCATGCCCCCGATCGAATCGCCGCCCGCGCACGCCTCGTGCACGGGCATCGTCCTGGCGGCGGGCGCGGGCACGCGGTTCGGCAAACCCAAGGCACTCGCCGCGGACGGCGCCTGGCTGCGCGCGGCGATCACCGCCCTGCGCGCCGGCGGCTGCGCCCCGGTGATCGTGCTGCTCGGCGCGACGGGCCCCGATCCGGCGACGGTGGCGCTGCCGCCGGGCACCGAGTGGCGGTGGGTCGCGGACTGGGCCACCGGGCTGTCGGCGACAGTGCGCGCCGGGCTGCGCGCGGCCGCCGAGGCGGGCACCCGCTATGTGGCGTTCCTGCCCGTCGACGTTCCCGATATCGGCGCCGAAGTCGTCGCCCGGGTACTCGGCGCGGCCGTGGCGAGCGAGAGCGGCCTCGCCCGCGCTGTGTTTCTCGACACACCTGGCCACCCCGTTGTGATCGAGAACAAGCACTGGAAAGCCATTTCCGCTGTTGTCGGCGGGGATGCCGGTGCCGGTTCCTATTTGGGCGGGAGACAGGATATGGTGTGCGTCACGTGCGCCGACTTGGCGACAGGGACCGATCGCGATTTCCCGGAAGACGGCGCACGGTGATCGGAGTTTGAGATATGCGCGATATCGTCGATGACCTTCTGCGAGTGTGGCATTCGGGCCGTACCGGCGGCCTCGCCACCGTGGTCCGTACCATCGGCACGAACGCGCTGCCGATCGGATCGGGGATGCTGGTCACCCCCAACGGCGGAGTCTTCGGATCGATCGCGTCGGGGCGGCTCGAGGAGACCGTGTACGCGGCCGCTATGGAAGCCGCGCAAACCGGGATCCGGCAACTACGTCGCTACAGCCTGATCACCGGAATGGAATCGGGATCCGACGAAGGCGAACTCGTCGATATCTTCGTCGAGCCGTTCTCCTGCCGCGATTTTCCCGAATTCCCCGCCATCGCCGCCGATATCCAGGCCCATCGCCGGGTCACCGTATTCACGGTCGTGTGGAATCAGGATCCCGATGTGATCGGTCAGCATCTGGTCACCGATCGCAAGCACGCCACCGAACTCGTCGCCCTGCCCGAATCGGATCTGTTCGTCGCCTCCTACTGCCCGCCGCCGCGGCTGATCATCTTCGGCGCGAACGCCTACGCCGCCACCCTCGCCGCGCAGGCCAGGATGATCGGCTACCGGGTCAGCATCTGCGATTCGCGGCCCGAATTCGCCGACCCGGGGTCGTTCCCCGGGGCCGAGGTCGTCGTCGACTGGCCGCACCGCTACCTCAACACGCTCTCGGCCGCGGGCGAGGTCGACAGCAGCACCGGCATCGTGGTGCTGGCCAACGAGCCGCGCTTCGAGATCCCCCTGCTCACCGTCGCCCTGCGGTTGCCGGAACTGGGCTACCTGGCCGCGCTCGGCTCCCCCGCCGACCAGGCCCGCCGCCTCGACGACCTGCGCGCCGGCGGCTTCGACGAGCCGACGCTGGCCCGCCTGCACGTGCCCGCCGGGCTCGAGTCCGGCCCGCGTACCCCGGCCGAGACCGCTGTCTTCGTCACCGCCGACTTCCTGGCCTCGCGCGCGGGCCTGCGCCTGTCCGCGCGCCGGGACTTCGGGTCGGCCACCGTGGGCATGGCGATCTAGTCACACTCGACACTCTCGATTCGCGAGCCGGTAACGATTCGGTCGCGCGAGAGGACATAGAGTGTCGACAGGTATCTGACAGCCCCGTCGCGCCGAGCACGGCTCGGCCTGCGGGGGGAAGCATGCGATGACGGGTCCGCGATGGGCCCGTGGACTGGAACCGACTGTTCGATGAAGCTCTCTGCACTACGTACCGTGGCCGCCCTGCGAACCACCGCCGTGGCTCTGACCGCCGCGATGTCCGTGGCGGTGATCGCCGGTGGCGGCGCCGCCTCGGCCGAACCCGAGAAGTCCTCGTCGGTGACATCAGTCGTCAAGGACGGACGCACCTGGCATCTGAAGGTGTACTCGGCGGCGATGAAGAAGGACATCACGATCGACGTGCAGCGTCCGGTCGACGAGTCCAAGCCGGCACCGAACTTCTACATGCTCAACGGCCTGGACGCGGGCGAAGGCTCCGCGAGCTGGGCCGCGCAGACCAACGCGCTCGGCTTCCTGGCCGACAAGCAGGTCAATGTCATCCAGCCGATCGGTGGCCGCGGTAGCTACTACACCGACTGGAAGCAGGAGGACCCGCGCCTCGGCCTGAACAAGTGGACCACCTTCTTCACCCAGGAGCTGCCGCCGCTGCTCGACGCCACCCTCGGCTCGACCGGCCTGAACTCGCTGGCCGGTCTGTCCACCTCCGGCACCTCGGTGCTGCAGCTGGCCGAGGCCAAGCCGGGCCTGTTCAAGTCCGTCGCGGCTTACTCCGGTTGCGCGCAGATCGCCGACCCGATGGGCAAGCAGGCCGTCAAGTTCTCCGTCGAGACCTGGGCCGGCGGCAAGACCGCCAACATGTACGGCGCCGACAACGACCCGGCCTGGGTCGAGAACGACCCGGTCATCAACGCCGAGAAGCTGCGCGGCACCAACCTCTACATCTCCAGCGGTAGCGGTATGCCCACCAACGCCGACGTGGCCTACTACCTCAACGGCTCGCCCGGCCCGATGGGTGTGGTGAACCTGGGTCTCGGTGTCGGCATCGAGGCCGCGACCAACGCCTGCAGCCAGAACCTGAAGGCCAAGCTGGACTCGCTGGGCATCCCCGCGACCTACCAGTTCACCCCGATGGGCACCCACTACTGGCCGTACTGGGAGCAGGCCCTGCACGAGTCCTGGCCGCTGCTGGCCCAGGGCATGGGAATCTGATTTCCCCCTGAACCCGAAAAACGGGAGGCATACATAGGATGCCGACCGGTTTTAGTAGCTCAGGTGGGCAGCGCGCTCGGCCGGACCGAGAGCCCCGATCGGATGAAATAGGCGATCTCGTCACAGATCTCGTCGACCGAAATCGCGTCGCCCGGCACGGTGGCGTGCACCATCTCCTGCGCGAGAGAATTCACCGCGCCGATCAACGCGAGGGTGAACAGATGCACGCTGCGCGATTCGGCTTCGCCGCGTTCGGCGGCGCGCTGCGCTTCCCTGGTGAGCAGTCCGGACACCGAGCGCCGTTGCGCGCGCCGCCATTCCTCGACCGCCGGGCTCACCCCGACCACCTCGACGTAGAACACGCGAGCGGCTCGGCGATCACGGCAGGTCACCGCGAGGAACGCGCGGAAACTCTCCACCACGCGCACCACCAGCGGATCTTCGCCGGTACGAGCCAGCGCCTCGTCGACGCGGCGCAGCGCGGCCGTGTTCAACCGGTCGACCAGGGCGATCAACAGCGCCTCGCGGCTGCCGACGTCCTCGTAGAAACTGCGAGTGGACACATTCGCCGTCGCGCACAAGCGCTCGATCGACGTCGCCGAATAACCCTGGGTACCGAATAGTTCCAGCGCGGCGTCGGTCAATCGATTACGCCGCAGCGCTACTCGCTGCTGTCGTGATAATCCACCATAATTGCGACCACTATCGGTTTCTTGCGCACGCCGAACCACCCGTGCATGCTAGCGCGCGAACGCGGCACAGCCCGGGGAATCGAAAACTGTTAAAGCTCACCGTCATCGAGCGGTTGCGCCAATGGCCAGCCGCCCGCGGCCAGATGCGAGGCGACGCGCGCGACATCGGCGGGCGCGGGCTGCTCCTTGGCGAAATCCGCGATGGCCGCTTCGATCTCGGCCTCGCTGATCGCTTCCCGCTCGGGATTGGCCTCGATCAGCTTCGCGCCGATCGCGCGCACCTCGTACTCGGTGAGATGGCGGTGCAGCACCGCGTACAACGCGACATAGTCGGACTGCGGAATGCCCTGCGGATATCCCGCGCGCAACCAGCCGAGAACGCGCGCGAGCAGATTGCGGCGTACGGCCGGCGTGGGTGACGGATCGGTCATCGGTTCCTCGCTCATGATTGGCCGAACAGCTGGATGCCGAACTGGTGTGCGATGAATGCCTTGGCGGTGAACAGGATTCCGGTGATCACCACCACGATGATGAGAGTCAGGCACAGCAGCGCCCCGGTGAGCGCCGGATAATTCCGGTGCACGCGGCCGTCGGCGTCGACCGTTTCCGCTTTGGCCCACCAGCGCACCGCGAGCGCGAATACGGCGGGCACACCGGCGCCGAAGACGAGCGCGGCCAGCACCACTTCCCACAGTGAACTCAGATTCGTGATCACGGATTGCACGATCGCTCCCTTCTAACCGGCGTGGTTCTGTTCGGACGAGGACCGCGGCGCGTCGCCGGGCCACTCGTTCACATTGTGGGTCCCCACCGGATCACGCCGCGACCACAGGTAGATGCCGAGCGAACCGCTGATCAGGATCGCGAACACCACCAGCACGCCGGGCAGGCCGCCGATGAAGTGGGCGATGGCCCAGCAGATCGCGCCGACGATGCCCGCCATCGGCAGGGTCAGCAGCCAGGCGACGGCCATCCGGCCCATCACACCCCAGCGCACCTCGGCGCCCTTGCCGAGGCCGGTGCCGAGGATCGAGCCGGTGGCGGTCTGGGTGGTCGACAGCGGCAGCCCGAAGTGCGCCGAGGTGAGGATGATCGCGGCCGAGGTCGATTCGGCGGCCATGCCCTGCGGCGACTCGATCTCGACCAGGCCCTTGCCCATCGTGCGGATGATCCGCCAGCCGCCCAGGTAGGTGCCCAGCGCGATCGCGACCGCGCAGACCGCCATCACCCACAGCGGCATGTGGTCGTCCTTGTCGAGTGAACCGTGGGCGACCAGCGCGAGAAAGATGACGCCCATCGTCTTCTGCGCGTCGTTGGTGCCGTGCGCGAGCGAGACCAGCGAGGCCGAGCCGATCTGGCCCCAGCGGAAACCCTGGGTCGTCTTGTCCTGGTCGACGCCACGGGTGATGCGGTAGACGAGGAAAGTGGCCACGGCCGCGACGCCCGCCGCGATCACCGGCGCCAGCAGCGCGGGCAGCACGATCTTGACCAGCACACCGCCCGAATCCGAGGACCAGATCACGCCGCTCCAGCCGAGCGCGGCGATCGTCGAGCCGATGATGCCGCCGAACAGCGCGTGCGAGGAACTCGACGGCAACCCGAGCAGCCAGGTCAGCAGATTCCACAGAATGCCGCCGACGAGCCCGGCGAACACGATCACCAGCAGATCGTGGCCGGTCACCGCGTCCAGCTTCACGATGCCCTTGGCGACCGTGGCCGCCACCGCCACCGACAGGAACGCGCCGATCAGGTTCAGCACGCCCGACAGCGCCACCGCCACCCGCGGCCGCAGCGCGCCGGTGGCGATCGAGGTCGCCATCGCGTTGGCCGCGTCGTGGAAGCCGTTGGTGAAGTCGAAGACGAGAGCTGTGATGATGACGATCAACAGGACCATTAGTTCGGCGCTCACCCGAACAGTGTGTCGTATGCCGATCCGGGTTCAGCCGAGAGCCCGCACGGTGGCGATGGTGTCGGCCTGCGCGGGCTCCTTGTCCGGGCGATATCGCACGACCCGCGCGAATCGCAGCGCGACGCCGCCGGGGTATCGCGTACTCGTCTGCACACCGTCGAGGGCGATCTCGACGACGAGTTCCGGGCGAAGGAATACGGCGTGCCCGTCGGTACCGGTTTGATAGCGCGGGAATTCGGCGGTCTGCCAGCGCAGCAATTCGTCGGTGAGGCCCTTGAACGTCTTGCCGACCATCACCGGTTCCCCGGTCTCCTCATCGCGCGCGGCCAGGTGCAGATTCGACAGAAAGCCGGTGCGGCGGCCGTAGCCCCATTCGGCGCCGATCACCAGCAGGTCGAGGGTGTGCGCCGGTTTTATCTTCTGCCAGGACTTGCCGCGCCTGCCGGCGGCATACGGCGCGTCGAGCGATTTGATCATCACGCCCTCGTTGCCGACGGCGAGCGCGTCGTCGTAGTACTCGGCGGCGGCCTCCGCGTCGGGCGCGACGAGGGCGGGGATGGCGTGTTCGCCCGCCACCAGCTCCAGCGCGGTGCGGCGCGCGTGCAGCGGTTCGTCGAGCAGGTCACGGCCGTCCAGGTGCAGGCAGTCGAAGAAGTACGGGTGCAGCAGCAGCTCGGTGGTGTCGGCGACGGTGGCGAAGCGGCTCATCGTCTCCTGGAACGGGCGCGGTCGGCCCGCGTCGGTGAGCGCGAGGGTCTCCCCGTCGAGAACCACGCTGGTGCAGGCGAGCCCGCGCACGAGTTCCACCAGCTCGGGCACACCGGCGGTGATGTCGCGCAGGGTCCTGGTGAAGATCCACACCTGCTCGTCCTGGCGGTGTACCTGGATGCGGGCGCCGTCGAGTTTGTGTTCCACGCTCACGCGCGGGCCGAGTTCGGCCAGCGCCTCGTCGAGGGAGCCACCCGGTGAGGCAAGCATCGGCGCGACCGGTCTGCCCACCTCGAGCCGGAACGCGCTCAGCGCCGCCGCGCCGCCGGTGACGGCGACCACGGCGGTCGCGGGCAGCTGTCCCGACAGCATGTGCGCTCGACGCACCACCTCGATGGGGATGCCGGTGGCCTTCGCCAGGGCTTCCACGACGATCGCGGTCAGCGCGCCCTGGCGCAGTTCGCCGGTGAGCAGGCGCAGCAGGAAGGACTGTTCGTCGGCGGTGGCGGCGGTGAACAGGTCGGTCAGCAGTTCGCGCCGGCGCAGGGTGGAGCCGGTGCCGCTGAGGCCGGTCAATCGCGTGAAGACGGCGTCGACAGCCTCGACGGTGAGGCTCGCCTCGGCGCTGGGTGGGGTGTCCAAGCCGGTGACGGTGCGCCACCCGGCCCCGATCCGGCCCTGCGTCAGCTCGCCGGAGAGCCAGGCCACCACCGTCGCGATCTCCGTCGGTCCGGCGGACGCGAGCAACTCGGCCAGCGCGGCGATCTTCGCCTTGCGTGACCTGGTCGCGCGCACGGCCGCCGAGGCCGCGACCACTTCGCTGAACAGCACCCGCTGACGGTAGCGCGACGGTGTGACACATCGCTCACCCCACGCTGTTAAGGTTCCGTTGGCAAGTCTGCGAAACCGGCCATAAGCTGGACACATGGCCAAGACCTATGTCGGTGCGCGGCTGCGCCAGCTGCGGACCGAGCGCGGTCTGAGCCAGGTCGCGTTGGCCCAGAAGCTGGAGATCTCGGCCAGCTATCTCAATCAGATCGAGCACGACGTGCGCCCGCTGACGGTGCCGGTACTCAAGCGGATCAACGAGGTCTTCGGCGTCGACCCCGCCTTCTTCTCCGCCCAGGACGACACCCGGCTCATCGCCGAGCTACAGGAAGTCGTCATGGACGCCGAGCTCGGCATCGAGGCCGACACCCAGGAGATCGCCGACATGGTCTCGGCGCATCCGAGCATGGCGCGTGCGCTCGTCGCCATGCACAACCGGTACCGCAACACCAGCGCCCAGCTGGCCGCAGCCACCGAGGACCGGTTCTCCGACGGCTCGGGCAGCGCCGCGATCTCCAAGCCGCACGAGGAGGTACGCGACTACTTCTATCAGCGGCAGAACTACATCCACGAACTCGATACGGCGGCCGAGGAACTCACCGCGCGCATCCGTTTCCACGGCGGCGAGGTGAGCACCGAGATCGTGCGGCTGCTGCGCTCGCACGATGTGCGGATCGTCGAGCGGATCGATCTCGGCGAGGGCGTGCTGCACCACTACGATCCCGAGACCAAGCAGCTCGAGATCTCCCCGCACCTGTCCGGCGGGCAGCGCACCTTCAAATTGGCGGCCGAGCTCGCCTATCTGGAGTGCGGGCCGCTGCTCGAAAAGCTGGTCGAGGAGGGCAATTTCGCCTCCGAGGCGGCGCGCAAGCTCGCCATGCTCGGCCTGGCCAACTACTTCGCGGCCGCGACGGTATTGCCCTACAACCACTTCCACGAGGTGGCCGAGGATTTCCGCTACGACATCGAGCGGCTGTCCGCGTTCTTCTCGCAGAGCTACGAGACGATCTGTCATCGGCTCTCGACCTTGCAGCGGCCGAGCCTGCGTGGCGTGCCGTTCTCGTTCGTGCGTGTCGATCGCGCGGGCAACATGTCGAAACGCCAGTCCGCCACCGGGTTCCACTTCTCCGCCAGCGGCGGCACCTGCCCGCTCTGGAACGTCTACGAGACCTTCGCCTACCCCGGCAAGATCATGACCCAGATCGCCCAGATGCCCGACGGCCGCAAATACCTCTGGGTGGCGCGCACGGTCGAACGGCGCGCCACCCGCTACGGCCAGCCCAGCAAGACCTTCGCCATCGGCCTGGGCTGCGAACTGCGCCACGCGGGCCGCGTCGTCTACGCCGACGGCATCGACCTCGGCGAGGCCTCAGCCACCCCCATCGGCGCGGGCTGCCGCGTCTGTGTCCGCTCCAACTGCCCCCAACGCGCCTTCCCCCCACTCGGCAAGGCCCTCGACATCAGCGAACACCGCAGCTCCGTCCCCCCTTACCTGATCAAGTAGCGCGTCAGAAGGCTTCCTCGGGGATGGACATGATGTCGTTGTCGAGGGTGGCGAGGATGGTTCTGGTGGCGGTGAGTTCGGGGAGGACGTTCTTGGCGAAGAAGGTGGCGGCGGCTACTTTGCCCTGGTAGAAGGGGCGGTCCTTGGGGGCGGCGTCGGCGGTGAGGGCCGCGGCGGCGATGTCGGCTTGGACGAGCAGGCGCCAGGCGATGAGCAGGTCGCCCATCGACATGAGGAAGCGCACCGAGCCGAGGCCCACCTTGTAGAGCTCGGTGGGGTCGGTCTGGCCCGCCATGGCGTAGCCGGTGAGGGTGGCCGCCATCGCCTGGACGTCGGACTGGGCGGTGCGCAGCAGGGCGCGCTCGGTGGCGAAGCGACCCGAGTCGTTGTCCAGGTACGCGGTGATCTGCGCGTTGACGTGCGCCAGCGCCGTCCCGCGATCGCGAACGATCTTGCGGAAGAAGAAGTCCTGGGCCTGGATCGCGGTGGTGCCCTCGTAGAGGGAGTCGATCTTGGCGTCGCGGATGTACTGCTCGATCGGATAGTCCTGCAGGTACCCGGAACCGCCGAAAGTTTGCAGTGACTCGGTGAGCAACTGGTAGGCCCGCTCGGAACCGACGCCCTTGACGATCGGCAGCAACAGGTCGTCGACGCGGTGCGCCAGCTCGGCGTCGGCGCCGGACACGAGCTGGGCCACGTCGGCGTTCTGATGCGCGGCGGTATACAGATACACCGCCCGCAGCCCCTCCGCGTAGGCCTTCTGCATGGCCAGTGAGCGGCGCACATCGGGATGATGGGTGATGGTCACCCGCGGCGCGGCCTTGTCGGCCATCTGGGTCAGATCCGCGCCCTGCACGCGCGTCTTGGCGTATTCGAGGGCGTTCAGATAGCCGGTCGAGAGCGTTCCCGACGACTTCACGCCGACGGTCATGCGCGCGTTCTCGATCACCTTGAACATCTGCGCGATGCCGTTGTGCACGTCGCCGACCAGCCAGCCCTTGGCCGGGACCGACGTGCCGCCGAAGGTGAGTTCGCAGGTCGGCGAGGACTTGATGCCCATCTTGTGCTCGACCCCGGTCACGTAGACGCCGTTGCGGTCGCCGAGTTCCATCGTCTCGGGATCGAAGAGGAACTTGGGCACGTAGAACAGCGAAAGCCCCTTGGTGCCGGGTCCGGCGCCTTCCGGCCGGGCGAGGACGAGATGGAAGATGTTCTCCGCCACCTCGCCCACGTCGCCGCCGGAGATGAACCGTTTCACGCCCTCGATGTGCCACGACCCGTCCGGCTGCGGCACGGCCTTGGTGCGGCCGGCGCCGACGTCGGAGCCGGCGTCGGGCTCGGTGAGCACCATGGTCCCCTGCCAGCCGCGCTCGAAACCGCCACGCGCCCAGCGCTTCTGTTCCTCGGTGCCCACCTCGTAGAGCACCGAGCCCATCAGCGGACCCATGTTGAAGAAGCTGGCCGAGGGGTTGGCGCAGATGACGAGCTCGTTGATCGCCCACAGCAGCACGTTCGGCGCGGGGGTACCGTCCATGCCCTCTGGCATGCCGAGCCGGTACCAGCCCGCCTCGTGCACCGCGGCCACCGTCTTGCGCAGCGGCTCCGGCACCGAGATGTCGAAGGTGTCGGGCCGGAAGACCACCGGCTCACGGTCGGCGGCGGCGAAGGACTCCGCGATCGGGCCCTCGGCCAGGCGCTTCACCTCGTCGAGGATCTGCCGCACCGTGTCGGAGTCCAGGTCGCCGTAGGCGCCGGTATCGAGGAGCTTGTCGAGGCTCAGCACCTCGAAGAGGTTGAACTCGATGTCACGCACGTTGGCCTTGTAGTGCCCCACTGGGCTCCTCCTCGACTGACCACCCGCGGCCCGAGCGCCGCGTGATTCGGCTGTTCGACGTCGTACGAATTCGAAGCGTGCCGCACCGCGGTCTCCCTACGCAAGCGTAGGCGCGCGGACTCGGCGCACCGGCGCGGAGCAATTGTTCACACGGACGAAACAGACGAAACGGGCGCGTGACCGAGAGATATTCCGGTGCAACATGTTCCCTCTACTGTTCCGCTCACGAATACAGCCGCTGTATACAACCCGGTGTACACGGGCGCAGCGGTGGTGTTCGTTGTGGCGCGCATGGCGCCGCCGTAACACCTGATGAGGAGAACCGTCCCATGTCTGATTCCCGTGTGGTCAAGGCGCTCGTCGCGCCTGCCGCGGTGGCCCTCGCCGGCCTGTTGCTCACCGGTTGCGGTGCCCGTGACGACGCGTCGTCCGGCTCGACCGCCGCGTCCTGCCTCGACACCTCCAAGGACACGATCAAGGTCGGTTCGCTGCACTCGTTCTCGGGCACCATGGCCATTTCCGAAGTGACCGTGGCCAATTCGACCAAGCTGGCGATCGACCAGATCAACGCCGCAGGCGGGGTGCTCGGCAAGAAGATCGAGATCATCAAGGAAGACGGCGCCTCGGACCCGAAGACCTTCGCCGAGAAGGCGGAGAAGCTGATCAGCTCCGACTGTGTCGCCGCGGTGTTCGGCGGCTGGACCTCGTCGAGCCGCAAGGCGATGAAGCCCAAGTTCGAGAGCCTGAACTCGCTGCTCTACTACCCGGTGCAGTACGAGGGCCTCGAGGACTCGAAGAACATCTTCTACACCGGCGCCACCACCAACCAGCAGATCGTGCCCGCGCTGGACTACCTGAAGCAGAAGGGGATCACCTCCCTCTACCTGGTCGGCTCGGACTACGTCTTCCCGCAGACCGCCAACCGCGAGATCAAGGCCTACGCCGCGGCCAACGGCATCGAGATCAAGGGCGAGGACTACACCCCGCTGGGCTCCACCGATTTCTCCACCATCATCAACAAGGTCCGTAATGCCAAGGCGGGCGCGGTGTTCAACACCCTCAACGGCGATTCCAATGTGGCCTTCTTCCGCGAGTACACCAACGCGGGCCTGAAAGCCACTGAGATGCCGGTGGTCTCGGTGTCGATCGCCGAGGAGGAGGTCGCCGGTATCGGCGCGCAGAACATCGCGGGCCAGCTGACCGCCTGGAACTACTACCAGACCGTCGATTCCCCGGCGAACAAGAAGTTCGTCGCCGACTACAAGGCCGCCTACGGCGCCGACAAGCCGACCTCGGACCCGATGGAGGCCGCCTACGCCTCGGTCTACCTGTGGAAGAACACCGTCGAGAAGGCGAAGTCGTTCGCGGTGGCCGACGTGCAGGCCGCGGCCGACGGCGTCAGCTTCGAGGCGCCGGAGGGCACCGTCACCATCGACGGCGCCAACCACCACATCACCAAGACCGCCCGCATCGGTGAGATCCGCCCGGACGGCCTGATCTACACGGTCTGGGATTCCGGCAAGGCGATCACCCCCGACCCGTACCTGAAGTCCTACGACTGGGCCAAGGGCTTGAAGTAGCTGTCGCGTGGCCGCGACGTGTTCGCGGCCCCCCAGGCACGCCCCCCCCCCCCGGGGGCCCCCCCCCCGGGGCCCGGGGGCGGGGGGGCGGCGGGGGGGCGGCCCCGCGACCGAGAGCGATCAGTGCGGCGTGCAGCTCGGCGTCGACGGTGAAGCTCACCTTGTCGCCGCGCAGGCTCTGCCGGGCCGGACGCGGCCGGTCGGTCGGCAGGGTCAGCTGGTCGGGCAGGCCGGCCA
>NZ_JARWOJ010000390.1 GCF_029868625.1 Nocardia neocaledoniensis | reverse complement strand
TCTCGCAGTCAGGTGTGATCTTCCGTGAGGTGAGTGTTCTTGTTGCGAGCAGATCGCGAAAGTCTCTGACGGTCAGCGAGATGGACGGGCAGCTGGCGCGCTGTGCTGATGTGGTCCTGTCCGGTTTCATCGGTGATGTAGCTTGCCCACGGCGGCGTAGCTGCACACCGTTGGCCGCGGCCACACCCCGAACCCGGCCAGGCACTCATCGCCGTTGTTGTGGTCGGGCCGCCACAGGTCTGCGGTGACCAGGCCGGGATCGAGTAGCAGCAACGGTGCGAGCATCTGTTCGACCTCGTCGCGATCGCGTGGCCGATACCGGATGCCTGCCGAGGCCAGTGTTTCGACGGCGGTGTCGATGTCGCTGTCGTGCAGGTCGGCGGCGGTGTGGGTGAACACCAGCCAGGATCTGTCGGGTAGATGCTGGAGTAGTGACGCCACCAGTGCGGGTGCGTCGGGGAGGAATTCGGCGGTCCCGGACAGGCATACCGCGATCGGTGTCGAGATGTCGAGTCCTGTCGTGAGGTGTTCGGCGATGCTGGCGAAGTTCGTCAGGTCGGCGGTTGCGAACGCGGAGTTGGGCCCGGTCATCAGGGCGAGGGCGTGAGCGGCGACGTAGGGGTCGTGGTCGAGGTAGAGGGTGCGAGCGCTCGGGTTCTGGTTGGCGGCGACGTCGTGGACCTGGGGTGCGTTCGGATATCCGCACCCGAGTTCGACGATCTGGGTTATCCCGTGGTCGCCGACGAGGTGCTCGATCGCGCGCAGCATGAACGCGCGGGCCTGGGTGACCGCGACGCGGAAGGTGGTGTTGGCACTGAGTTTGTCGGCGATGTGGCGGTCGATGAGGTAGGCATCCTTGCCACCGTGGATCGCATCGAAGACCCTGGCTGGGTTGGGCTCCCTCGCGTCGAGTATGCCGTCACGGTGGGTACTCGTGGCGGAGCCGGTGCCGGGTGTGCAGGTGTCGGCCACTACGGTTCCTCGCTGATTTCGGTGATCTTGTTGACGCCGTCGGGGTCGGTGGCGGTGTGGAAGATCAGGGTGGCCAACAGCTCTGGTGCGGCGTCGGGGCGTTGTTCGCGGACATGGACCTGCCAGGCAGCCGGTGCGGTCGGCACGATGGACACGCAGTACTTCGTCCCGGCCGGGACGGTGTCGATCCCGGCCTGGATCCCCTCGGCGGAGGGCACTTTCGCGTCTGCGGTGACGAATTCGCGGGCCGTGGTCCCGGATCTTTCGACGTAGTAGGCGTGTTGGAAGGCGAAGATCACCGAGACGGAGCTGGTCGTATCACCAGGGTCGGTGCCCGAGGCCAGCGCAGGCGTGCGGGTGTGCGGGCAGTCCGCGATCGCGTAGGTGGGTGAGCTCGGCGCGATGACCGAAGGTATGGGCAACGGGTCGGGTAGCGGTGTCAGCGGAGCCTCGGTGACGGGGGACGCGGTGTCGTGCAGTGCCAGCGTGATCACGACCAGGACCAGCAAGGCGATGCCGAATACGGCGGCGAGCCCCGCGATGACCCGGCCCGGGCCACGGTCAGCGCGCGCGGGCGCGAAGCTGCGGCCGACCTGCCGGAACCCCGGCGGCGCTGCCGGGGCGCCGTGATCGGTGTCGCGGTGGTCGGTGGGCTGGCTCCAGTCCGACCAGTCCCCGACCCACCCGTCCTCGGTGTCGAATCGGTCGTCGTCGCTGTCGGCGGACGGAGTGTATCGGCGCAGATCTAACGGGCTCTCGCTCACGACGGCACCGCCCCGATGACCGGGACGACGACACCTGCCGGGTCCCCGGCGATCGAGGCCGGAGCCGTGACCCCTGCTTGGGTACGCGGCTTGTGCTCGCCCTCGTCCCCGGCTGCCGACTGTGCTCCCGCGGGCGGGAGCACTGCGGTCGTGGGCGCGCCCGCGGTGTTCGGCACGACCCCTGGTTGTCCGGTGCCGCCGGGCCCGATGGGTGCGGCTGGCTTCGGCTCGGCGGTGTTCGGGCCCGCGGAGGGCTCAGGTTTCGGCGAGGCGGCCGGGGAACCCCCGGCATTCGTGCCGGTGCCGGTACCGGCTGCGGCACCGCCTGCGGGTTTGTCGGAACCGCCGAAGTTGATGACCGGTGCGGCCGGCGTGGTGGTGGGGTTCGTGGTGGTGGCACCGCTGTTGGTTGCCGCTGGTGTGGTGGTGGTCGGGTTGTCGGCTGTGCCGGTGAGCGCGGCGGTGATGGTGTCGCCGGCTTCGGTGCCGAGGGTGTCGATGGCGTGGGTGGCGACGCCTGCTCCTTCGGTGATCAGGGTGGTCAGGACTTCGGCGCCGGAGGTGATCAGCTGGGTGCCCACGGTGGTGGCGGCTTCGATCGCCGCGGCCCCAAGGGCTTGTTGCATCGCGATAACAGGGTCGGTCGAGGTTGCGTTCGTGTCGGGCGCTGTGGCGGAGGCATCGTCGCCTGCGGTGGTGTCGTCGGTCGGCAGGGAAGGGTCGCCGGTCGAGGGGCCGCCGCCGGTGCCCAGGCTCGACTTCGGGGTTGTATAGGACTTCTCGCCGAGCTTGCTGCTGTAGCTGTCGTAGTCGGCTTGGGCGCCCTGCACAGTGGACAGGGCGCTGCTG
>NZ_JARWOJ010000389.1 GCF_029868625.1 Nocardia neocaledoniensis | reverse complement strand
CCGCCGGGGGGGGGGGGGGGGGGGGGGGGGGCCCTGGGCCCCCCCGCGGGGGTCCCCCCCCGGGGGGGGGCCGCCCCCGGCCCCCGCCCCCCCGGGGGGGGGGGGGGGGGGGGGGGGCCCCGGCGCCGGATCGGAAGCTGGTGTATCTCGGCCGGATCGCACCGTGGCGAGCGCTCGACCACGACGTCGCCGCGCTCCTCGGCACCGGGCGCAACGGGCTGATCGGCGGACAGGACGGCACGCCCGCCCTGACCGTGCGGCCCCGCACCTTCGTCCAGGTCTTCCGCTCCCCCGCGCGCCTGATCCTGGCGGGCGCCAACGACTACACCCGCGCCCTCACCGTCGCCGCAGGCCGGCTCGGGTACCACGTCACCGTCGTCGACGCCCGCGAAACCTTCACCACCCCGGCCCGTTTCCCCGCCGCCGACGCGGTGGTCGTCGACTGGCCGCACCGCTATCTCGACACCGAGTTCCGCGCGGGCCGGATCGATGACCGCACCGTGGTCTGCGTGCTCACCCACGACCCCAAGTTCGACGTCCCGACGCTGACCACCGCCGTACGCCTGCCGGTCGCCTTCGTCGGCGCGCTGGGTTCCCGTCGCGCCCACGCCGACCGCACCCGCCGCCTGCACGAGGCGGGACTGACCGACGCCGAGACCGCGCGCGTCCGGAGCCCACTCGGCCTCGACCTCGGTGCCCACACCCCGGACGAGACCGCCATCTCGATCCTCGCCCAGATCCTCGCCGACCGCGCCGGGGCGACCGGCCACCCGCTGGACACGCTCGACGGCCCGATCCACCGCCCGTAGCCGCGGGTCATCAGCGCGGTCCGCGCCGAACCAAACCGAACGCACCCCCGACACGCGCGACGGGCCGAAGCACCGCCCCGGCCGCCGGGTCTTGCTCGCCGAACAGTGGCTGACGCACCGAACGAGAGGACTCGAACCCTGCCGGGCCGTCGCGGCCACCCACGGCCCCGATCACCGGCTCGCGCGGGGGATCCCATGCCAGCGCGCGCACGAAGAGGGGGCCGGCCCGCGCAGGCGACGCGCCCGGGGGGTGTGCCCAAGTCCCCCCCCAGTTGCCGGGCGTCGGTGTTTTAGTGCGGGCGCGGCGCCCAGGAGACCCCG
>NZ_JARWOJ010000388.1 GCF_029868625.1 Nocardia neocaledoniensis | reverse complement strand
CCCGGTACAGGCTGTTTTTCCTGGCTCTATTTGCGCGCGTAGAACAGCGCCGGGGCCCGCCCATCGCGGAGTACGCGCGGTGGGTATCGGGGCGTTCGCCCGGGCGCCGCGCCGCCACCACAGCACCGAGTAGCCGGTCTGCATCACCGCGAACGACGACGCACCCGCGATCAGGCGCCGATCGTCATCGGGATCGATGAGCAGCACATCACCGACGGTGGCCGCCGCGAGCGAGCCGAGCAGGATCCGGCGCTGCACCGGATCGAGCTCGTCGCGGGTGACGGTGTCGGCCGCCAGCAGCGGCATCAGCAGCGGCTTGGTCAGCCATTGCAGCCGCTCGCGACCGGTGACGGCACCGAAGACGGTGACCGCCGCCGCCGCGAGATAACCGGCACGCAGCGGTCGCACGTCAGAAGCTCGCTTCCTTGGGCGCGGGCGGCAGGACGACGACCTGGCCCGCGTAGCTCAGTCCGGCGCCGAAGCCGAGCAGCAATGCCACCTGGCCGCCCTTCGCCTTGCCGGTCACCAGCATCTCCTCCATCGCCAGCGGGATCGAGGCCGCCGAGGTGTTGCCGGTGTTCTCGATGTCGTTGGCCATCGGAATGCCCTCGGCCAGGCCGAGGTTCTTCTTCATCAGCTCGTTGATCCGCGCGTTGGCCTGATGGGGGATGAAGACCTCGATGTCCTCCTTGGCCACGCCGGAGGCGTCCAGCGCCGCGGACAGCGCGCGCGGCAGGGTCACCGCGGCCCACCGGAACACCTTCGGGCCCTCCATGCGCAGCGACATCCGGCCGATCGGCTCGACCGCCGGGTCGGTGCCCTGGATGGCCTGGGCCTTGTTCATGTAGGCGAGGAAGTCGACGTCCTGGGCGATGGCCTCGGCGTTCTCGCCGTCGCTGCCCCACACCGTCGGCGAGATGCCGTTCTCCTCGGCCGGGCCGACGACGACGGCGCCCGCGCCGTCACCGAAGATCATCGCGGTACCGCGGTCGGTGGGGTCGAGGCCGACGGTCATCGTCTCGGCGCCGATCACCAGCACGTATTCGGCCGAACCGGCGCGGATCAGGTCGGCGGCGACACCGAGGCCGTAGCCGAAACCACCGCAGCCCGAGGTCAGGTCGAAGGCGGCGACGCCGTTGAGACCCAGGTCGGAGGCCACCGAGGGGGCGCCGTGCGGGGTGAGCTTGAGCCAGCTCGAGGTGCACAGGATCACGGCACCGATCTGGCCGCGCTCGATCGGGGTGTTGTTCAGCGCGCGGTCGCCCGCGGCCGCCGCGATCGAGCGGATCGTCTCGTCACCGCTGATCCAGCGCCGGTTGTGGATACCGGTGCGCTCGTAGATCCACTCCGGTGTCGAATCGAGCAATTCGCACACCTCGGCATTGCTGACGATGCGCTGCGGTCGGTAGGCACCGATCCCGAGCATCGCAACGTTGTCACGACTCTTGTTTACAGCAATGCTCACCACAGGTGACTCACACGTCCTTCAGACTTTCCGGGCGACCACGTCGTCATCCGGGTCGGCGTTGTCCAGGCTAACCCAGGGCAAGATCGCCGAGTCCGAGGATGGACCGATACTCCAGCCCCTCCGCGGCGATCACCTGGTCAGCGCCGGTTTCCCGGTCGACGACCGTGGCCACGCCCACCACGATCGCGCCCGCGTCGCGCAGCGCGCGCACCGCGGTGAGCGGCGAATTCCCGGTGGTCGTGGTGTCCTCGACGACCAGCACCCGCTTGCCGACGATGTCGGGGCCCTCGATCTGGCGCTGCATGCCGTGCGCCTTGGCGGCCTTGCGGACGACGAACGCGTCGATCGGGCGGCCCGGCGCGTGCATCACGGCCATCGCGACCGGATCGGCGCCCATGGTGAGTCCGCCGACCGCGGCGAAATCCCAGTCCGCGACCAGCTCACGCAGCAGCGAACCGATCAGCGGGGCGGCCTGGTGGTGCAGTGTCGCGCGGCGCAGATCGACGTAGTAGTCGGCCTCTTTGCCCGAGGACAGCGTCACCTTGCCGTGCACGACCGCGAGCTCGCGCACGAGCGCGGCCAGCCGGTCGCGATCTGCCTCCGTGAGCGCCTGACGTGCCTGGTCGATCATCGTTTGCGTGTCCTTTCGGTCATGGGCAGCCCTGGGCGATAACGCTACGCGCCGCGTCCGGGCCCGATGCTCGTGCCCTAGGTCCGTCCGCGCGCGTTGAAGAGTCCGCGATTCAGGCGCGTCACCAGGCCGCGCGGGACGAATCCCGCCACCGTGGTGAGCACCTTGTACTGCACACCGGGCACACTGATCACCCGGCCTGATTCCAGATCTCGCAAGCAGCCGTCGACGACCTGGTCGACGTCGAGCCACAGCCGCTTCGGCAGCGAACTCATCGCGATGCCCGCGCGCTCGTGGAACTCGGTCCGCACGAACCCGGGGCACAGCGCCTGGACCCGGACACCGGTGCCCGCCAGTCCATTCGCCAACCCCTCGGAGAAGGATACGACGTAGGCCTTGGAGGCCGAGTAGGTCGACCCCCGTCCCGGAATCAATCCGGCCACACTCGCCACATTGACGATCGAGCCGGTGGCGGCCGCGATCATCGACGGCACCGCGGCCCTGGTGAGTTGCAGCACCGAGGTGACGTTCACATCCAGTTGGGCCTGCAGTTCGGCGGGTTCGAGCGTCCAGAACTCCCCCGAGTGCGCGAATCCGGCGTTGTTGACCAGGAATTCGAGCCCGGCGGCGGCGCGCTCCGCGACGCGGGCGCGGTCGTCGTCATCTGCGAGGTCGGCGACGAGCACCTCCGAGGAGGTGGCGTAGCGGCGGCCGAGTTCGTCGGCCAGCGCGCGCAACCGCTCCGCGTTCCTGGCGACGAGCACGAGGTCGTAGCCGAGCGCGGCGAGGCGGTGGGCGAAACCGAGCCCGATCCCGGAGGTCGGTCCGGTGATCATGGCCACGGGGCGGTGCGTGCCGGGCAGGCGCGCGGAACTATCGGTCATCGCTGGTCGATTCCGGTCGAGCGGGTGGAGCCGCCGCGGCGCCGATCGCCGCGGCCGTGGTCACTTGGGCACCGGCCCCTGATACGGGCGGAAACCGGGGTGGAACGGCCCGCCGGGCTGCTCGGCGTCGTCGCCCTCGGCTTGTGCCGGTTCGACGCGCGGGCGCGGCTCGGGGACGACGGCCAGCGACGGCCGTTTGGCCGGTTCGCCGAGCGGGCGACGGCCGGGCGCGGGCTGGTCCTCGAAATCGGGATCGTCCAGGTCGGGGTCGTAATCGTCGCCGGTGTAGGCCTGCGGGCGGCCCGGGGCGCGGCGACCGTAGTCGTCGGGCTCGGCGGCGGGCGGCTCGGCGATCGGGGCGCGGAACGGCTCGTCGGCCGCCGGCGTGCCGTAGTGGTCGTCGAGATCGTCGGGACCGGGGAAGCGGGCGCGGCCCGGCTCGTCGTAGTCGTCGAAGCCGTCGTCGAGTTCCGCGCGGCCGCTGCCGAACGAGTCGGAGGCCGCCAGCGTCTCGTCGGCATTGCTGCGCGGACGGGTGAACTCGCTCGGCTCGGCCACCGGCGGCAGCACGTGCAGCAGCCCGGACAGCCGCAGCACCGCGTCGATCGCGGTCTCCCAGTCCTTGGACCCGCTGCCGACGGGCAGCATGCCGAGGGTCCAGTTGCCCTCGCTCCACAGCATCTGCACGGTGTCCGACAGCGATTCGATGAAGCCGACCATCCGCTGATCGACCGCGTGCCTGGCGATCTCGGGATCGGTCGCGAACACCACCCGGTCACCGATCGCGCCGAGCAGTTCCAGATCGTGGTCCTTCGGCGGCGACGCGGTCTTGAGCCGCATGTCGACATCGATCTCGGACCCGATCTGGCGGCGCACCGCGACCAGGGTCGCCGCGTCCTCCAGATCGAACAGGACGAATTTCTCGCCCTTGCGGATGCCGGAGACCACGTCGACCGCGGAGAGATAACCGAGCTTGGCCAGCGCGCCACGACGCCACGTCGAGGCGAGCGCGGGCTCCACCGAGACGTAGGTGTAGCCCTGGGATTTCGCCCAGACCTGGCGCGCGTGCCCGGTCCGCTGTCGCTGGACCCGATCGAAATAGAGCAGTACGACCGCACCTACGAGTGCGATCGCCGCCAACCCGAACCACATAGCCGTCATCGTCGCCTAGCCTATCCAGCCGTCGCCGTGATCGCCCGGCATGCCGGGCTTTCGACGCGCGGGTCGCTCATCGGGGGCCGCCTGGCAACGCCGTACTGATGATGATCTTGGCGTGGATCGACCCGTCTGGGTTCTTGTCGCCCTGCACCATAACCATGTCGCCGACGGGCAGTTCGCTCGCCTTCGTGCTGGTCAGCGAGATCACCTGGGTGGCATCGTCGATCAGCACCCGCAACGTCGACCCGCCGAGGGTGCTCATGGTGATCTCGGTGCCGGTGTTGGCGGTGATGCTGCCCATGGTCGCGCCGAGATCATCGCCACCACCGAGGCCGGGCAGGCCGGGCAGCCCGCTCGCGCTCGGCGGCACGATCGGCGCGGTCCTGGTGGTGGTCGGTGGTGCGAGGAGCTGGGAGGTGGGTGCCGCCGCGGAGTTGTCCTCGTCGGACTCGCCGCCGCTGAAGACGAGGCCGGCCAGCACGCCGCCGACCGCGACCAGCGCGAGGACGCCGAGGCCGAGCGCGATCCACAATCCGGTGTTCCGCCTGGGCGGTTCGCCCTGGTCACCGTCCTGCGGACGGGGTGGATAGCCGGGTGGCGGCGCCCCGTACCCCGGCGGTGGTTGCTGCGGTGGGGGCTGCTGCGCTGCGGGATAACCACTTTCGTAGGCACCCCACTGCTCGTCGTGCGGCGGCAACGCCATGGTCGGGTTCGACGGTTGCCCCCACTCGTCGAACCCACCGCCGCCGTACGGCTTGGTCGAGTCCATGCCCGGCGAACCCAGCCGTTCGGTCGGCGAATCCTCCGGGCGTTGCCCCCACGGATCGTTCGGGTTCGTCATGAGTCCCAGCGTAGGTCAGCACGGTGCGTTGGGAGGTCCCTACGCACCGCGCTGTGGACAATTCACGCACCGCGTGGCGGATATTTCACGAGCTGTGGACTGCCTCGCGTCCGACGACCAACTTGTCGGTGGCGTCGTCTACGCTCACCCGCACCGTGTCGCCGTCGACGACAGCGCCCGCGAGCAGTTCCTTGGCCAGGCTGTCGCCGATGGCCTGCTGGATCAGCCTGCGCAACGGCCGCGCGCCGTAGGCCGGGTCGTAGCCGCGCACGGCCAGCCACTGCTTGGCCTCCTCGGTGACATCGAGCGTGAGCCGCCGCTGCGAGAGCCGCTTCTGCAGCTGCCGCAGGTTGATGTCGACGATGGATTCCAGCTGCTTCGCGTCGAGCGCGTGGAACATCACCACGTCGTCGAGCCGGTTCAGGAACTCCGGCTTGAACGCCCGCCGCACCGCCTCCATCACCTGCTCCTTGTCGCCACCGGCGCCGAGGTTGGAGGTGAGAATGAGGATGGTGTTGCGGAAGTCGACCGTGCGGCCCTGGCTGTCGGTGAGCCTGCCCTCGTCGAGCACCTGCAGCAGGATGTCGAACACGTCCGGGTGCGCCTTCTCGATCTCGTCGAACAGCACCACCGAGTACGGGCGCCTGCGCACCGCCTCGGTCAGCTGTCCGCCCTGGTCGTAGCCGACGTATCCGGGCGGCGCGCCGACCAGCCGAGCCACCGAGTGCTTCTCGCTGTACTCGCTCATGTCGATACGGACGATGGCGCGCTCGTCGGCGAACAGGAAGTCGGCCAGCGATTTCGCCAGCTCCGTCTTACCGACACCGGTCGGGCCGACGAACATGAACGAGCCCGTGGGCCGGTTCGGATCGGCGACACCCGCCCGCGCGCGCCGCACCGCGTCCGACACGGCCCGCACCGCCTCTTCCTGCCCGACGACGCGGCCGGCGACCTCGGTCTCCATCCGCAGCAGCTTCGCCGTCTCGCCCTCGAGCATCCGGCCGACCGGCACGCCGGTCCACGACGACACCACATCGGCGATGTCGTCGGGGGTGACCTCCTCGTTGAGCATCACGTCACCGTCGGCGGCCGCGCCGCTGGCCTGCTCGGCCGCGGCGAGTTCCTTCTCCAGCGCGGGAATCCGGCCGTAGCGCAGCTCGGCGGCCTTGCCCAGGTCACCGTCGCGTTCGGCGCGCTCGGATTCACCGCGCAGGGCCTCGAGCTGTTCCTTGAGCCCGCGCACCGAGTCGATGGCCTTCTTCTCGTTCTGCCAGCGGGTGGTGAGCTGGCTGAGCTTCTCGCGGTCGTCGGCGAGTTCGGAGCGCAGCTTCTCCAGGCGCTGCTTGGAGCCCTCGTCGGTCTCCTTGGCCAGCGCGACCTCCTCGATCTCGAGGCGCCGCACGGCCCGCTCGACCTCGTCGATCTCGACCGGGCGCGAGTCGATCTCCATGCGCAGCCGCGAGGCCGACTCGTCGATCAGGTCGATCGCCTTGTCCGGCAGGAACCGCGAGGTGATGTAGCGATCCGACAGGGTCGCGGCCGCCACCAGCGCGGAATCCGTGATCCGCACGCCGTGGTGCACCTCGTAGCGCTCCTTGATGCCGCGCAGGATGCCGATGGTGTCGGCCACCGACGGCTCGCCGACCAGCACCTGCTGGAACCGGCGCTCCAGCGCCGCGTCCTTCTCGATGTACTTGCGGTACTCGTCGAGTGTGGTCGCGCCGACGAGACGCAGCTCGCCGCGAGCCAGCAGGGGCTTGATCATGTTGCCCGCGTCCATCGCGGAGTCACCGGTCGCGCCGGCGCCGACGATGGTGTGCAGCTCGTCGATGAAGGTGATGATCTCACCCGCGCTGTTCTTGATGTCGTCGAGCACGGCCTTGAGCCGCTCCTCGAACTCACCGCGGTACTTCGCGCCGGCGACCATCGAACCCAGATCCAGCGAGATGACCTTCTTGTCCCGCAACGATTCCGGCACGTCACCCTCGACGATCCGGCGAGCCAGACCCTCCACGATGGCGGTCTTGCCCACGCCGGGCTCGCCGATGAGCACCGGGTTGTTCTTGGTGCGGCGCGAGAGCACCTGCACGACGCGGCGGATCTCGGTGTCGCGCCCGATCACCGGGTCGAGTTTGCCCGCGCGAGCGGCGGCGGTGAGGTCGGTGGAGTACTTCTCCAGCGCCTGGTAGGTCGACTCCGGGTCGGGCGTGGTGACGCGCGCGCTGCCGCGCACCTTGGTGAACGCCTCGCGCAGCGCCTCCGGGCTGGCGCCGTGCCTGCGCAGCAGCTCGGCCACCTCGGAGTCACCGTCGGCCAGGCCGACCAGCAGGTGTTCGGTCGAGACGTACTCGTCGCCGAGCTCGGTGGCCAGCCGCTGGGCGGCGGTGAGCGCGGCCAGGCCCTCGCGGCCCAGCTGCGGAGTGGTGGTCGCTCCGGTCGCGCGCGGCAGCCGGTCGACCATGTCGCCCGCCTCGCGCTCGACGGTCGCCGGATCGATGCCGATGGCCTTGAGCAGCGGGGCGGCGATGCCATCGGTCTGATCCAGCAACGCCACCAGCAAGTGCGCCGGACGGATCTCCGGATTGCCCGCCGCCGAGGCGGCCTGCAGGGCGGCGGTGATCGCCGCTTGGGTCTTGGTGGTGGGATTGATCGGGTCCACTGATCTCCTCGGGTGTGTTTCGGCGGTGTCGACTGGTTCAACGCTGAGAAAGTTGAGTCTGTTCCGCTCAACTCTAGAATTTTCCCCGTGCCCTCCGAATCGGTGTTCACGCTACGCCGCGACACCACCGAAGACGATCAATCACCGCACGTCGCAAGGGTGCCCACCTAGGATTGCGATGCCCGAGCCAGTCGAGTAGAGGAGCCAGCCGATGCGCGCGATCGTGGTCCAGAAGTTCGGTGCCCCGCCCGAGCTGGCGGACATGCCGGTACCCGAACCCGGCCACGGTGAGGTGCAGATCGCGCTGGACGCCGCGGGCGTGAACCCGTTCGACCTGAAGATGGCCGACGGCATTCTCGAGGGCAAGATGCCCACCGATTTCCCGATGATCCTCGGCGTCGACGGCGCGGGCACCGTGTCGGCGGTCGGTCCCGGCGTGCGCTCGTTCGCCGTGGGCGACCGGGTCGTCGGCAAGTTCCTCACCGCGCCCGCCGGGCACGGCAGCTGGGCGCAGTACGCCACCCTGCCCGAGGACGCGACCCTGGTGCCGATCCCCGAGGGTGTCTCCACGGTGACGGCGGCCGCGCTGCCGGTCGCGGGCGTCACCGCGCAGGACCTCGTCGCGGCCGCGCGCCACCCCCCCCGCCACACCCGGCAGAACGTGGGCGAGCGTTCGGCGTTGAGCATGGCGACGAAGCGCTCCGGCCGGTCGCTGCCCTCGGGCCCGGCGATGAT
>NZ_JARWOJ010000387.1 GCF_029868625.1 Nocardia neocaledoniensis | reverse complement strand
ATCCTGCCCGGCGGGCCGAGTTTCACGCTCACCTGCGCGGAGCTGGTGGCCTCGTCGAATGTGCCGGTCGAGGTGAGCGGGCCGCACCTGGGTGCGGAAGCGCTCGCGGTCTTCCGGGCGGGCGCCGCGCGGGGGCCAGCCCCGCGGGGGGGGGCGGGCCGGGCCGCCGGGGGGCGGCGCGCGGCGGGGGGGGGGGGGGTGCCACCTACCACCTTCGGTTGGCCGCCCGGGCCGCCTCCCCGGCGGGGGGCCGGTCGTCTTCGGCGGGGATGTGCCGGAAAAGCGGTGGCGGGCGACCGATAGTCTGGTAGCTGACCTGAGCCCAGCACAGACAGGACCGCACGCCGATATGACTTCCCGCATCGAGCTCGCCCGCGTCGATCTGCGCGGTCGTACTCCGTCCACCGCCGAGCTGCGCACCGCGCTGCCGCGGGGCGGGGTCGACGTCGACTCGGTGCTGCATCATGTGCGGCCGGTCGTCGAGGACATCCGCGACCGGGGCGTCGAGGCCGCGCTGGACTACAGCGAGAAGTTCGACGGCGTGCGCCCCACCGTGGTGCGGGTGCCGGTCGCCGAGCTGGCCAGGGCGCTCGCGGAGCTCGACCCGGCCGTGCGCGCCGCGCTCGAGGTCGCGATCGAGCGGACCAGGAAGGTGCACGCCGACCAGCGGCGCACCGACACCGTCACCGAGGTGGTGCCCGGCGGCACCGTCACCGAGAAGTGGGTGCCGGTGGAGCGGGTCGGGCTGTACGTGCCCGGCGGCAACGCCGTCTACCCGTCCTCGGTCGTGATGAACGTGGTCCCGGCCCAGGCCGCCGGCGTGGCCTCGCTGGTCGTCGCCTCGCCGCCGCAGGCCCAGTTCGGCGGTCTGCCGCACCCGACCATCCTGGCCGCGGCCGCGCTGCTCGGCGTCGACGAGGTGTGGGCCGTCGGTGGCGCGCAGGCGGTGGCGCTGCTGTCCTACGGCGGCACCGATACCGACGGCGCCGCCCTGGCGCCGGTCGACCTCATCACCGGCCCCGGCAACATCTACGTCACCGCCGCCAAGCGGCTGTGCCGCGGCCTGGTCGGCATCGACGCCGAGGCGGGCCCCACCGAGATCGCCGTGCTCGCCGACGCCACCGCCGACCCGGTGCACGTGGCCGCCGACCTGATCAGCCAGGCCGAGCACGATGTGCTCGCCGCGAGCGTGCTCGTCACCGATTCGGTGGCGCTGGCCGACGCGGTCGACGCCGCGCTCAACGCCCAGCTCGCCGTGGTCAAGCACGACGCGCGCGTGCGGGAAGCGCTGAGCGGCAAGCAGTCCGGCACCGTCCTGGTCGACGACATCGCCCAGGGCCTGCGCGTCGTCGACGCCTACGCCGCCGAGCACCTCGAGATCCAGACCGCCGACGCGGCGGCCGTGGCGGCGCGGGTGCGCAGCGCGGGCGCGATCTTCGTCGGTCCGTGGGCGCCGGTGAGCCTGGGCGACTACTGCGCCGGTTCCAATCACGTGCTGCCCACCGCGGGCTGCGCGCGGCACTCCTCGGGCCTGAGCGTGCAGACCTTCCTGCGTGGCATCCACATCGTGGAGTACACCGAGGCGGCGCTGAAGGATGTCGCCGGACACGTCGTCGCCTTGGCCAACGCGGAGGATCTGCCCGCGCACGGCCAAGCCGTGCGCGCGCGTTTCGAGGCGCTGTCGTGAGCGCCCCCACCGTGCCCGGCGCGTCGGCGACGCTGGACCAGCTGCCGCTGCGCGAGAACCTGCGCGGCAAATCCCCGTACGGCGCACCGCAATTGACGGTGCCCGTGCAGCTCAACACCAACGAGAACCCGCACCCGCCGAGCAGGGCCCTGATCGACGACGTCGCCGAGTCGGTGCGCGCCGCCGCCGCCGACCTGCACCGGTACCCGGATCGCGACGCGGTCGCGCTGCGCCACGATCTCGCCGAGTACCTGACCCGCCAGACCGGCATCCCCGTCGACACCGCCAATGTGTGGGCGGCCAACGGCTCGAACGAGATCCTGCAGCAGCTGCTGCAGGCCTTCGGCGGGCCCGGCCGCAGCGCACTGGGTTTCGTGCCCTCCTACTCGATGCACCCGATCATCTCCGAGGGCATCGACACCGAGTGGATCGAGGCCAAGCGCAGCGGCGACTTCTCCCTCGACATCGATTACGCCGTCGCGCAGATCGCCGAACGCCGCCCCGACGTGGTCTTCGTGACCAGCCCGAACAACCCGACCGGGCACAGCATTCCGCTCGCGGAGCTCGAGCGGCTGCTGGCCGCGGCGCCCGGCATCGTCGTCGTCGACGAGGCCTATGGTGAGTTCTCGGCGGCGCCGAGCGCGATCACGCTGATCGACCGGTTCCCGACCAAGCTGGTGGTGACCCGCACGATGAGCAAGGCGTTCGCCTTCGCGGGCGGTCGCCTCGGCTACCTGGCCGCCTCGCCCGCGGTGATCGACGCGATTCTGCTGGTGCGGCTGCCGTATCACCTGTCGGTGGTCACCCAGGCCGCCGCGCGGGCGGCGCTGCGCCACGCCGACGAAACCCTCGGCAGCGTGGCGGAACTGGCCGCCCAGCGCGACCGGGTCGCGGCCGCGCTCACCGAGCAGGGCTTCCAGGTGATCCCGAGCGACGCCAACTTCGTGCTGTTCGGCCGGTTCACCGACGCGGCCGCCGCCTGGCAGCACTACCTCGACGCGGGCGTGCTCATCCGTGACGTCGGCATCCCCGGGTACCTGCGCGCCACCATCGGGCTCGCCGCGGAGAACGACGAGTTCCTGCGGGTGAGCCGCGACATCGCGGGCACCGACCTCACCCACTGACGAATTCCCCTGTGGAGGAACACATCATGAGCAGAACCGCACGGG
Organism: Nocardia neocaledoniensis; assembly: GCF_029868625.1. Lineage (GTDB taxonomy): Bacteria > Actinomycetota > Actinomycetes > Mycobacteriales > Mycobacteriaceae > Nocardia > Nocardia neocaledoniensis_A. The sequence goes on along the minus strand of NZ_JARWOJ010000387.1, from coordinate 28,517 downwards.
TGGAACGGGTCACCAAGGAATCGTCGATCCTGGTGGAACTCGACCTCGACGGCACCGGGCAGACCGAGATCTCCACCGGCGTCCCGTTCTACGACCACATGCTGACCGCGCTGGGCCAGCACGGCGGATTCGACCTGGTCGTGCGGGCCGAGGGCGATATCGAGATCGAGGCGCACCACACCGTCGAGGACACCGCCATCGTGTTCGGCCAGGCGCTGGGCAAGGCCCTGGGCGACAAGAAGGGCATCCGCCGCTTCGGCGACGCGTTCATCCCGATGGACGAGACCCTCGCGCACGCCGCCGTCGACGTGTCGGGGCGGCCGTACTGCGTGTTCACCGGTGAACCGGAACACCTGATGCACACCATCATTCCGAGCGCCGGTCCCGGCGCGTCCTACTCGACGGTGCTGAACAAGCACGTGTTCGAGTCGATCGCGCAGAACGCGCGGATCGCGCTGCACGTGCGCGTGCTCTACGGCCGCGACCAGCACCACATCACCGAGGCCGAGTTCAAGGCGGTGGCGCGGGCGCTGCGGGCCGCCGTCGAGATCGACCCGCGCGTCAGCGGCGTCCCGTCGACGAAGGGTGTGCTGTGAAATCCGTTGTGCTGCTGGACTACGGCTCCGGCAACCTGCACTCCGCCGAGCGCGCACTGGTGCGGGCGGGCGCGCGGGTGGAGGTCACCGCCGACCCGCGGGCCGCGCTGGCCGCCGACGGGCTGGTCGTGCCCGGTGTCGGCGCGTACGCGGCGTGCATGGCGGGACTGCTCGCGGTGCGCGGTGACCGGATCATCGGTCAGCGGCTGGCCGGGGGACGTCCGGTCCTCGGCATCTGTGTCGGCATGCAGATCATGTTCGACCGCGGGGTCGAGTTCGACGTGGAGACCGAGGGCTGCGGCGAATGGCCGGGCACCGTCGCCCGTCTCGACGCCCCCGTTCTCCCGCACATGGGCTGGAACACGGTCAAGGCGCCCGCCGACAGCACCCTGTTCGCCGGCATGGACGCCGACACCCGCTTCTATTTCGTGCACTCCTACGCCGCGCAGCAGTGGGAGCTCCCCGAAGCCGAACACATCGCGCCGCCGAAACTGACCTGGGCCGAGCACGGCGTCCCGTTCCTCGCGGCCGTCGAGAACGGCCCGCTCTCGGCGACCCAGTTCCACCCCGAGAAGTCCGGTGACGCTGGCGCGCACCTGCTGCGCAACTGGATCGAGGCGCTGTAGGCGGATTATGGTCAGGGAATGACCGCTACACCGCCGCGTCCGAAACACCTCGATTCTCCGATGCTGCCCAAGATCTTCAAGATCATGGGCAAGACGCAGGTGTGGGTCTATCAGCGCACCGGTGGGCGGATCGGCGCGAAGTGGCGGGTGGGCGCGGGGTTCCGCAAGCCGGTGCCGACGCTGCTGCTCGAACACCGGGGCCGTAAGTCGGGCACGGTCTACACCACGCCGCTGCTCTACCTCGTCGACGGTGCCGACATCGTGATCGTGGCCTCCCAGGGTGGCCTGTCCACCCATCCGCAGTGGTACCGCAATCTGCGCGCGACCCCGGACACCCACGTGCAGATCGGCCGCACCCGCCATCCCGTCCACGCCGTGACCGCCGACCCTGCCGAGCGGGCCCGGCTGTGGCCGCTGCTCGTCGACCTGTACGCCGACTTCGACCACTACCAGGCCTGGGCCGACCGGGAGATCCCCGTCGTCGTCCTGCGGCCGAGGGCGCAATAGCCGCGCGGTCAGCCGATCCGGGGGTCGTCCGCCGTGGACTCGATCGTCGCACCCGGGGTGTAGAACATCTCGACGACCTGGTCGATGTCGAGGTGGCGATGCCAGTGACCCCGGGGCACGATCACGAATTGCCCTGCGGTGCGTGGAATCCGGTGCCGGTCGCTGTCGGTGAGGATTTCCACCGTGACGCGGCCGCGCAGCACCCTGAGCAGTTCGTCGGTGTCGAGGTGCGGTTCCCAGTCGGATCGACGCGGTCAGTGCAGGCGCCGAGGGTGCACCTCCCGGTCGTACGGGCGTAGCGGGGCGCCGGTGCGCAGGGTTTCGGCCAGGGCCGGATCGGCCAGGTGGAGGCGTCCGATCGCGACGAGATCGAATTCCCCGCTGTCGAGTCTGCGGTGCACGCCGTCGAGGCCCACCGGGACCGGCGCTTCGGGATCGCGCAGCGCCGCGCTCATGCCGATGCTGCCGACGGCCATGCTCACCGCGCCGGTCAGCTTCTTCGCCCAGCCCGCCAGGGTCAGCTCGCTGCCCGCGAACGCGGGCTGGTCGAACCGGCGGATGCTGGCGTCGAGGACGTCGGCTCCGGCCTCGACGAGGGCGCCGAGAATCACCGCGAGATCGTCCGGGCCCGCGGCGATGTGGGCGGCGTAGTCCTGCTGTTTGTGCTGGGAGAACCGGTAGAAGATCGGCAGGTCGGGGCCGATCTCGCGGCGGATCGCGCGCACGACCTCGACGGGGAACCGGGTGCGCCGCAGCAGGTCCCCGCCCCAGTCGTCGTCGCGCCGGTTGGTCTCCGCCCAGACGAAGGCGTCGAGCAGGTAGCCGTGACCCGCGTGCAGGGCGATGCCGTCGAATCCGACGTCGATCGCGTTGCGCGCCGATCGCACGTATGCGGCGATGACGTCCTCGATGTTCCGCTCGGTCATCGCCGCGGTCGGTACCAGGGCCCGCGCGACATAGTCGTCGGAATACACGGTGTGCCCCACCCGGCCCCACAGTCCGGACGGCCGCATCGGGGTGAGTGCCGGGTCGACCGGCCCCATGGCGCCCCACAGTGGCCCGACGTGCCACAGCTGCGGGATGATCCGGCCGCCCGCCGCGTGGACCTGGTCGACGACGTGCCGCCACCCGGCGAGCGCGGCGGCGCCGTGCAGACGCGGCACGGCCGCGCTGTCGACGGCGGTCGGATGGTCGATCGCGACGCCCTCGGTGACGATCAGACCGGTGCCGCCCGCGGCCCGGCGGCGGTAGTACGCCGCCACGTCGGTGCCGGGCACGCCGCCGGGAGAGTGTTCCCTGGTCATGGGCGACATGACGAGGCGATTGGGGAGCGTGAGGGACCGGATCCGGATCGGGGTGAACAGGGTGCTCACAGCGGGGCCACGCCGAGCATCGGGCTGATCGCGCGGGTCAGGTTCTCCTTGCCCACCACCCGGTCGGCGGTGTCCTCGGCGAAGGTGCGCTCGATCTCCTCGATCGTGAGCAATCGTTCGGCCGGGGTGAGTGTGAGTTCGGAAGCCATGGCCCCACGCTGCCAGCGGTGTCGTCGCGGCGGCAACGAGCGATTCCGGTGAGCGGACTCGCCCCGGGGTCAGGCCGATGTCCGCCGCGCCGGTCCGTCCGGAGGCTGGGTCGTCGGCGAGTCCAGATACCGCGCGAGGGCGGAGGCGGCCAGGCGCACGGGCGCCGCGTGCCACCGGTCGAAGCGCACGCGGTGCGCGGGTCCGCTCACCGACAGGCCGACGGCGGTGCCGCCGAGCGTGCCGACTCGCACACCGATGCAACGGTAGCCGGCCGAGCAGTTCCCGAAGGTCACGTCGGTCCCATCGGGATCTGGCGACGCCGGGCGGGCAGTGCCGAGCAGCGTCCTGCCCAAGGTGGACGACAGCGCGGGCACTCGCGTTCCCACCCCCGTCCCCAGTTCGGGCGCCCGCGATCCGCCGACCTTCTCGAGATAGCGGACCTGATTGCCCTCGAGCGCGCCGAGATGCACCACGCATTCGGTGACCCGGTGCAGGTCGTGGAGCACGGGCGTCACCACCCGGTCGAAGTCGGCTCGGTACAGGGCGAGTGCACCGAACTCGGCGAGCGTGTCACCCAGTGCGTAATGAGTTCCGTGGCGGGCGAGCCAGCCGACGCGCACCAGGTGGGTGAGCAGCCGCAGGGTACTGGTGCGTGGGATCCCCGTGTGTCGGGCGACCTCGGTCAGGGTCTGCTTCGGCGCACCCCGGAACGTCGCCATCACCAGGGAGAAGCGGTCGATCGTCGAGGAGAGATCGGCGCTGGGCGAGTTCGGTCCGGCTGACATGACGACTCCCATACCGTCGGAGCAGGCCGCGGCAACGGCTGTTCGAGGCTCACAGCCCAGTCGCGCCGGGACCGCGGGGCAAGTGTCTTGTCCCGGTCCGTGGGAAGAATTCGGCGCCGCGGGCGACGGAACGGGCGCTACATGGCGTTCCGATCCGCTGATGCATCCTTGGTCGCCGCGAACGCCTGATTCTCGCAAATTCACCGCAATTCACTCGGCAAATTTCAACAACGACATTTGTCCATTCGTGGACGAAAGAATGCGGTGACGCCTGTCCGGGGCGTCACCGCATTCGAGCCGACCTGAGGGGATGGTCGGGGAATTCAGCGCTCTCGAATCACTCGGTGGGCGTGCTGAGTTCGCGCGCGCCGAGAAGGGAATCGATGATGTTGAGGCCACCGCTGGTGAGGCCTTCGAAGGCCGAGCTGCCGGTGTCGAGCAGTTCCAGGCCCGCCAGGGCGGCGGCCGAGCCGGTGCCGAGGGTGCCGAGGCCGGCCGAGCCGGTACCGAGCGCGCCGAGGCCGGCCGAGCCGGTGGCCAGCGCGGGAGCGGCGGCCGAGCCGGTGGCACCGGCAGTGCCGGCACCAGCGGCTCCGGCGGCGGCCGAGCCCGCGGCGCCCAGGGCAGCGGAACCGGTGGCGGCGGCCGCCGAACCGGTGAAGGCGTTCGCGGCGGCGGCCGGGCCGAGCACGGTGACGGCGAGGGCGGCGGCGACGGCGAGGGTCTTGCGAGTCATGAGAATTCCTTTCGGCCTGCGAATCACAGGCTGGTAACGCTTCGGTGCGAGGTGGCGATGCACTCGGTGAGAACCTCTGTGCCGATCGACAGCACGAAAATTAATCGATGCGGCGACATCTCGGCTAATCCTGAGAGCATGGCGATAATCACTGTTAATTCTTGGATAACGGGATGTTTCCGCAGGTAGGCGAGTTGTATCGCGGATCACATCAATGGCGGCGCATATTCGGCAATCGAAATATGGCGGACCGGCAATTCATCGGCACGCGTTATCGCGTGCGGACGGATCAGCCGTGATCGAGGCGGGCGCGGTCGGCGGCCTCGGTGCCCGCGTCCCAGCCCTCGGCGCTGCGCAGGGTGATGCCGCGGGTGCGGGTGCTGGGGAAGTAGGAGGTGAAGGCCTGCTCCACGCGCTGGTCGTGGGTGGCGAGCAGGGGGAGCAGGGTTGTAGGCGAAGGGGATTCGGCGACGGTGGCGGCGGCCGCGGTGGTGAGGCGGTCGCCGACGCGGGTGGCGTAGGCGGTGAGGAAAGCCTTGCGGTAGGCCCTCGTCCCCGACTCCTCGCTCCCGGAGGCGGTGTCGATCATCGTCCGGGTGGCCTGGACGAGCAGGGAGGTCGCGAGGAGTTCGACGGCGTCGAGATCGGGCTCGTCACCGACGACGGTGACGAAATCCCAGTCGGCGACGAAGATCGCCCGGCACCGGTTGGCGCGCGCCACCCGATCGATGAGCAGCGCCTTGGCCTCGGTGTAGGGAGTGTCCAGCCAGATGCGGCGGGCCCTGGGGAGATCGGTGTCCTCGGCGTCGAGGAGGACGCGGTCGATCGCGTACTTGGTCATCAGCTCCTGCGCCTTGGCCGACAGGGTCTCGGCCTCCGCCGGATAGGCGGTGGACTCGGCCTTCGCGAGCAGCCCGCGGACCCGGCCGAGCGTCTTCTCGTCGACGTGCCGCGACGGGTGGGCGACGCGTCGGGTCGTGCCGGGCAGCGGGCGGATCGGCGCGAGCCGCGGCAACCGCAACAGCAGCGACAGCGCCTGGATGACCGAGGTCAGGGCCTCGTCGGCGGTCAGCAAGGCGCGGTCGGCCCAGGCGGGCAGGTGCGCACCCGTCCACCAGACCGTGGCGCCGAGCTCGTCGAGTTGCGCCTGCCAGGTCTCGTCGGCCGCGTCGGCGGTGCATCCGGCACCGTGCTCGGCCATCAGCTCGGTCAGGTAGGTGCGGGCGAAGGTGTCGAGACGCCGGCGGGCCGCCTGGTGGATGTCAGCCGGGAGCCAGCCGTTGTCGACGGTGTGGGCGAGCAGGCGGCGGCTCGCGAGGGTGACTGCCTCGGTGACCGTCGGGCTCAGCGGACCGTGGTCGGTCAGCTGTGCGACGAAGAGCCGTACCCCGGCGGCGTCGTCCTGCGCCGCCGCGGTGGCCAGGCCCGCGGCGACCCGCACCGGATCGGCCAGCGCCTCGGCGTCGAGAACGAGCGCGGGATTCGGGGCGGCCCGGCGCCCGGTGCGGCGTCGCCGATTCTGTTTGCCCACCTGTCCCGGTGTCCTCTCGATCGGGGGCCGACCACGGGCGCGGCCCGGCACGGCCGCTCGGCCGCGGTCGGCTCTCATTGTCGCGACTCCGCGATCGCTGCCGGCGCCCGGTGCGCCGATCGCCGCGAGTCCCAGCGGATTCGATTCCCGGGCAAGGGAATCCAGTCGAGAACAGTGTTCGGCGCGGCCGATCGGGCTTACAGTGCTCGGTATGAGCTATCGGGGGATGCTGGCCCAGGAACGCGCGGAACTGACGGAACTACTCCGGGGACTGACCGACGAGGAATGGGAGACGCCGTCGCTGTGCGCGGGCTGGCGGGTGCGCGATGTGGTGGGCCACCTGCTGACCGACACGCTCAGCCCCCTCGATTACGCGGCCGCGGCGATGCGCAATCGCGGCTCGGTGGATCGCATCAACAACGCGCTCGCCGCCTCGTTCGCGCACCTGCCGACCGCGCAGCTGGTGCACATGTTCGAACACGACGCGGGGCGGCTGTCGCGCTTCTCGCCCCGGTTGATGCTGTCGGACCTGCTGGTGCATCAGCAGGACATCCGCCGCCCACTGAACCGGCCGCGCGCCATTCCGGCCGACCGGCTCACCGCCGTCCTGTCCTACCCCGACCCGTTCGCCTTCCCGGGCAGACGCACCAGGGGATTGCGCTTCATCGCCACCGATGTCGACTGGGCGTGGGGCGACGGGCCGGAGGTCCGTGGTCCGGGTGAGGCCATCGCGCTGGCCGTCGTCGGCCGCACCGTCGTGCTCGACGAGCTCACCGGCGGTGGAGTCCCCGAACTGCGCCGCCGCTCCAGCTGACCGCGCGGGAGTGACACAGCGCTCAGCGGCGTGGACCGGTGCGTGGACCAGGACTCCAGACCCACTAGTCTGATCACGTGAGTCTTGTGCTGTTGCCCGCGGTCGATGTCGCCAATGGGGAGGCCGTGCGCCTCGTGCAGGGGGAGGCCGGTAGCGAAACCGGATACGGGTCGCCGCGCGATGCCGCGCTGGCCTGGCAGCAGGCAGGCGCCGAATGGGTGCACCTGGTGGACCTGGACGCCGCGTTCGGCAAGGGCAGCAACCGCGAACTGATCGCCCAGGTGATCGGCGAACTCGACGTGAAGGTCGAACTGTCCGGCGGTATCCGCGACGACGACTCGCTGAAGGCGGCCCTGGCCACCGGCTGCGCGCGCGTGAACATCGGCACCGCGGCGATCGAGGACCCGCAGTGGTGTGCCCGCGTACTCGGCGAATACGGCGACCGGGTCGCGGTCGGCCTCGACGTCAAGCAGATCGACGGCGAATGGCGCCTGCGCGGCCGCGGCTGGGTGACCGACGGCGGCGACCTGTGGGAGGTGCTCGAGCGCCTCGAACGCGACGGTTGCGCGCGCTACGTCGTCACCGACGTCTCCAAGGACGGCACCCTGACCGGCCCCAATCTCGACCTGCTGAGCCAGGTGGCCAATGCCGCCGAGGCCCCGGTGGTCGCCTCCGGCGGGATCTCGGTGCTCGACGACCTCGTCGCGATCGCCGGCCTGGCCGAGGACGGCGTGGAGGGCGCGATCATCGGCAAGGCGCTGTACGCGGGCCGGTTCACCCTGCCCGAGGCACTGGCCGCGGTGCGCTGACGCCCACGATGACCGCCGCACCGAGCACCGCCGAGCTGACCGACCTGCTGGCCATCGCCACCCAGGTCCTGGACGGGATCGTCCCCCGCTTCGTCGAGGGCATCGGCGCGCCGAGCGCGGTCACCAAGGGCCGCAACGACTTCGCCACCGAACTCGACCTCGAACTCGAACGCACCATCTCCGCCGAACTGCACCAGCGCACCGGCATCGCGGTGCACGGCGAGGAGTTCGGTGGTCCCACCCTCACCTCCGGCACGGCCTGGGTGCTCGACCCGATCGACGGCACCTTCAACTACTCCTCCGGTCACCCGATGTCGGGCACGCTGCTCGCGCTCGTGCATGAGGGCGAACCGGTGATCGGGCTGACCTGGCTGCCGCTGCTCGGCCGTCGCTATGCCGCGGTGGCCGGTGGGCCGGTGCGCCTGGACGGCGCGGTCCTGCCGCCGCTGCGGCCGGGCAAGCTGGGCGACGCGATGATCGGCTTCGGCGCGTTCAACGTCGACTCGGCCGGCCGCATCCCCGGCCAGTTCCGGTTCGACCTGCTCGGCGCGCTGAGCAGGCTGTCCTCGCGGGTGCGCATGCACGGCGCCACCGGCATCGACCTGGCGTTCACCGCCTCCGGCACGCTCGGTGGCGCGGTCGTGTTCGGCCACCATCCCTGGGACAACGCCGCCGGGGTCGCGCTGGTGCGGGCCGCGGGCGGGGTGGTGACCGACCTGGCAGGCGCGCCGTGGACGATCACCTCCGGCTCGGTGCTGGCGGCGGCGCCCGGCGTGCACGAAGAACTCCTGGACATGATCCTGACGGTCAGCGACGAAGAACGAGGATGAACACGATGACAGCGCGCACCGACACCGCGGCGCCGAGCACCCTGGCCGTCCGCGTGATCCCGTGCCTCGATGTCGACGCGGGCCGCGTGGTCAAGGGCGTCAACTTCCAGAACCTGCGCGACGCGGGCGACCCGGTCGAACTCGCCGCCACCTACGACGCCCAGGGCGCCGACGAGCTGACCTTCCTCGACGTCACCGCTTCGACCGGCGACCGCGGCACCATGCTCGACGTGGTGACCCGCACGGCCGAGCAGATCTTCATCCCGCTCACCGTCGGCGGCGGCGTGCGCACCGTCTCCGACGTCGACCGGCTGCTGCGCGCGGGTGCGGACAAGGTGTCGGTGAACACCGCGGCCATCGCCCGCCCCGAGGTGCTCTCGGAGATGTCGCAGCGGTTCGGTTCGCAGTGCATCGTGCTCTCGGTCGACGCGCGCACCGTGCCCGACGGGCAGCCCGACACACCGTCCGGCTGGGAGGTCACCACCCACGGCGGTAAGCGGGGCACCGGCATCGACGCGGTCGAATGGGCCATCCGCGGCGCCGAACTCGGCGTCGGCGAGATCCTGCTCAACTCGATGGACGCCGACGGCACCAAGGCCGGGTTCGACCTGCCGATGATCGCCGCCGTCCGCGCCGCGGTCACGGTCCCGGTGATCGCCAGCGGCGGCGCGGGTGCCGTCGAGCACTTCCCGCCCGCCGTGCACGCCGGCGCCGACGCGGTCCTGGCCGCCAGCGTCTTCCACTTCGGCGATCTCACCATCGGCCAGGTGAAGTCGGCCATGCGCGCGGACGGCATCACCGTCCGCTGAGCATTGTCAGGCCGCGCCACGCAGGCGCGTGAGCGCGGCGTCGGGCACCACCTCGCGCGGCAGCACGAAACCCTGGGTTCCCCTCGGCTGCACGAAGACCACGTCACCCTGGGTGATGACGCGCTTGATGTCGGCGTACCGATTACTGACCTGGCCGCTGGTCTGCCACAGGTGCATCGTGTCGTCGGTGTAGCGCGCACTCATCCGATGGCCCGGTCCCGCGATGGCGGTGAACTTCGGATTCACCCGCACCAGCTGGACCCCGGTGACGACGGTGACCACGACCAGTTCGAAGGCGACCACGAGGAAGAAGGCACCAGCCATCTCGCTGATCACCGCCGTCCCGCCGTCGGACAGGATCGAAATCGTGCCGCGAGCGAGCAGGAACGCGGGAAGCGCCAGCAAGAATCCCCACTTGGCGGGCAGTCGCCAGGTGATCAGTGCCGCGCCACGATTCAGGCGCCGGGCGGTGTCACCGTCACAGGTGTAGGTGGCCTCGATCGGCGCCCCTTGCGGCGAAAAGCCTTGTTGCTGCTGGTATCCCAACTGTACCGATTGCTGGAACGGTTGCTGTGGATTCATGAATCCCCCCTTGATATGAAATTGCCCGACCGATGGTAGACAACGCCGTGCGGGCGGGTCGCGGCAGGTGACGCGACGACGGGTGTGGATCCGTGACGAATGGAATCACGGTGCGCCGAGCGCGAAGGGATCCGGTGTGGCCGGCGTTGTCACGGATATGAGTATCGGAATCGCGTTGTCCCCCTTCGCTCTCGATCAGTCCGGCAATGCCGTGGACGCGGCGGTCGCGCAGGCCAGGGTGGCCGCCGAGGCGGGATCGGGCTCGGTGTGGCTCGGGCAGACGTTCTCGCACGACGCGCTGCTGGTGGCGGCGATCGTCGGGCGCGAGGTGCCGGGGATCGAGGTCGGGACGTCGGTCGTGCCGGTGCCGGGCAGGCACCCGCTGCTGGTGGCGAGTCAGGCGCAGACCGCGCAGGCGGCCACCGGCGGGCGGTTCACACTCGGGCTCGGGCTCGGCGCGCGCGAGCTGTCCGAGCGCGCGTTCGGCGGAACGTTCGGTCGGCCCGCGACCCGGCTGCGCGAATTCCTCACCGCCCTGCGCTCGGTTCTCGACACCGGTGCGGTCGACTTCCACGGCGAAACCCTCACCGCCGCGACCCCGATGCCCGCCGCGGTCGCGGGGGCGCGGCCCACGGTGCCGGTGCTGGTCGCGGCGATGGGCCCGCACGCGCTGCGGGCCACGGGCGAGCTGGCCGACGGCACCCTGCCCTTCCTGGTGGGGCCGGACGCGCTCGCCGAGCACATCGTCGAGCCACTGAACGCCGCGGCGCGGAGCGCGGGCAGGCCGCGGCCGCGCGTGGTCGCCCTCGTCCCCGGCGTCGTCACCTCGGACCTGACCGCCGCCCGCGCCGCCGCCGAGGCGACTACCGCCTTCTACGACACCATTCCGTCCTATCAGCGGGTGATCGCGCTGTCCGGCGTCGAACGCGCCGCCGATCTCGTGGTGCTCGGTGACGAGGAAACCGTGGCCGCCCGGGTGGCCGACTACTTCGCCGCGGGCGCCACCGACGTCGTCTTCTCGCAGACCGACCTCACCACTCCGGAAGACCAGCGGCGCACCTGGGCCCTGCTCGGCGAACTCCAGCGCGCCGGCTGAGGTGGCGTCCGGCCTTGGGCAGCAGCGCTGTTCGGCGTCGCCTACCGCCGATGCGGGCGGTATCGTTCGGGCCATGCCAGCTGTGCAGTGGCGTCCGCACGGCGCGACGGCGACCGGATGACCACCACCGTCGTGGACGGGGCACCGACACGCGTCGCGCGCACCGCCGAATGGGTCGGCTACGCGTTTCTGGTCGCGGGCTGGGTCGTGGTGGCGCTCGGACTGTGGTCGACGCCGGATCCGGCGTTCGAACTGAGCACGAACGACCTGTTCGGCGCGGTGTTCTACGTCTACGGCCCCTTGTTCGTGGTACTCGCTCCCGGCCTGCTCGGCGTCGGCGTCCTGGTGGTGCGGAACCGGGTCGAATCCTGGGCGCTCGTCGTCGCCGGGCTGACGCTGAGTCTGTACACCCAACTCGTCGTGACGTTGACGTTCCTCGTCGACCATCGGCCGCGGCTGCCCGGATACCTCGACGTGAGCCTGGTCTGCACCGCTGTCGCGTGCCTCGCCGCGCTGGCGGCAGTTCTCGTGCGCCGGTGGCCCGGCCGCGACTACCGGCTCTGGACTCCCGCGGTCGCCCTGCTCGTGACGGCGGCCGCGGTAGGGCCGCTGATCACCTCGCACGGCGAGCGGCAGGGGCCGATCGGTTGGGTGTCGGAGCACCCGGAGTGCGGGCTCACGATGTCTGACTGGGTCGACGCCGACGGCACGGCGGTCTACGCGGGCACCGTCGAGGCCAGGTACCGCCCGGATACGAAGGTGAAACCCGCCCCGGTCGGCCCCGTGGAAGTGACGGTGACCCTCGCCGACGGCAGGATGACGACGACGATGTCGCCGGACAATCCCGTGGCGATGGCCGGCGCGGCCGAGCTGCTCCGCGGCTCTCGCAAGCTCGTCACCTCGGTCCAGCGCGCCGAAGACGACGTGCACGTCAGGATGGAATCGCCGGACTGCGATCGCGGAACCCGCGTCGCCGCCGTGACATTCAGCGGGGCCGCGGCGAAGAACGACGCCGAAGGACGCCCCGTCGAACTGCACCACGTCGACGGGCAGCTGACGAGAGTGTTCGACCCGCCCTCCTGAAGAACACAGTCCGGCGCGTGGCACCGCGGGGATGTTCCAGCGGGTTCTCGTGAACCGCGCCGGGACGGCGATTCGTCGCGCTCGGCCGTGTGCGAGCCGCCGACTACAGGCCCATGTCGGTGGCGATGAGCGCGCGCAGGGCGTCGCCCGTGCCGCCGAGGATGCGGTCGATGCGGTGGTCGGCGTAGAGGCGCGCGATGGGGGAGTCGGTGAGATAGCCGGTGCCGCCGTGGAGCTGGAGACAGCGGTCGATGACGCGGCCCGCGGTCTCGGTCGCGAACAGTTTCGCCGACGCGGCGTGGGCGGGGTCGAGTTCGCCCGCGTCGTGGGCGGTGAGGGCCCGGTCGACGACCGCTTCGACGGCGTCGACCTCGGCGCGGCACGCGGCGAGCTCGAACCGGGTGTTCTGGAAACCGGGCCGGGCACCGCGTTCGGTGGTGTGCAGGCGGGCGAACCGGATCGCCGCCTTGGCCTGGGCATAGGCGCTGACGGCGATACCGAGCCGTTCGCGCGGGAGCTGCGCGGCCAGGTGCGCGACCGCGCGGTGCGGGGCGCCGAGTACCTCGGTGACCGGGACCCGCACATCGGTGAAGGTGAGTTCGGCGGTGTCGCTGACCTTGCGGCCGAGTGTGTCCAGCTGACGACCGACGCGAAAGCCGGGCGCGGCGGTGTCGACCACCAGCAGCGAGAGCCCGTAGGACGGGTCGTCGGCCCGCGGCGCCGCCGTCCGCGCGCACACGATGACACGATCGGCGTGCACACCACCGGTGACGAAGGTCTTCGACCCGTTCACCACGTACACGCCGTCGGTGCCCAGCGGCGCGGTGGTCCGCATGTCGGCGGGTTCGGACCCGGCGCCGGGCTCGGCGACGGCGAGCGCGAACATGGTCTCGCCGGTGATGATCCCGGGCCACCAGCGCTGCTGCTGCGCCGCGGTGGCCAGCGTCCGCACCAGCGGCAGACACCGGGTGACGTGCGCGCTCGACCCGCCGAACGACACGGCGGCCCTGGCGATCTCCTCGGCCAGGACCGCCCGATACCCGAATGAGGACTGGCCGGCCCCGCCGAAGGCGACCGGTGCCTCGATCCCGAAGACGCCGAGTTCGCCCAGCCGGTAATAGAATTCGCGCGGCACCAGGCCGTCGTCGTACCACTTGCCGAAGCTGGGCACGACCTCGGCGTCGATGAAGGCGCGGATGCGCGCCCGGAACGCGTCGTGCCCGGCGTCGAACACTGTTCTGCGCATGACGAACTCCTAACCGGCCGACGGACGGCCACGAGCCGTCCCGCCCGGTGGTGCGGGCGGGACGGCGAGATGCGGTGGGGCCGGACTACTTCGCGGGCGCCGGGACCGCGGGATCCTTGCAGTAGGCGCCGAGCTCTGCCGGGCAGGGCGCGAGGATCGTCGAGAAGTACTGGTAGGCCGAGAACAGCGCCAGCGGCCCGCCGACGGTGATCAGCCCGACCATGGTGCCGACCGCGCCGAGGGTGGCCGCGCCGAGCACGCAGCCGGCGACGGTCGCGCCGACCCACGGCACCAGCAGCGCGATCACCGGGCTGGCGATCGCCGCGCCCGCCGCGCCGCCGACCAGGCAGCCGACCCCGCCGCCCACCACGGCGCCGACGATCGCGGCCACCGCGCTGCCGATGCCCAGCCGCTGGCTGAGCACGCCGAGCGCGGTCTGGTCACGCGGGGTGAACGACTCGGCGATCTGCTTCGCCGCCGCGTCCGCGCTGATCAGGTCGGTCGCGGCCGCCACCGGGGTGCCGCCCTCGCGGGCGGGCGTCAGTGTCGCCTTGCCGCCCTCGACGGTCGCCGCGATCGGAAACAGCTTGTCGTCGAGGCGATACGACAGCGGCAGCGCCGCGACCGGCACGTCGGCGGCGGTGGTGAGCACCAGCTGGCCGTCGACGACGGTCAGCTTGCCGTCACCGGTGGTGACGACGGCGGCATCGCCCTGCCTGCTGACCTCGTAGTGCACTTCGGTCTGCGCGGGCGCCGGTTCGGCGTGGCCGGTGCCGGTGCTGACACCGAGGGCAAGGGCCGTCAGTGCGGCGGTCGCGAGCGTGGTGGACATCTTCATCGGTGATCCTCATCGATCGGTGGTGTGTACTTCGGGGGAACTATTCGCCGGCGCTGAACAGGCCTTCGGTGAGCGACCAGTGGGTGCCCGTGAAGGTCTGGATGCCGACCGATTCGAGCGGGAAGCCGTCGCCCGCACCGGTTTTCATGGTGATTCCGGGCAGCAGCAGGCCCGCCGAGACGTCGTCGAGGGAGCGCATCGCCTCGCGCAGGCCCTCCCTGGTGGGGCACTTCGCGGCGGCCATCGTCTTGTGGAAGCTCTCGGCCATGGCCCAGCCGCCCATCGTGTGCTGGTTCTCCGGGTCGGCGCCCTGCCCGTACTGCGCCAGCTTCGCGCGGTAGGTCTGCATGCCCGCGTCGCCTGCCCAGCGCGGGTCGGCCGCGTCCTTGAGGAAGGCCGCGGTCACCGCGCCGCGCACGTTCTCCAGGCCGACCGGCCGCAGGGTGGCCATCGTGTTCGACACCTGGGTCACCACGTGCAGCGGATTCCACTCGGTGTTGCGCACATCGGCGGCCAGTGCCTGCGAGGCGAATTTCGGGGTCGAGAAGTTCAGCAGCACATCGGCTTTGGAGTTGGCCAGATTGCGGACCTGCGGGTCGACGGTGGGATCGGTGACCTCGAAGCTCTGCTGCGCGACGACCTTCACCCCGCTGCCCGCGATGCCCTCGGTGAAGGCGCCCAGCAGATCCTTGCCGAAATCGTCGTTCTGGTAGAGCACGGCCACCGTGGCGTTCGGGCGCTGCTTCTCGATGTACTCGGCGTAGGCGCTCGCCTCGGTGTGGTAGCTGGGCTGCCAGCCGATGGTCCACGGATGTTCGGTGTCGGTGCCGAATTTCGTGGCGCCGGTGGCGACGAACACCTGCGGCACCTGCCGCTGGTCGAGGTAGTCGACGACGGCCGATGAGGTCGCCGTGCCCAGGGTCTGGAAGATCGCGAACACCTGGTCCTGCTCGACCAGGCGGCGGGTCTCCTCGACGGTCTTGGGCGGCTGGTAGCTGTCGTCGCGCACCAGGTACTCGACCTTGCGTCCGTTGATGCCGCCCTGTTCGGCGTTGATGTAGTCGAAGTAGGCCTTGATGCCCTTGGGTACCTCACCGTAGGCCGAGGCCGGGCCCGACAGCGGGTACACCCCGCCCAGCTTGATGGCGGTGTCGGTGATGCCGGTTGTCTGCTGCCCCCGGCAGTCGCCCGAGCCGACGGTGCCGGTGTCGGCGCCGCGGCCGCCGCACGCGGTGAGCGTCGCGAGCAGTGCCGCCGCCAGGCCGAGGGCGTGGAACGCCTTAGTGCGCATGTGATTTCCCTTTCCGAACCAGAGGTCCGAGCTGTCGCGTCAGGCGGCCGGCCAGCCCGGCCAGACCCGTGGGCGCGAGGTACATGACCGCGATGATCAGCAGTCCGAAGATGACGCCGGGCGCCGCCTGATTGACGTCCTGGGCGAAGCTCGGAACGAACAGCACGAACAGTCCGCCGAGCAGCGGTCCCCAGGTGGTGCCGAGCCCCCCGACGACGAGCCCGGCCAGCAGCGTCACCGACAGCGTCAGCGCGAACGAGTCCGGCGAGACGAAGGCGATCACCCAGGTGTAGACACACCCGGCCACCCCGGCGAGCAGCGCGCTCCAGGCGAAGGCCAGGGTTTTGTAGTGGGCCAGGTTCACCCCGAGCACCTCGGCCGCGATCTCGTTGTCGCGCACCGCGTGCAGCGCGCGCCCGACCCGCGACCGCAGCATGCCGGCGACCAGCGCGAAGCTCGCGATGGTGACGGCCAGTGCCAGGAAGTACAGCCACTGGTCCTCGGCCAGTCCGGTCCACGCCGGCGGCTGGGGCTTGGTGACGGTGATGCCCATCGAGCCGCCGGTCAGCCCGTCGAAGCGCTTGAGCAGCGGGACGAGGAAGATCGCGATCGCCAAGGTGACCAGCGCGAGGTAGAGCCCGCGCAGCCGCAGCGCCGGGATGCCGAGCGCGAACCCGAGGACGAAGGTCACCGCCGCGGCGATCGGGAGCGTCGCGAAATACGGTGCGTCCCAGTGGTGCATCGCGACGGCCGCCGTGTACGCGCCGACCGCGAAGAACGCGCCGTGGCCGAGGGAGATCTGCCCGGTGTGGCCGACCAGCAGGTTCAGCCCGAGCAGGGTGACCGCGTAGATCATGGCCATGGCCAGCTGGAAGGTGTGGAAGGGCACCAGCTGGAACGGCGCGGCGCAGGCCACCAGCACCACGGCCGCCGTGGCGATCGTGGTCCACCGCCATCGGTTGACGCCGCGAACGACCGCCTTCGCCGGTGGCGCGGCCGAGGGTGCCGTGGTCGGGACTGTGTTCAACTCGCTCATACCCGCTCCACCGCCGCGTGTCCGAACAGACCTTGCGGGCGCACCAGCAGCACGCCCAGGATGATCACCAGCGGCACACCGATCTTGAGTTCGGTGCCGATCGCTTCGACATACGCGCCGGTGAGAGTTTCGGCGACGCCGACGATCAGACCGCCCGCCACCGCGCCCCCGGGCGAGTCGAACCCGCCGAGGGTGGCCGCGGCGAAGGCGTAGAGCAGAACTCCGCCCATCATGTTGGGTTCGAGGAACAGCAGCGGTGCCGACAGCACGCCCGAGACCGCGCCGACCAGCGCGGCCAGACCCCAGCCGAGCGCGAGCACCGTGCCCACCCGAATGCCGACCAGCCGGGCCGAGGCCGGATTGCAGGCCACCGCCCGCATGGCCAGGCCGATCCCGGTGTAGCGGAACAGCAGATACAGCAGGCCCATCACCACGCCGACGACGGCGAGAATCCCGAGGCTGCCGTAGCCGACGCTCACGCCGCCGCCGCGGAAAGCGCCCTCCGGGAACGGATTCGGGAACGACTTCACCTGGTACGACCAGATCCAGCCCGCCACCGCGTTGACGGTGAAGAACAGGCCGACCGTCACGATCACCAGGGTGATCTCCGGCGCGCCCTCGACCGGGCGGATGATCACCCGTTCGATGAGCATGCCCGCGCCGAAGGACAGCGCCAGGGTGAGCGGCAGCGCCACCCAGAACGGCATCGTCTGGCTCAGCTGCCAGGCCAGGAACGCCGAGAACATGGCCAGCTCGCCCTGGGCGAAATTGACGATCCCGGTGAAGCGGTAGATCAGGACCAGTGCCAGGGCCAGCCCGGCGTAGATCGCGCCCGCCGAGATTCCCTCGACGAGCTGCTGGACGAATTCGGTCACGGCCGCACCCGGATTCCGAGATAGGACCGGGTGACCTGCTCGTCGGCCCGGATCTGTGCCGCGGTGCCCGACAACACGATCCGCCCGGTCTCGAGCACATGCGCCTGGTGGGCGATGCCCAGCGCCAGGTGCGCGTTCTGTTCGACGACGATCACAGTGGTGCGTTCCTCTTCGTTGATGGTGTGCACGATCCCGAACAGCTCCTGGGTCACCAGCGGCGACAACCCCAGCGAGGGTTCGTCGAGCAGCAGCACCCGCGGCCGCAGCAGCAGCGCCCGGCCGATCGCGAGCATCTGCTGCTGGCCGCCGGACAACCCGCCCGCCGGGTCGCGCCGTTTGTCGCGCAGGATCGGGAAGTAGTCGTAGACACGGCGCAGGTCGGCTTCGACGGCCGGGCGATCACGGCGGGTGTAGGCGCCGAGCCGCAGGTTCTCCTCGACCGACAGCGGCGCGAAGGTGCCGCGCCCTTCCGGCACGTGGGCCACGCCGAGCCGGGCCATGGCCTCCGGCGCGCGGCCGGTCACCTCGGTCTCGCCCAGCCGCAGCGTGCCGCGGACCTTGACCATGCCGCACAGCGCGCGCAGCAGCGTCGTCTTGCCCGCGCCGTTGGGGCCGAGGATCGCGCACACCTCGCCCTCGGCGACCCCGAAGCTCACACCGTGCAGGACCTTCGCCGCGCCGTAGCCGGCGTGCAGGTCGGTCACCGTCAGGAAATCCGTCACTGCCGCCGCCGGCCGCTGATCGCTCACGCCGCGGCCCCCAGGTAGGCGCGGATGACCGCCGGATTTCGCTGCACCGCTTCGGGTTCGCCCTCGGCGATGACCGCGCCGAACTCCAGACACACCACCCGGTCGCAGGTGCCCATGACGAAGCCCATGTGATGTTCGACGACCACCACGGTCAGGTCGAGGTCGGCCCGCAGTCCACGCAGCAGTTCGGCGAACTCGTCGACCTCGCCGTGGCTGAGGCCGTTCACCGGCTCGTCGAGCAGGAGCAGCCGCGGCCGCACCGCGAGTGCCCTGGCCAGTTCGATCCGTTTCAGCGTGCCGAAGGGCAGCCCCGCCGCCGGATGGTCGGCGACGGCGGCCAGGTCCAGCCGGGCGAGCAACTCGTCGGCCTCGGCGCGCAGCGCGCGTTCCTCGCGCCGGACCCTCGGCGCGCGCAGGCCCGCCGAGAGGAACCCCGCCCCGGCCCGGTGGTGCGCGCCGACGAGGACGTTGTCGCGCACCGACATCCGGGGGAACAGGCCCAGGTTCTGGAAGGTGCGGGCGATACCGAGCCCGGCCAGCGCGTCGGGGCGCACCGTGGACAGATCGGCGTCGCGGAACCGCAGCGTGCCCGAGGTCGGGCGGTGGCGCCGGGTGAGGCCGTTGAACAGGGTGGTCTTGCCTGCGCCGTTCGGGCCGATCAGGCCGACCATCTCGCCGGCAGCCACCGTGAACCCGACCTCCCGCAGGGCGGTGATGCCGCCGAAGCGCACCGTCAGGTTGGTTATCTCGAGCATGGCGTCGACATTAAGTTCGCAGTTCATGGGCCACATCGGACGCAGCGGACCAAGTTTCGCCGCCGATCTCGTCCACGGCGGACATGGCGGTGCCGGGCGCGCCGCCGACAGGTTGACACCGGCAAACCGGACATGCACACTTCCCGGATATGTCAGCTGGATCACAGTCGCTCGCCGTGCCGCCGGGATCGGTGCAGGCCGAGCGTGTCCGGATCGTCGGCTGCGCCTACGCCCACGCCGACGACATCGCCGACGACGTGATGGCCAAGATCCGGGAGGAGCTGCCCGGCTACGGCACCGACGATCCCGGCTTCCTCGCCGACGTCCACGACCAGCTGGCCCGGCTGAGCCGCACCGGCCTCGGTGCCCTGCTCGAACGCAAGCGCGTCACCCCCGCCGATGTCACCTACGCGAGGCAGGCCGCCGCCCGGCGCGCCAGGTCGGGACTGCCGCTGGTCGACTACATCGCCGCGTTCCGCCTCG
This sequence comes from Nocardia neocaledoniensis, assembly GCF_029868625.1. GTDB lineage: Bacteria > Actinomycetota > Actinomycetes > Mycobacteriales > Mycobacteriaceae > Nocardia > Nocardia neocaledoniensis_A. The sequence continues at coordinate 8,917 of NZ_JARWOJ010000387.1, read as the reverse complement.
GCCAGCGCGCCATCTGGAAGTCGCTGCTCGCCCACGCGGGCGACAGCGAGGCAGGGCGGGAAGCGGTGTTGTCACTGGCGGGCCCGCTGGCCCGCTACACCGATCTGATCAGCAACCAGGCCACCGACGCCTATCTGGAATTCCAGCAGTACGTGGCGGCCGAGTCGGGCCGGGACGGCCAAGCGCTGATGGACGCGCTGCTCGACGGCACCCTGCCCACGGGCGGGCCGCACCTGTCGGTGGCCACCGCGCACGGTATCGGTGCCGACCGCACCACGCCGCTGCTCGTCGTCACCGCCGTCGTCCTCGAGCCGGGCGAAACCCAGGGCGACACAGCGCGTCTGGTGTCGGCGGCGGCCGCGCGGGTCGGCGTCAACGGATTGCGCACACTGTCGGTCGTGCGTGGCGGCGAGATCGTGGCGATTCCCGCACTGGGCCGCGACGGGTCGGCCGAGCAGCTGTGCGAGCGGTTGCGCGCGATGCGCGCGGAGCTGGCCGCCGAGGGGATCGCGCTGGCCATCGGCGTGAGCACCGCGGTCACCGAGGTCGCCCAGATCCCGCGCGCCTATCGCCAGGCCCAGGCCGCGCTCGCGCTGCTGCCCGAGGACGGCGGCGTGCTCGCGCTGCCGCAGCTCACCCCGTTCCGCTACCTGCTGCTGCGCGCCGACGACACCACCCGTCAGCTCGTCGACCCGCGCGTGGGCGCCGCGCTGGCCGACGACCGCGCCCGCGGCGGCTCGCTCGCGGAGACCATCCGCGCCTTCGCCGCCGCCGACATGAACCTGCGCGAAGCGGCCGACACCCTGCGCATCCATCTCAACACCGCCAAGTACCGGATCGGGCGCATCCAGGAACTCACCGGCCGCAATGTGCGCAGCGTGAACGATCTGGTCGAGCTGCTGGTGGCGATCGAACTGCAGACCGGGCAGTCCGGTCGGCCGGGCGCGGCTGTTATAAACGACGCATGAGTCTGGATCCCGCCATCGCCGCACGTCTCAAGCGCAACGAGGCGGGTCTGGTCGCCGCCGTCGCGCAGGAGAAGTCGACCGGCGACGTGCTGATGATGGCCTGGATGGACGACGAGGCGCTGGCCCGGACGCTCGAAACCCGCAGGGGCACCTACTATTCGCGGTCGCGTCAGCAGTACTGGGTCAAGGGGGAGACCTCGGGCCACACCCAGTACGTGCACGAGGTGCGGCTGGACTGCGACGGAGATACCGTCCTGCTGATCGTCGACCAGGAGGGCGCGGCCTGTCACACCGGCACGCACACCTGCTTCGACACCGACGTGCTGCTGGCCGCGGACTAGCAGCTCTCTTCGGCGAGCACGGCGTTCAGCCGCGTCGACACCGTTTCCCCGAGGTCGGCCAGCTGCGCGATCTGTTCGGGGTCGAGCGCGTCGAGGACCAGCCTGCGCACCGCGTCGACATAGCCCGGTGCGGCCGCGAGCACCTTCTCGAATCCTTCGTCGGTGAGTACCGCGTTGACGCCGCGCCTGCCCGCGGTGGTGTCGCGACGCGCCCAGCCGAGTCGCTCCAGTTTGGACACCACATGGGAGAGTCGCGATAGCGACGCGTTTGCTTTGTGGGCGAGATCACTCAGTTGCAGGCGATGGCCCGGCTCCTCGGAGAGCAGGCTGAGGACCCGGAACTCGAAGTGGGTCAGCCCCGACTCGCGTTGCAGCCGGGTGTCGAGGGCGCCGGGGATCCTGGCCATGAGCGCGACGATCGCCTGCCATGCGCGCTGTTCGACGGGGTCGAGCCACTGAGTGCTCACCGGCACTGCCTCATGGGCGGACGACAGGGCTGGTGTACTGGGGCGCGCACCGGATCGAGTTTGCCACGACGTCGCTGTGCCGTCCCCGAGTTGACCGCGGTCGTGAGGTCACTCACAACGCGGCGGGGAGAACTATCGCGGCTACTCGGCGGGGGTGATCGGCGGCTCGGGAACCTGGACCGCCTTGGCGGCCTTGCGTCGGTTGAGGCCGCGCTTGCCCATCAGCGCGAGCACCGCGAGGAAGATCAGCCCGGCCACGAGGGCGCCGACGAGGCAGGCGCCGCGGAAGGCGGGCGCGTCGACGTCGAGAATGCGCTGACCGGCGTGCGCGGCGTTGTTGCCGCCCAGCACGATGGTCAGCGTCATGAGATTGGGGATCGCGCCCACCAGGGCGATGACGACCGCGGCGCCCGCGATGAACTTGCCGCCCTTGCGTTTCCACATGCGAACAGCCAGCAACAGCAACAGCAGCGGGACCAGGGTGAAGACCAGTCCGTAGACCAGGCCCCACCAGATGCCGGAGGAGAAGCTGCCGTGCACCATCGAGCCGATGCGCTGGGCCCACCAGCGCGGAATGAACGACGCGAGAATGAAATAGGCGATCACCAGCACGATCGCCGTGGCGACCGTGATGATCGCCCGATTCCGCCACACGACGGCCGTGGATTTCTGACCGTTCGACTGCACCTCGCCGGTTGTCATGTCCCCAAGGGTAGAGGCGGGTACGCCGCCGGGCGCCGATCCGGCGCCCGGCGTTTTTCGCGGGCGGTGGCTATTCGGTGGCGTTCGCGCGCTCGCGCAGGAAGGCCAGTGCCTCGTCGGCGTGCACGGCGGCGCGCAGCTCGCCGGTGACGATCTTCAGGATGGTGCCGTCGGTGTCGATGACGAAGGTGTGCCGCTTGACCGGGGCGAGCTTGCCGAGCAGCCCGCGCTTGACACCGAACGCCGCGGCCACCGTGCCGTCGGCGTCGGACAGCACCGGGTACTCGAGCCGCTGCTTGGCGGCGAACCCGGCCTGCACCTCGGCACTGTCGGTGCTGATGCCGGCGCACGAGGCGCCCACCGCGGCGAATTCGGCGCTCAGATCACGGAAATGGCAGGCCTCGGCCGTGCACACGGGGGTGTTCGCGGCGGGATAGAAGAACAACACGAGGGGTCCGTCGGCGAGCAAGCTGTCGAGCGTGCGGAGCTGGGCGGACTGGTCGGGGAGCGCGAACTGGGGAGCGCGCTGGCCTGGCTGCATAGTCGCCAACCCTAGTGACCGTGCCGGTCCGACGAAAGATCCCCGTCCGCCCGCGAACGGGGATCTGTTCGGTCGTGCCCGGTGCCGCCCCCGACGGACCGCGCCGGGCTAGCGCTGCAGCAGCGCCGCGATCTCGGGGTTGCGGATCTCCATCACGTCGAGGATGCCGTGCACGCGCAACATCGGCTCGAGCTCCCGGATGCGGTCGCGGTGCCCGGCGTATTCCACCGGGAAACGCTTCTCGTCCAGGTCCTCCATGGCCTTGGCGTAGGTGACGAAGGACGTCAACGCGTTCGCCGCGGACATTTGACCGGGACCGTAGTGCTGCTGCGACGGGGCGACCATCCGGCCGTCCTGTGCGCCCTGGTGCGAGGGGTACAACATTGCTCCTCTCGGAAAGGGGATTACCGCATGCGACATGGAACGCGCGCGAGTGTAGTGATATCGATCACCGCCCGTCGCGGCGCGGGGGTCGGGCCAGCGCACGGGCGCCGCGCCGCGCCTGGGATGATGGGGAAATGCAGGGCGCGTCGACACCAACCACCACGACCCGCGACCAGTTCCGGCTGCTCGCCGCCGAACACCGGGTGGTCCCGGTGACCCGAAAGGTCTTGGCGGACTCCGAGACTCCGCTCTCGGCCTACCGGAAGCTGGCCGACGACCGGCCGGGCACCTTCCTGTTCGAGTCCGCCGAGAACGGGCGATCGTGGTCGCGCTGGTCGTTCATCGGCGCGGGCAGCCCGTCGGCGCTCACCGTCGTCGACGGCGAGGCGGCCTGGCTGGGCGCGGTGCCCGCCGACGCCCCGTCCGGCGGCGATCCGCTGCGCGCGCTGCACGAGACCCTCGAGCTCCTGCGCACCGAGCGCCTGCCCGGCCTGCCGCCGCTGACCGGCGGCCTGGTCGGCTATCTCGGCTACGACGCGGTGCGCCGCATCGAACGCCTGCCCGAGCTCGCCGACGACGATCTGGCGCTGCCGGAACTGGTGCTCATGCTGGCCACCGACCTGGCCGCGTTCGACCACCACGAGGGCGCGATCACCCTCATCGCCAACGCGGTGAACTGGAACGGCACCGACGAGAACGCCGACGCCGCCTACGACGACGCCGTCGCCCGCCTGGACCGGATGACCGCCGCGCTGGCCGCCCCGGCGCCCTCGACCGTGTCGGTGTTCGACCAGCCGGAGCCGGAGTTCCTGCGCCGCCGCACCACCGAGGAATTCGGCGCGGGCGTGCGCAGGCTGATCAAGGAGATCGAGGCGGGCGAGGCTTTCCAGGTGGTGCTCTCGCAGCGCTTCGAGATGGACTACAGCGGTTCGCCGCTGGCGGTCTACCGGATGCTGCGCGCCTCGAACCCGAGCCCGTACATGTACCTCATGCACATTCCCGACGGCGACGGTGGCACAGCGTTCTCGATCGTCGGCTCCAGCCCGGAATCGCTCGTCACCGTGAAGGACGGGGTCGCCACGACGCACCCGATCGCCGGCACCCGCTGGCGCGGGACGAGCGCCGAGGACGACATCCTGCTCGAGAAGGACCTGCTGGCCGACGAGAAGGAGAACGCCGAGCACCTCATGCTCGTCGACCTCGGGCGCAACGATCTGGGCCGGGTGTGCCGCCCCGGCACGGTCCGGGTGACCCAGTACCGCCACGTCGAGCGCTACAGCCACGTGATGCACCTGGTGTCCACGGTGTCCGGTCAGCTCGCCGAGGGCAAGATCGCGCTCGACGCCGTGCAGGCCTGCTTCCCGGCAGGCACCCTGTCCGGCGCGCCCAAGGTGCGGGCGATGGAACTCATCGAGGAGCTGGAACCGACCCGGCGCGGGATCTACGGCGGTGTCGTCGGCTACCTCGACTTCGCCGGCGACGCCGATACCGCCATCGCGATCCGCACCGCGCTGCTCAAGGACGGCACCGCCTACGTCCAGGCCGGTGCCGGCGTGGTCGCCGACTCCGATCCCGTCTACGAGGACACCGAGGCCCGCAACAAGGCCATGGCCGTGCTCAAGGCGATCGCCGCCGCGCAGACCCTGCGGACCTACGAGGGCGGCGGCGCATGAGTCCGGCCCCGGCGCGCGTCCTCCGGGAGGTCGCGGCATGAGCGAGGAACCCGCCCCGGTACCGGCCGCCGTGCCCGCTCGCGCCCCCAAGCCGGTCGTCCCGGTGGCGCTGCTGGCGCTCGCCGCCGCGGGCCTGTGGGTGTCGTCCAGGATGACCTGGGTGACCGTGCACTCCGCCGACGGCCTCACCGAACCGCGCACCGACGATCTCGACGGCGCCACCTGGTTCGGCGCGCTCACCCCGCTCGCGCTCGTGCTGGTCGCGGCGATCGCGGCGGTGTTCGCGGTGAAGGGCGCCCTGCGCCAGTTGCTCGGCGTGGTGATCGCGGTGATCGCCGCCGTCGCCGCGGTGCCCGGCTTCGCGCTGGCCGCCGGGGCGGGCCGGACCGAGGAGCGGGCGGGCACGCTGGCCGAGCTGCCGGTGCGCGCGGTCGTCAGCGGCGCCGATGTCCACCTGGCGCCCGCGATCCTGTCGATCGTGGCGGCCGGACTCGCGCTGGTCGCCGGTGTCCTGCTGACCCGCAGGCCGGGGGAGAGCAGTCAGCTGTCCGGCAAGTACGACAACCCGGTGTTCCGCCGTGCCGACGCCAGCGCGCAGGTGAGCAAACGGCGCGACGAGACCGGGACCGCCGCGCCGCTGTCGGACCGGGTGCTGTGGGACGCGCTCGACGCGGGCACCGACCCGACCGACACCGCCGAGGGACCCGACGACGACGGCGCGTCGCCGGGCCGCACGCCGTGACCCGCCGCAGCTCCACCGTGGTGACCCCGGCCCGCCGGGCGGCAGTGACCCCCGGCACCCCCGCCGCAGTGACACGGGCGGCGGCCATTTATTCTTGTCCAGCATCGGTGAGACAGCGCCTGAGGGGACTCTCAGGTGAGAAGTTCGTCTCCCCAGAAAGGATTCGAGCCAGATGACGGTACTCGACTCGATTCTCGACGGGGTTCGGGCGGATGTTGCCGCTCGCGAAGCCCTCCTCGATTTTCAGGCGATCAAAGCCGCGGCGGCCGCCGCCCCGGCTCCGCTCAACGCGGCCGCCGCGTTGCACGAGGACGGGATCGGTGTCATCGCCGAGGTGAAGCGTGCCAGCCCCTCCAAGGGCGCGCTGGCCGACATCCCGGACCCCGCCGTCCTGGCCAAGGCCTACGAAGACGGTGGCGCCCGCATCATCAGCGTGCTCACCGAGGGCCGTCGCTTCGGCGGCTCGCTCGACGACCTCGACGCGGTCCGCGCGGCCGTGAACATCCCGGTCCTGCGCAAGGACTTCGTCGTCGGCCCGTACCAGATCCACGAGGCCCGCGCGCACGGCGCCGACGTGATCCTGCTGATCGTGGCGGCGCTCGAACAGGACGTGCTGTCCTCGCTGATCGACCGCACCGAATCACTGGGCATGACCGCTCTCGTGGAAGTACACACCGAGGAAGAGGCCGACCGCGCCCTGGAAGCGGGCGCCTCGGTGATCGGTGTCAACGCGCGCAACCTCAAGACCCTGGAAGTGGACCGCGACGTGTTCGCCCGGATCGCCCCCGGCCTGCCCTCGGAGGTCATCCGGGTGGCCGAGTCCGGCATCCGCGGCACCGCCGACCTGCTGGCCTACGCCGGCGCGGGTGCCGACGCGGTGCTCGTCGGCGAGGGCCTGGTGACCAGCGGAAACCCGCGTGCCGCGGTGTCGGAGCTGGTGACCGCCGGTACCCACCCGTCCTGCCCGAAGCCGGCCCGGCGGAGCATCCGGTGAGCGCGCTGCCCCAGGCCAGCGCCGGCGTCGCCCAGCACAGCGACTACGAGCCCGACGCGGGCGGCCACTTCGGCGTCTACGGCGGACGGCACGTCCCCGAGGCGCTGATGGCGGTGATCGAGGAGGTCACCGCCGAGTACGACAAGGTCCGGAGCGATCACGGCTTCCTCGACGAACTCGACCGGCTCCAGCGCGACTACACCGGCCGTCCGTCGCCGGTGTTCGAATGCCGCAACCTGGCCGAACACGCCGGTGGCGCGCGGATCTTCCTCAAGCGCGAGGACCTCAACCACACCGGCTCGCACAAGATCAACAATGTGCTCGGGCAGGCGCTGCTGGCCAAGCGGATGGGCAAGACCCGCGTCATCGCCGAGACCGGCGCCGGTCAGCACGGTGTGGCCACCGCGACGGCGTGCGCACTGCTCGGCCTGGACTGCGTCATCTACATGGGCGCCGTCGACACCGCCCGCCAGGCGCTGAACGTGGCCAGGATGCGGCTGCTCGGCGCCGAGGTCGTCTCGGTGACCACCGGCTCGCAGACCCTGAAGGACGCCATCAACGAGGCGCTGCGCGATTGGGTCTCGCATGCCGACGACACCTACTACTGCTTCGGCACCGCCGCGGGCCCGCACCCGTTCCCGCTGATGGTGCGCGATTTCCAGCGCATCATCGGGATCGAGGCGCGCGAGCAGATCATCGAGCGCGCGGGTCGGCTGCCCGAGGCGGTCGTAGCCTGCGTCGGCGGCGGGTCCAACGCCATCGGCATCTTCCACGCCTTCATCCCCGACGCCGGTGTCCGGCTGATCGGCTACGAGGCGGCAGGCGACGGCGTCGAGACCGGGCGGCACGCGGCCACCTTCACCGGCGGCACCCCCGGCGCGTTCCAGGGCGCCTACTCGTACCTGCTCCAGGACGAGGACGGCCAGACCATCGAATCGCATTCGATCTCGGCCGGACTCGACTACCCGGGCGTCGGCCCCGAGCACGCCCACCTCAAGGACATCGGCCGCGCCGAGTACGCGCCGATCACCGACACCGAGGCCATGGACGCGCTGTTGCTGTTGTCGCGTTCGGAGGGCATCATCCCGGCGATCGAGTCCGCGCACGCGGTGGCCGGGGCGCTGAAGCTCGGCAAGGAGCTCGGCGAGGGCGCGATCATCCTGGTCAACCTGTCCGGTCGCGGCGACAAGGACATGGACACCGCGGGCCGCTGGTTCGGCCTGTTCGACGACGACGCCGAGGAGAACGCGCAGTGAGTCAGCAGTCCCGTCTCGCGAACACGTTCGCGGCGGCGCGTGGCGAGGGCAGGGCCGCCCTGATCGGCTACCTGCCCGCGGGCTACCCCGACCTGGCCGGGTCCATCGAGGTGTGCCGGACCATGGTCGAATCCGGGTGCGACATCATCGAGGTCGGCGTCGCCTACTCCGATCCGGTCATGGACGGCCCCACCATCCAGGCCGCCGCCGAGCAGGCGCTGCGCGGCGGTGTGCGGGTGCGCGACGTGTTCTCCGTCGTCGAGGCGATCACCGCCGCCGGCGGGCAGGCCGTCGTGATGAGCTACTGGAACCCGGTGCTCAAATACGGCGTCGACACCTTCGCCCGCGACCTGGCCGCGGCCGGTGGCGCCGGGATCATCACGCCCAACCTGATCCCCGACGAGGCCGACGACTGGTTCGTCGCCTCCGCCACGCACAACCTGGACCGCATCTTCCTGGTCGCGCCGTCCTCCACCGAGGAACGCCTGGTGAAGACGCTCGAGGCCTCGCGCGGTTTCATCTACGCCGCCTCCACCATGGGCGTCACCGGCGCGCGTGACGCGGTCTCCTCGGCCGCCCCCGCGCTGTGCGCCCGCATCCGCGCGCATTCCGACATCCCGATCGGCGTCGGCCTCGGCGTGCGCTCGGGCGCCCAGGCCGCCGAGATCGCCGCCTACGCCGACGGCGTGATCGTCGGCTCGGCCCTGGTCACGGCCGCCGCCGAGGGCCTGGACGCGGTCCGCGCGCTGACCTCGGAACTCGCCGAAGGCGTGCGCTCGGCGACCGTGCGCTCCTAGTCGCGCCGCGGGGCCCGCCCCCCCGCCCCCCGGGGGGGGGGGGCGCGGGGAC
>NZ_JARWOJ010000386.1 GCF_029868625.1 Nocardia neocaledoniensis | reverse complement strand
GGGGTTGGGGGGGGGGGGGGGTGGGGGGGCCCGGGGCATTCTCTCCCCCGGCCCCCCCCGGCCACCGCGGGGGGGGGGGGGGGGGGGGCGGCCGCGATCGCGGCGCGCAGCATGTCCTCGTCGGTCACCGAGGCAGTTTGTCCAGAACCGCCGCGAATTCGGAGGCGAAACCGAGCCGCTGGGCGATCATGCCGAGCTGCTCATCGGGGTAGAGGTCGGTCTCGGCCAGGATGACGCTGAGCACCGGTTCGGGCAGGCCGAGGTCGGCGAGCACGCCGAGGTCGCCCTCTTCCCACGGTTCGATGTCGTCGAGGTCGTCGGGGTCGATGTCGGGGATCTCGACGTTGAGCGCGTCGAGGGCGTCGGCGGCGATGTCGTAGTCGATCGCGGCGGTCGCGTCCGAGATGAGCAGGCGGGTGCCGCTCGGCGCGGGACGCACCACGATGAAGAATTCGTCATCGACGTCGAGCAGCCCGAAGACGGCCCCCGAGCTGCGCAATGCCTTCAATTCGGTCTCGGCGACGGACAGATCGACGAGGGCGTCGTGGCTCAGTGGACTGCATTGCCACGTGCCTTCTTCGCGGACCACCGCGACGGCGAACCCCTCGACGTCGTAGTCGTCGTCCGACGTCGCCCTGTTCGAGCCCGAGCGCTGTGCTGCCATGGTGCAAACGGTAGTCTGTCCCGCCCGCAATGATGAACTCGTGTGCCAATCTGTTCCGATGACCATCGCCCAGCGTGCGCCTGTCTGCGTCCTCGGAACCGGTTTGATCGGCGGCTCACTGCTGCGCGCCGCCGTCGCGGCGGGGTATCCGGCGTTCGGGTACAACCGGTCAGCCACGGGCGCCGAGGCCGCGCGTCGCGACGGTTTCGACGTGTCGACCGAGCTCACCGCGGTGCTGCGCCGGGCCGCCGCCGAGGACGCGCTGCTGGTGCTCGCGGTGCCGATGCCCGCGGTCGCGCCGATCCTGGCCGAGATCGCCGCGCTGGCGCCGGAGTGCGCGCTGACCGATGTCGTGAGCATCAAGCGCCCGGTCCTCGACGCGGTGCGCGAGCACAAGCTGGCGGCGCGCTTCGTCGGCGGACACCCGATGGCGGGGACCTCCGAATCCGGCTGGTCCGCAACCGATTCCGCATTGTTCCGCGATGCCGTGTGGGCTGTCGGTGTCGACGAGGGTACCGCCGTCGAGCCGTGGGAACGGGTGGTGCGGCTGGCGCTGGACTGCGGTTCGGTGGTTGTTCCGGTGGTGGCCGATGAGCACGATCAGGCCGTCGCCCGGATCTCGCACCTGCCGCATGTGCTGGCCGAGGCGCTGGCCGCCGCCGGCGCGGCCGGTGGCGACCTGGCGCTCGGGCTGGCCGCCGGCTCGTTCCGCGACGGCACCCGCGTCGCCGGTACCGCGCCGGACCTGGTGCGCGCCATCTGTGAACCGAACGCCACCGCGCTCGGGCAGGTGCTCGACGAAACGATCGCCGCCCTGAGCACCGCGCGCGACGCGTTGGCGGCGGACGGCACCCTCGGCGAGATTGTCGAGGTGGGTTATCGCGGGCGCACCGCGTACGAGGCGCGTGGGCGCCGGGACATCACCGGCATCGTGCCGGGCGTCGAAGGCTGGCTGGACGAAATGCGTCAGGCCGGGCAACGAGGCGGGGTCCTGCGGGCGTTGTGAACCGGCGCGGCGCTCCCGGCCCCGCGCACGGTCGAATGGTGGCTGCCGAGGACCGCGGGCCGGTCGCTCCCCGCGATTTTGCGGTCACTGGTACGCGGTCGACCGTTGCGCACCAATGGTTTCGACGTCAGACGCGTTGAGCGAGGCCGGGGTAGTCCAGGACGAAACCCTCCGGGTCCACCGTGAGCGTGGCGCTGGAGACCGGAGAGAGCACGTTGATGCCGTCGGACGCGCTCGAGTAGGTGAGCTCGGCTTCCTGCACCAGCAGGTCCGGTAGTCGCACGTACACGACCGGGACCTGCATGTCGCCCACCGCGTTCTGCAGGCCGAACCGGCGGATCGGCAGCGTGTTGAAGAACGGGCTCAGCACCACGTCGACGTCGAGGGCGCCGGCGAAGGTGGAGCGCACGTGACTGCCGCCCGCGTCGACGAGCCAGTAGTTCTCCTCGTCACGGGAGATGGAGGCGTGCCGCTCGCCCGCGGCCGTGGTGGTGCGCAGCGACAGCCGGCGGGTGGCGCCCGCCTCGTCGGTGACCAGGTCGTACGACGCGCTGAAGGCCGGGTGCTCATCGCATCCGCTGCCGATCATTCGGCCCGCCGCCCTGATCCGGTTGCCGTTGAGCGTCACCCGGACCGATTCCATCCGCGTGTTGTCGTGGGAACGCCAGGTGAGCACCGTGGGCCACCGGGAGGCCGGTTTGATCTCGGTGGGGCCGTCGGCTGGGCCCGGGGCTGGGGTCGTCACCTCTCTACGGTAAGCGACACCAGCCCCGCTGCTGTACAACACGGTGGCATCAGACCAGCGAATCCCGCCAGGCGGCGTGCAAGCCTGCGAAGCGGCCCTGCCCGGCGATCAATTCGTCCGGTGCGCCGTCCTCGACGACCCGTCCCGCGTCGAGCACCAGCACCCGATCGGCGATGGCGACCGTCGAGAGCCGGTGCGCGATGATCACCGCGGTCCGCCCGCGCAGCAGGGTCTCCAGCGCGTGCTGGACCAGTCGCTCGCCCGGGATGTCCAGGCTCGAGGTGGCCTCGTCGAGGACGATCACCGCCGGATCGGCCAGGAACACCCTGGCGAACGCCACCAGCTGACGCTGCCCGGCCGACAACCTGCCGCCGCGCGTGCGGACGTCGGTGGCGTACCCGTCGGGCAGCGAGCGGACGAACGCGTCCAGCCCCACGGCCCGCGCCGCCGCCGTGACCTCGGCGTCGGTGGCGTCGGGCCTGCCGAGGCGGATGTTGTCGGCGATGGTGCCCGAGAACAGGTACGCCTCCTGGGTGACCATCACGATGTGCCTGCGCAGTTCCGGATCGGCCAGTTCGCGCAGGTCGACGCCGTCCAGCGTGATGGTGCCGCCGCTCGGGTCGTAGAACCGGGTGAGCAGCTTGGCCAGCGTCGACTTGCCCGCGCCGGTCGCGCCGACCAGCGCGACCACCTGTCCGGCCGGGATCACCAGGTCGAACTTCGGCAGCACCGGTGCGTCGGCGTGGTAGCCGAACCAGACCCCGTCCATCCGCACCGCCCCGCTCGCCCGGTCCAGTGCGACCGGCTTCGCCGGTTCGGCGACCTCGGGCTCTTCCTCGAGCACACCCGAGATCTTCTCCAGTGCCGCCGCGGCGGACTGATAGGAATTGAAGACCTGGGCCAGCTCGTCGAGCGGGCCGTAGAACTGGTCGAGGTAGAGCAGGTAGGCGGCGAGCACACCGATCGCGAGGTTGCCCTCCATCACCTGCCAGGCACCGACCAGCAGCACGATCACCGTCGTGACCTTGCCGATGAAGTTGGACAGGCCCACGTAGTCGCCCATGCCGCGGATCGCGGTGGTGGTCGCCCGCTGGTACTCGCTGTCCTCCGCGCCGAGGACCTCCTGGTTGCGGCCTTCGCGCCGGAACGCCTGCACCGCGCGCATGCCGCTCATCGACTCGACGAACTGCACGACGACGCGCGCGATGGCCCCGCGCGTGCGCCGGTACCCTGCCCGCTGGCGCCGCTGTGCCCACCGGGTGACCAGCACCAGCGGCACGAACCCGAGCAGCACGATGGAAGCGAGCATCGGGTCGAGCCAGACCAGCAGCACCGCGATGGTGAGCACCGAGAGAACCGCGCTGAACGCCTGGTTGAGCGCGCCTTCCAGCAGCTCCTGGAGCGTCTCGATATCGCTGGTGAGCCGGGTGACGACCTTGCCCGAGGTGTACTTCTCGTGGAACGACACGCTCAGCCGCTGGGTGTGCTGGAACGCGCGCACCCGCAGGTCGAACAACACCTTCTGGCTCAGCGAACCCGAGGCCCGCAGGAAGAGGAAGGTGGTCAGGCCGGAGAGCAGCGTCACCGCGACGAACCCGGCCACCGTCGCGAGCATCGGTGTCCAGTTGCCTTGGCGGCCCTGGCTGATGCCGTGGTCGAGGCCGTAGGCGATGAACAATGGCAGCGACACCTTGGCCGCGTTGTCGAGCACGATCAGGACGAAGGTGAGGATCGCCTGCTTGCGATACGGCCGCACCAGGTCGAGCAGCAGGCGCCGGGATCGCCCGGCCAGCACCAGGTTTCCGGTGCCGGTGACGGCGTCGTCCTCCTTGGCGATGCCGCGCCAGTCGGCCGCCTGTTCCGGCGCGGCCTGGATCTCGGTGTCGGTGGTCATGATTCACCTCCCATCAGTTCGCGGTAGCGGCTGTTGGAACGCAGCAGCTTCTCGTGGGTACCCTCGGCGACGATGCGGCCGTCGGCGAGCAGAGCCACCCGGTCGGCCAGCGCGGCGGTGGACGGCCGGTGCGCGACCAGCAGGGTGGTCGCCCCGGAGAGCACGGTGCGCAGCCGATCCTGTACGCGCTCTTCGGTTTCCACGTCCAGCGCGGAGAGCGGATCGTCGAGCACCATGATCCGGCCGTGCTCGGCCGCCGTCTCACCGATGAGCACTGCCCTGGCCAGCGCGAGGCGCTGCCGCTGGCCACCCGACAGGCTCATGCCCTGCTCGCCGATCCTGGTGTCCAGACCCCACGGCAGCGCGTCGACGAACTCGCTCGCCTGCGCGATGTCGAGCGCCTGCCGCACATCGGCGTCGGTGGCGCGCGGGTCGCCGAGCGCCACGTTCTCGCGGACGCTGGCCGAGAACAGCACCGGCTCCTCGAAGGCCACCGTCACGATCCGGCGCAGGTCGGCCAGGCGCAGCGTGGCGATGTCGATGCCGTCGATGGTGATGCGGCCGGAGTCCACGTCGTAGAGCCTGGGCACGAGTTCGAGCAGCGCGGTCTTGCCACTGCCGGTCGCGCCGACCAGCGCTACCGTCTCGCCCGGCCGGATCCGCAGCGAGATGTCCTCCAGCACCGCCTTGTCCGTGCCGTCGTCACCGGCCGGATAGGCGAAACGCACCTGGTCGATGACCAGCTCACCGCGCAACGCGGCGGGCAGGTCCACCGGCTGGGGCGGATCGGTGATGTCGAGCGGGGTGTCGATGATCTCCCAGTACCGGTCGGCCGCGGTGCGCGCCTCGAACAGTTCCGAGAGCAGGAAACCCATCCAGATGATCGGCCACTGCAGGAAGGTCGCCAGCGTGATGCTCGCGACCAGGGTGCCCATCGTCATCGTGCCCTGCGCCACCGCGTGGCCGCCGACCCCGAGCGAGATCGCGATCGCGACCGTCGGCAGTGCCACCAGCGAGGCCCACAACGTGGCGTCCAGGCGCACCTTCACCAGCTCGGTCTTCTGCAGTTCGCGCGAGAGCGCGGTGAAGCGCGCGCCGAAGAACGCACCGCGCCCGAGCGCCTTGAGCACCCGCACGCCCTGTGCCGATTCCTGGGCGATGGTCGCGAGGTCGCCGGCCTGGTCCTGCGAGCGCCGCGAGGCCACCTCGAAGCGCCGCACGAACCGCGCGCACACCACCGTGAGCGGCAGGGAGATCACCGTGAAGATCAGGCCCACTTGCCAATTCATCACGAACAACGCGGCGAGACCGACCGGCAGCAGCACGCCGTTGACGATCAGGAACGGTCCGGCGAAGGCGACGAACCGGCGCATCACCGCGAGATCGTCGATGGCGCGGGAGAGCAGCTGGCCCGACTGCCAGCCGTCGTGCCGTCCGATCGCCAGCGCCTGCAACTGGGCGAAGAGCTTGGCGCGCATCCTGATCTCGAACAGCGTCGATGGCTTGGACACCAGCCACCGCCGCCCCCACATGCCGAACGATTCCATCGCGCCGAGCACGAAGATCAGCGCGACCGGTGCCAGCAGCCCGGCGAAATCGCGCCGCGCGATCGGCCCGTCGACTACCCGCGCGATCACCAGCGGGATCACGATGGCCGTGCTGGAGGTGACGATCGCCAGCACGTTGGCCGCGATCAACGGCACCCGATAGGGCCGCAGGAAGGGCAGGAACCGCCGCAGCGATCGCAATCCCGCGCTGGGCCGCGGCGCGGGCCGCCCCGATCTGTCAGCCTCCGATTCGGTGGCCGCCAGCTCCAAAGTGACAGACAAGACTCTCCCCCTTGGTGTCCGGTGGATGGTTGGTTTCCGGAACGGACGCCAGGTGATGTTCGCACCGGGGTCCGACAAGTCGGCACCTCCAGAGTCCCACCGGAGCGGGGTCGCGAGCCACTGATTTTCCGGCCGGCGCCGCGTCGTCGGTTCGCGGCGAGTGGGCTGATCAGCGGCCGATAGAATGCGCCGCAGGCGCGAGTAGCCGAGCAAGTCCCCACGACACAGGAGGGCCGTTGACGCGGATGGTCGGGCTGTTCGCCGGAATCGGCGGACTCGAACTCGGCCTCGGCGCACACGGCTGGTCGACCGAGCTGCTGTGCGAGATCGATCCCGGCGCCAAAGGTGTCCTCGCCGCGCGCTTCCCCGACACCGCGCTGCACGGTGACATCACCA
The DNA here is from genome assembly GCF_029868625.1 of Nocardia neocaledoniensis. Lineage (GTDB taxonomy): Bacteria > Actinomycetota > Actinomycetes > Mycobacteriales > Mycobacteriaceae > Nocardia > Nocardia neocaledoniensis_A. Next base: position 2,941 of record NZ_JARWOJ010000386.1, on the reverse strand, counting down.
GGTTGCGCTCGCTGCCTGCGGGCACCGAGCTCGTCGCCGCGGGCTTCCCCTGCCAGGACCTGTCTCAGGCGGGCCGGACCGCCGGCATCACCGGCCGCCGTTCCGGTTTGGTGGAAGAGGTGTTCCGGCTGGTCAAACGGCAGCGTGGACCGCGCTGGCTGTTGATCGAGAACGTCCCGTTCATGCTGCAACTCGGTCGTGGCGAGGCCATGCGGCACATCACCCACGCGCTGGAGGAACTCGGTTACCAGTGGGCCTATCGCGTCGTCGACGGCCGCGCGTTCGGCTTACCGCAGCGGCGCCAGCGGGTGCTGATGCTGGCGTCGCGCACCGAGGACCCGCGCGAGGTGCTGTTCGGTGACGACGCGGGCCCGCGCGAGTACGGCGACCCCGACCGCGATCCGTGCGGCTTCTACTGGACCGAGGGTGTGCGGGGCCTCGGCTGGGCGGTGAACGCGGTGCCGACGCTGAAGGGTGGCTCGGGCCTCGGGATCGCGAGTCCGCCCGCGGTCCGGCTGCCCGCGGGCGAGATCGTCACCCCCGGCATCGTCGACGGTGAGCGATTACAGGGCTTCGACGCCGACTGGACCGCGCCGGCGCTGGACGTGCCCGGTGTCCGGCAGGGGCACCGCTGGAAGCTGGTCGGCAACGCGGTCAGTGTGCGGATGGCGAGTTGGGTCGGCGCACGATTGGCCGCGCCGTCGACGCCGCTCACCCTGGGCGAGCCGCTCCGAGCCGGGTCGCCGTGGCCGAGCGCGGCGTGGGGCAGGGCCGGTGTGGTGCACCGGGTGCCGCTGTCCACCTGGCCGGTGCACGAGCCGTACGAGGATCTGAAGAACTTCCTGGCCGAGCCGCGCCTGCTCTCACCGCGGGCCACGGCCGGTTTCCTGCGCCGCACGTCGATGGGAAATCTGCGCTTTCCGCCGGGCTTCCTCGATGATGTCCGCGATCATCTCGATCGCATGGGCGGCTGGGCGGTATGACCGCGCGGCACGCCGACGACCGGAATCCCCCACCGGCACTGCCGGCCGATGAGCCGCCGCCCGCCGCGAAACGCCCTGTGAGAGCGCCCGTGACCGATGCCGCGACGAGTGCGCGGATGTCGCGGCAACGCCGGGCGCACACCGATCCCGAACTGGCTCTGCGCCGCGAGCTGCATCGCGCCGGTCTGCGCTATTTCGTCGACCGTCCGCCGATCAAGGGCCAGCGTCGGCGCGCCGATGTGGTGTTTCCGAGGTTGCGCCTCGCCGTCTACGTGGACGGCTGCTTCTGGCATCGCTGCCCGGTCCACGCGACCGCCCCGAAGAACAATGCCGAGTGGTGGGCCGACAAGCTGGCGGGCAATGTGGCCAGGGATCGGGCGACAGACGCGGCCCTGCGGGAGGCGGGCTGGCAGGTCGTACGGGTGTGGGAACACGAAGACCCGCGGCTCGCCGCCGAGCGGATCGGCGCGCTGGTCAGCGAGCTGACACGCCACTCGGCGCGGGGAAAGCGGAAGTAGCCGACGGCCGATACGAGATCGGCCCGAGCGCAGGAGCTCAGCGGCGCCGGTCGGTTCGCACGCGGACGCGCACCAGCGATTTCGGTGCGTTGGCGGCGGCGAATCCGGAGACCGCCATCGCCAGGACCATGGCGAACCCTGCCAGTGCTATCGCGTAGCTCATCTAGACCTCCTGCTCGGTGACGACCACCAGCCTGCCCGGTGAACCTGACAGCAACCTGTGCGCGCTGTGATGAAACCACGGACAACCGCGCGACGCGCCCGATCTCGGCGATGGACCGGACACTGTGCCCCGCGCAGCACAATGGTCCATGTGCCAGCTCCCGCCCGGAGAATCCGCGGCTACGCCCTGGCGATCGCCGTAGCGATCGCGGTGGCCGGCCTGTGCTACTCGTCGTGGGTCCTGGAGTTCGTGCTGCCGGTCGACACCGACCCGGTCGACTCCTTTCTCAGCGAACTCACCGAAGCGGGCAAGCCGTATCACGTGGTGTTCGCCACCGCCGACAAGCTGGTCGGCCTGCTGCTGATCCCTGCGGCGCTCGGTGGACTGCTGCTGTTCCGGCGCAGGCGGCTCACCACCGCGGGCTGGATCGCCCTCGCCTGCTTCGGCGCCGCCACGATCGCCGACGCACTGTTCCCCCTGCGCGACTGCGACGCGGCCGGGAGCGGCTGCGGCACCGGCCTGATCCCGCAGCTGCGCCAGCCACACGCGCTGACCAGCACGCTGGCCGTCACTTCGATCGCGGTGGCGGCGTTCGCCTTCAGCGCCGCCGCCTACCGCTATCACCGCTGGCGGATCCTGCGCGAGTTCGGTGTCGTCGTGCTGGTCACCGGATCGGCGGCGACCATCTGGATGCTGGTCGCCGACAACCTGTCCGGGTCGTACGCGCTCGGCATCGCCCAGCGTGTGCAGGTCGGCTCCATGTCCCTGTGGCTGCTCGCGCTGGCCGCCGCCGTGCTCGTGGAGATCCGCGAGTGGACTAGTTGACCGAGATCCGCACGGTGTAGCTGTCGAGCGCGGCGGGCAGCTTGGTGGTGTCGACCGCGAGGATCTCCCCGGTGTCCTGCAGGCCGTTGGCCAGCGTCTTCGGCTTCAGCCCGAACGGCGGCTGCTCGCCCTGGCTCGCGGCTAAGCCGAAGTCGCTGTCGTTGGCGATGTAGATCGTCCTACCGCCATCGGTGGTGGCGATGCCCTCGATCTTGTCGTGGCCGAAGAACCTGCCCTTCGCGTCGAGCGCGACGACCAGCGCGGACAGGTCGAGATCGCTCTTCTTGGCCGAGATGTCGCGAACGACAGCCTCCGACAGGCCGCGTTGCCCTCACCACGCGCCAACGCCCCCAGCGGATTCCGCTGTCGGCCGCGCAGCGCCGGTTGTGGTTCCTCAACCCCATCCACGCCGACGCCGACGGCCCCGGCGACGCGGTCGACAACAACCCGAA
>NZ_JARWOJ010000385.1 GCF_029868625.1 Nocardia neocaledoniensis | reverse complement strand
CATGATGCTGAAGTACCGGATCGTGCCCTGACGGCGAATTCCATACTTTCAGGTACGGGAAAAATGTGCTTCATAGTATGGTCTACCTGACACGCAGCGACCGCCAGGAGGTCATCGGTGAAGTGCCCCACCGCCTTTTTTTTTTAACCCCTGTTTTTTCCCGGCCCCCCCCCCCCCCCCGCCCCGCCCGCGGGGGGGGGGGGTTTCCCCCTCGCCGCTGCGAGTCATTGCCTCTGCCAACACAATTCGGTAGGCTTCCTGGCAAGGGGGGGCTCTGATGGGGGAACCTCTGTGGAAACTGTTGAAACGGAAGAGGTTTCGTCATGTCTGTACGATTTTTCGCTGGTGCGCTTGTTGCCGTTGCCACGGTCCTGACCACGGCACTGCTCGCCCCGCAGGCCTCGGCCGCGCCGTCGGCGCCCTGCAACGCGAACACCGTGGGCAACACCAAGTACGAGGGCTCGACGAAGTGGCTGTGCTACTCGTACGGCCAGGGCAAGTACGGCTGGATCGTCGTTTCCTGACACCGATGAGAAAGCCCCCGCACTCCTCAGGAGGCGGGGGCTTTCTCGTTGGTTCGCTTACCCGAAGCGGCCGGAGATGTAGTCCTCGGTGGCGCGCTGGGTGGGGTTGGAGAAGATCTTCTCGGTGTCGTCGATCTCGATCAGCTTGCCGGGCTTGCCCTGGGCCTCGAGGTTGAAGAAACCGGTCTGGTCACTCACACGCGCGGCCTGCTGCATGTTGTGGGTGACGATGACGATGGTGAATTCCTTCTTCAGCTCGGTGATCAGGTCCTCGATCGCCAGGGTGGAGATCGGGTCCAGTGCCGAACAGGGCTCGTCCATCAGCAGCACGTCGGGCGAGACCGCGATCGCGCGCGCGATGCACAGACGCTGCTGCTGACCACCGGAGAGGCCGCCGCCCGGCTTGTCGAGCCGGTCCTTGACCTCGTTCCAGAGGTTCGCGCCGCGCAGCGAGCGCTCGGCGACCTCGTCGAGTTCCTTCTTGTTGCGCATGCCCTGCAGCTTCAGGCCCGCGACCACGTTGTCCTTGATGGACATGGTGGGGAACGGGTTCGGGCGCTGGAAGACCATGCCGATGGTGCGGCGCACGCCGACCGGGTCGATGGCGGCGCCGTAGATGTCCTCGCCGTCGAGCAGCACCGCGCCCTCGACGCGCGCGTTCGGGGTCACCTCGTGCATGCGGTTCAGCGAACGCAGCACGGTGGACTTGCCACAACCGGAGGGACCGATGAAGGCGGTGACGCTGCGGGGCAGCACGGTCAGATCCACGCTCGACACAGCGTGGAACGAACCGTAGTAGATGTTGAGATCTTTGACGTCGATCCGCTTGGCCATCTGAGTTATCCGTTCGCTTCTATCGGTTCCGGGTGAGCAGCTTGTTGACGCCGGCGGCGGCCAGGTACAGCAACGCGATCATCAGGATCAGCGTGAGCGCCGCACCCCAGACACGTTCGCGGCCCGCGGCCTCCGGGTTGGCCAGCTCTTGGTAGATCAGCAGCGGCAGCGAGGCCATGTTGCCGTCGAAGATGTTCTGGTTGATCGACTTGCTGTAGCCGACCAGCACCAGCACGGGCGCGGTCTCACCCATGACGCGGGCCAGCGCGAGCAGGATGCCGGAGATCATGCCGGGCGCGGCGGTCGGAATGACGATGCGCAGGATGGTCTTCCACTTCGGCACGCCGAGCGCGTACGACGCCTCGCGCAGCTCGTCGGGCACCAGCTTCAGCATTTCCTCGGTGCTGCGCACGACCACGGGCAGCATCAGCAGCACGAGCGCCAGGGACACCGCGAAGGAACTCTGCGGCATGCCGAAGGTGGCGATCCACAGCGCGAAGATGAACAGCGCGGCCACGATCGAGGGCACACCGGCGAGGATGTCGACCATGAAGGTGGTGACCTTGGCGAGGCGGCCACGGCCGTACTCGACCAGGTAGACCGCGGCCATGATGCCCAGCGGCACCGCGATGATCGAGGCGACCGCGGACTGCACGATGGTGCCGTAGATCGCGTGGTAGACACCGCCGCCGGTCTGGTCCGGCAGGATGCCCTTCTGCGAGTTCAGCCACCAGTCGGCGGTGACGATCGCGGTGATGCCCTTGGTGATCACCAGGCCGAGCACCCACACCAGCGGGATCAGCGCGATCACGAAGCAGAGGGTGACCAGGCCGGTCGCGATGTTGTTCTTGACCTTGCGAGCGGTGCCCACCTGCCGGAACGGCGGCGCCTTGATCGGCTTGTCGAGGGTCGTCGTGGTGGTCATCAGCCGTTCACCTTTCCACCGGAGGCCAGGCGGGCCAGCGCGTTGACGATGAAGGTCAGCGCGAACAGAACGAAGCCGGCGGCGATGTAGGCGCCCGTCGGCAGCGGCGCGCTGAATTCCGAGGCCGCCGAGGCGATCTTGGACGCGAAGGTGTAGCCGCCGTCGAACAGCGACCAGCTGCCCGCCTGGCTGGCGGTGCGCAGCACGACGAGGACCGCGATGGTCTCACCGAGCGCACGGCCGAGGCCGAGCATGGAACCGGCGATCACACCGCTGCGGCCGTAGGGCAGCACGGTCATCCGCACGACTTCCCACTTGGTGGCACCGAGGGCCTGCGCGGCCTCGATGTGCGCGCGGGGCGTCAGCGCGAACACCTCGCGGGCGACCGAGGTGATGATCGGCAGGATCATCACGGCGAGCACGACACCGGCGGTGAAGATGGTGCCGCCGCCGCCGATCGAGACGTTGCCGTCGGAGAACAGGAACAGCCAGCCGAGGTTCTCGTTGAGGAATTCCTGGACGGGCGCGATCTGCGGCGCCAGCACCAGGAAGCCCCACAGGCCGAACACGATCGACGGCACCGCGGCGAGCAGGTCGATCAGCATCGTGAACGGCCGCGCGAGCCGCGACGGCGCGTAGTGCGTGAGGAACAGGGCGATGCCGACGCCGATCGGCACCGCGACGATGAGCGCGAACACCGAGCTCAGCACCGTGACCATGAACAGGTCACGGATGCCGAACCGGAGGTTGTTCGCGTCACCGGTGGAGAATTCGGTGCTGGTGAAGAAGTTGACCTCGTCAGCCCTGAGCGAGGGGACCGCGCGGATCAGCAGGAACAGCGCGATCAGCGCGATGGCGGCGACGATCGTCGCGCCTGCCGCGGTGGCCGTCCAGCGGAAGATCGTCTCGGCGTTCAGCGCGCCGGAACGACCCTTGGCAGGGGCCTTGTCGCTTTTCGGTTCGGTCGGCATATTCGCAGTATCTCCGGCCGCCCGCGGGCCCGTCGAGTCCGACGAGCCCGCTGCGGTCACCTCAGGGTGCATGGTCATGGCCAGGAAGCGATCAGGAGATGGCGTTGATCGCGGTGGTCAGCTTGGTCTTGAACTGCTCCGGGATCGGCACGTAGCCGGCCTGGTCCAGACCGTTCTGGCCGTTGGTGATCGCCGAGGTCAGGAACGCCTTGACGGCCTTGCCGGTCTCCGGGTCGGCGTACTTCGAGCAGACGATCTCGTAGGTCGGCATGATGATCGGGTAGGAACCCGCGACGGTCGGCTTGTAGAACGAGCTGACGTCGAGCACCAGGTCGTTGCCCTCGCCCTTGATCTTCGCGCCGTCGATGGCCTTACCGGCCGACTCGTTGGTGAGCTTCACCGGGGTCTTGTCGGCCGAGGTGACGATCTGCGCGTACGACAGGTTCTGCGCCTTGGCGAAGGACCACTCGTTGTAGGTGATCGAGTTCTTGGTGTTCTTGATCGCGGCCGAGGTGCCCTCGTTGCCCTTGGCGCCTTCACCGACACCGCCGTTGAAGGTCTTGCCGCCGCCCTTGCCCCAGGCGCCGTCGGAGGCGGCGTCGAGGTAGAGCTGGAAGTTGTCGGTGGTGCCCGACTCGTCGGAGCGGAAGATCACGGCGATCTTCTCCGAGGGCAGCTTGGCGTTGGGGTTCAGCGCCTTGATCTCGGGGGCATCCCAGGTGGTGACCGCGCCGTTGAACACCTTCGCGGCGGTGGGGCCGTCGAGGACCAGGTCGGTGACGCCGTCGATGTTGTAGGTGATGGCGATCGGGCCGAAGACGGTCGGCAGGTTCCACGCCGGGGCGCCGCAACGCTCCTGCGCCTTCGCGGGCTCTTCCTTCTTCGAGCTCAGCGGCGAGTCCGAGCCGGCGAAGTCGGTCTGGTTGCCGATGAACTCGTTCACGCCCGCGCCGGAGCCGCTGGAGGTGTAGTTGAGGGTGAAGCCGTCGCAGTTGTTCTCGTACGCGGCGACGAAGCGCTCCATGGCGTTCTTCTGCGCGGAGGAGCCGCTGGACTTCAGCGCCTTCTTGCCCTCGCAGGTCACACTGCTGTTGGCGGCGTTGCTGGTGTCGCCACCGGTGTTGTCGTCGCTGCCACAGGCGGCAAGGGACATGGCGCCCGCGGCGAAGACGCCGACCAGGGCACTGGTGCGCTTGAAGTTCACATTTCCTCCGACAAAGCTGGATGACTCGCTCGGTCCCTCACCGGCCCGGGCGAGTTCTGGCGGTGCGGAACGCGGGGGAACGCGCGCACCGGGCGGCAACTGTGCCGCCCAGAAGTAACCTAGGTTCGTCCGGTTGACAGTTGGTCCGACGCGGGTTAACGGGGAATGAACAGCCAAGCGCGATTTCCGCCACGAATGTGACGTTTGCCCCAGTTTTACTCGCTCTTACCCGGCCAGGCGCGCACTATTCAGCCGCGCCGAAGAATTCATCACACCTGTGACGTGTCTCGCAATCAGGACGGCAGCGCGTAGGCGACATCGATATGCGCGGGCGCGAAGCCCAATTTCGTGTAGGTGCGCACAGCCGCGTCGTTGTCGGCCTCGGTGTAGAGCAACACCTCCGACAGTTCCCTGGCGCGCAGGTAGTGCAGACCGGCCAGGGTCAGCAGTCGGCCCAGGCCACGGCCCTGCGCCTCCGGATCGATGCCGACCACGTAGACCTCGCCGGCCGGCGCCGCGTCGGGCGCGACCTTGGTCCAGTGAAAGCCGAGCAAGCGGTCGGGGGCGGCGGCGTCGAAGGCCAGGAACAGGCCCGCCGGGTCGAACCAGGATTCCGCGCGGCGGGCCGCGATATCGCGCTCGGCCCAGCCGCCCTGTTCGGGATGCCAGGCGAACGCGGCGTTGTTCACCCGCAGCAGTTCGACATCGTCGACGGCGCCCTGATAGGTCCGCAGCAGGAGGTCCTCGGGCAGCACCAGTTCCGGTAGCTCAGGGGTTGCCAGCGATCGGCGCATCTGCCACAGCTCCCGCGCCGTGACCAAGCCGAGGCGTCCGGCGAGCGCCTTGGCCGCGGGGAGGTCACCGTGCGCCCAGACCCGCGCGCCGTCGCCGCCCTCGGACAACGCCGCCCGGACGAGTTCGGCGCCGATCCCGTCACCGCGTGCGTCCGGGTCCACCGCGACCTCGGCCATCGCGGGGTGTTCGGCATGCGCGGCAACGAGATTCGCGTAACCGACGACCTCGCCGGCCCGCTCGGCGAGCAGATGCCGGGTGCCCGGCTCCGCGTCGGCGAGTGAGAGCACCGCCTGCTCGGATACCGGTGCCACGCCGTCGCTGGCCTTCGCCCGGTCGAGTACGGCGCGCACCCGGGTCGCCACCTCGGGCGCCACCTGGTCGGTCCAGGTCAGGGTTGCTGTCTGCGCCATCGAACCGTCCTCAGTGTCGCTATTGCGCTGGTCTGTCGCGCGCTACTGCGCTGGTCTGTCGCGCGCTATTGCGCTGGCCTGTCGCGCGCTACTGCGCGGTGCCGTTGAGCGGCGCCAGCGAGTCGTCGCCGTCGACGTCCTCGTCGGGGAAGCTCACCGCGTCGCCCTTGGTGGCCGGGGTTCGGGCCGGGCGCACCGCCTTGTAACCGACATTACGCACCGTGCCGATCAGCGACTCGTACTCGCTGCCGAGCTTGGCGCGCAGGCGCCGCACGTGCACGTCGACGGTGCGGGTGCCGCCGAAGAAGTCGTAGCCCCAGACCTCCTGCAGCAGCTGGGCGCGGGTGAACACCCGGCCCGCGTGCTGGGCGAGGTACTTGAGCAGCTCGAACTCCTTGTAGGTGAGATCGAGTGGGCGGCCGCGCAGCCGTGCGGTGTAGGTGCCCTCGTCGATCACCAGTTCACCCAGGGTGATCTTGCCGGTGTTCTCGGGGCTGGCCACGCCACCGTTGCGGCCGACGAGCAGCCGCAGCCGCGCGTCCAGCTCGGCGGGACCGGTGCCGGGCAGCAGGATGTCGTCCAGGCCCCAGTCCGCGTTGACGGCCACCAGACCGCCCTCGGTGAGCACCGCGACCACCGGCACCGACGAACCCGTGCTGCCGAGCAGCCGGCACAGGCCGCGCGCGGCGGCCAGATCGGTTCTGGCGTCGACCAGCGCGACATCGGCGCTACCCGCCTCGAGCAGGGACGACACCTCGGTCGGCGCGGGCCGGACGTTGTGCGCCAGCAGCGACAACGAGGGCAGCACGGAATCCGGGTTGGGGTCGGAGGTCAGTAGGAGCAGCTCCACCGGGCTCTCCTCCTATCTCGTGGCTCCGCGGACGACAGCAGCCGCGTAGCTACGTCGCCGAAACACAGGTAAGTCGTGTGCAACATTAGCGCCTATACCCGCACTACCTCGCAACATGGCCCGTCGGACTCGACGCGGCGGGCGCGGCTAGGGTGAGAACCATGCGCAAGCTGATCATCGGGCTGCTGTGCCTGGCCGGTGTGGCGGTGGTGATCGATTTCGGCGCCGCCGCCTACACGGAGTACCACGTGTCGCGGCAGCTGCGGGCCGGAGCCGAGTTGTCGGCCGACCCCGAAGTGACCGTGAAGGGATTCCCCTTCCTCGCCCAGGCGGCGTCGGGCCGCTACGGCGACGTGCTGATCCGCGCGCGGAGCAAGCGACCCGACATCCCCGGCGAGATCGCGCTCGAGGCCAACCTCTACGGCCTGCACGCGCCTGTCGGCCAGCTGGTCGACGGCACCGCGCGCGCGGTCCCGGTCGACCGGGTCGAGGCCCAGATGGCGATCGAGCCGATCGAACTCGGCAGGCTGTTCGGCATCCCCGACCTGCAGGTGCTCGGCCCGCCCGCCGACAAGTCCGACGGCACCGGCGGTTCCGGTGGCTCCGGCCTGACCACCTCGGGCGCCCACGTGCTCAGGGGTTCGCTGCCGGTCGCGCCGAACGGGCGCATCCTGCCCGCGGGCGCCATGCCGACCAGCAACGCCACCAAGGTCGAGGTCCAGGTGGAAGCCGATCTGATGCTCGACGGCGACAAGATCCGCATCCAGGCGACCCGCTTCTACACCGACCGCGCCTCCACCACCGATACGCCCGCCTCGACGACCAAGACCGAGATCCTCGACGTCGATCGTCCCGCGGTGCTCGAGCGGTTCAGCCGTACGATCGATACCAAGGAGTTGCCGTTCGGCATCGCCCCCACCGAGGTGGAGGCGAAAGGCGGCCAGATCATCGTGTACGGCATCGGCCGCTCCCTGACCATCGACCTGGACCGGTTACAGCAACCATGATCGAACTCGTCATCCTCGCCGCCGTCGTGCTCGCCGCCGTCGCGGTCGGCCTGCTGCTGCGGCGCCGTCAGGGCCGGGTCCGTCCCGCCACCCTCGACCCCGAGACCGAGCAGCGTGCCCGGCTGCTCGACGCGGCGGGCGTCACCGGCGCGGGCCCCGCGGTGCTGCACTTCTCGGCCGACTGGTGCGGGCCGTGCGACGCGGTCCGCCGGGTCGTCGCCGGGGTCACCGCCGAGCTGTCGGATTCGCCGAACGCCCCGCGCGACATCGAGGTCGACATCGACGCCGATCCCGCGCTCGCCCGCGAATTGAACGTGCTCTCACTGCCGACGACCTTCGTCTTCGACGCCGAGGGCAAGGAACGTTTCCGCATCTCGGGCGTGCCGAAGGCCGGCGATCTGCGCACCGCGCTCGAGCCGCTGACAGTGTGATCCAGCCCCCACTACAGGGGGGCCGGGACATTTCCCGGGAAGACCGGGTAAACTACCTCTCGTGCAATCCGACCACGAGCTGATGCTCACCCGACGCCGCACAGTTGATCTGTGTCGCCTCGGTGGTTGTTGCTGCCTGTGCCGCTGAACGGTCGGCCGTCTCACCTCTGAGATTCCTGACGCCGACCTATGTCCGCCGCGCGAGTGATCGTCTCGATCCCCCGGCGAACTGGCAGATCCGAAGTCAACAGACTCATCAGCGCAGGAGTTCGCACAATGACCACTTCTCTCGATTCCCCACAGCGTGTCGACGTCCGCGGGCCCCGTTTCGTGGCCTGGGTGACGACCGGCGTGCTGGTTCTGGTGCTCGTCGCCGCCGCCTTCTCCCCCGTCGCCGCCGCGATCCTGATCGGCCTGCAGGCCGTGGTGTTCGCGATCGGCGCGTCGGCGGGCCCGGCCAAGCACCCCTACGGCCGGATCTACGCGGCGTTCATCGCGCCGCGGCTCGGGCCGCCCACCGAGACCGAGCCCGTGCCGCCGCTGCGTTTCGCGCAGCTGCTCGGCTTCGCGTTCGCCGGTCTCGCCCTGCTGGGCTTCGCGCTCGGCTCCCCGATCGTCGGCGCGGTGTTCGCCGGCTTCGCCCTGTTCGCGGCGTTCTTGAACGCGGCGTTCGGGGTCTGCCTGGGTTGCCAGATCTATCCGCTGGTCGCCCGACTCCGCCGGCACGCCCCGGCACCGAACTGAGCTCCGGCTTTTTCACAGACCCTGCAAGTCATCTCTGAAAGGAACAACATGGCTCGCTCCGATGTCCTGGTCTCCGTTGACTGGGCCGAAGAGAACCTCAACGCCCCCGGCGTCGTCTTCGTCGAGGTCGACGAGGACACCTCCGCCTACGAGGGTGGCCACATCGAGGGCGCCGTCCGGCTGGACTGGAAGACCGACCTGCAGGATCAGGTGCGTCGCGATTTCGTGAACCAGGAGCAGTTCTCCGACCTGCTGTCGGCGCGCGGCATCGCCAACGACGACACCGTCGTGCTCTACGGCGGCAACAACAACTGGTTCGCGGCCTACGCCTACTGGTACTTCAAGCTGTACGGCCACAACGACGTCAAGCTGCTCGACGGTGGCCGCAAGAAGTGGGAGCTCGACGGTCGTCCGCTCTCGCGTGACGCGGTCTCGCGCCCCGCCACCCAGTACAAGGCCGCCGCGCCCGACACCTCGATCCGCGCGTTCCGCGACGAGGTCATCGCGGCCATCGGCACCAAGAACCTCGTCGACGTGCGCAGCCCTGACGAGTTCTCCGGCAAGATCCTGGCTCCCGCGCACCTGCCGCAGGAGCAGAGCCAGCGTCCCGGCCACATCCCGGGCGCGATCAACGTGCCGTGGAGCAAGGCGGCCAACGAGGACGGCACCTTCCGTTCCGATGCCGAGCTCGCCGAGCTCTACAAGGATGCGGGCCTGGACGGCGAGAAGGAGACCATCGCCTACTGCCGCATCGGTGAGCGTTCCTCGCACACCTGGTTCGTGCTGCAGGAACTGCTCGGCCACCAGAACGTCAAGAACTACGACGGCAGCTGGACCGAATACGGCTCGCTCGTCGGTGCACCTATCGAGTTGGGAGCGTAAATCTATGTGTGCAGCACCTACCCAGGGTCAGGCCATCCCGGCCGGCGTCGACGTGGAGAAGGAGACGGTCATCACCGGCCGCGTCCTGAGCGCCGACGGTCAGCCGGTGGGCGGCGCGTTCGTGCGTCTGCTCGACGGCAACGGTGACTTCACCGCCGAGGTCGTCGCCTCCGGCACCGGTGACTTCCGCTTCTTCGCCGCGCCGGGTTCGTGGACCCTGCGCGCGCTGTCCTCGTCGGGCAACGGCTCGGCGTCGGTCACCCCCGAGGGCGCGGGCATCCACTCGGTGGACGTCGCGGTCGCGAAGTAAGAAACCTCACAACGGCCCTGGTAGTTCCCGTGCGGGAACTGCCAGGGCCGTTGTCGTGTTCGGTGGCGGGACTCGCTAGACTCCGGAACGTGGTCCTCTTCTTCGAGATTCTCCTCATCGCCGTGTCGATCCTCATCGGCTGGTTCGGCCTGTACGTCTTCTACCGGCTGTTCACCGAGTCATGAGCGGTCTCGCGAGCGAAGGTTCCCCGGCCGAGCGCGCGAGTACCGAGCAAGACGCTCCGGCCGAGCGTCGTAGTGGCGACGAAGCCGTGAACATCGCGGCCGAGCGTGCGAAAGAGACCGGCGTCCGAAACATCTCGGTCCTGCCGGATCTTCCGCTGCCCGACGACACCGCGAATCTGCGCGAAGGCCCCGACCTCAACCACGCCATGCTGGCCCTGCTGCCCATGGTCGGCGTCTGGCGCGGCGAGGGCGAGGGCAATCACCCCAGCGACGGCGACTACCGCTTCGGCCAGCAGATCATCGTCTCCCACGACGGCGGGGACTACCTGGTCTGGGAGTCGCAGACCTGGAAGCTCGACGCGGAGGGCAGCTACGAGCGCCCCGATCTGCGCGAGAGCGGCTTCTGGCGGGTCGGCACCGACGGCGACGACGAGATGCTCGAACTGCTGCTCACCCACAGCTCCGGCATCGTCGAACTGTTCTACGGCACCGCCCGCACGCAGTCGTCCTGGGAGCTGGCCACCGACGTGGTGATCCGCAGCCAGTCCGGCGCGGTCGTCGGCGGCGCCAAGCGCCTCTACGGCATCGTCGAAGGTGGCGACCTGGCCTACGTGGAGGAACGAGTCGACGCCGACGGCGCACTCGAACCCCGCCTCTCGGCCCGCCTGCAGCGCTACATCGGTTAGACCGGCCGACCGGAAGCCGCCGCGGTGACCAGATCGTGGCGACTTCCACCGCCACTGTTCCGGTCAGGCATCGATGGCGATCGGATTTCCGCCGGAAATGGAGCGACCCCCGAGCCATATCGCCGGGTTCGGTGAGAACTCGGTGATCCCGGTTGGATACTCCGGGGGCTCGGGGGTCGGGTGACTGCCTGGGATTCGCTCAGCGCACCGCTGGGGAATTCCCGCAGTGGTGGTGCTAGCGGGCAGCCACCTCACGCATCCGATGAATAACCATTCCTCAGATCACCTCCTCTCTTGTGTACCGATGAATCTATCGGGGCGCCCGTCGGTCGGCAATCGAATTAATTGCGGCCCTGAGCTGGGCGTTCAGCAGTACTCGTGACGCCGGAGCCGTCGACGGTGACGACTGTGTCGGCGCGATGATCGGCGGGCAGCTGGTGGGTGACGACGACGACCGTGCGGTCGGGGTCGACCAGGCCGCTGTGCGCGTCCAGCAGTTCGCGCAGCAGGGTTTCGCCCTCGGCGGCGGCGAGATGCTCGGTGGGTTCGTCGAGCAGCAGCGTGTGCGCTGGGGCGACCAGCGCCCGAGCCAGCAGGATCCGCCGCCGTTGCCCGCCGGAGACGGCCGCCGCGCCCCCGGTGAGTGTGGTGTGGACGCCCTCGGCGAGCGAGTCGAGCCACGGCCCGAGCCCGACCGCGCGCAGGGCGTCCTCGGCCTCCGCGGTGGTGAGGTCACCCCGGGCGACGCGCAGGTTCTCCAGGATCGAGGTGCTGAACAGGTGCGCGTCCTCGGCGAAGAACGTGACGCCGTCACCGGGTCTGTCGAACAGTCCGGCCCACGCCATGAGCAGAGTGGTCTTGCCCGCTCCGCTGGGCCCGACAACGGCGATACGGCGCCCCGCGGGCAGCGGGATCCGTGCGGCGCCCACGCCTTCCAGCTCGGGCCTACGACGCGCGGCGGCGTCGTCCGGTGCAGTTCGGCCGCCCGCGGGGCCATCGCCTGCCTCGACTGTTCGGCTACGACCGGGTTCGGAGGTGCGAGAGGTCTCCACCGCACCGCCGGGCTCCACCGCACGGCCGGACTCAGCGGTGCGACCGGACTCAGCGGCGCGGAGGCGGTGGAGGGCGGCTCGGGAGGTGGTGAGGGTGGTGGCGGCGGCGGGGAGGGCACCGACGGCTTCGAAGGCGGACAGGGGGACGAGGACGAGGATCGTGAGGGCCATCGGGGTCATGCCGCCGGGGAGGCCGCCGGTGGGGCCGTAGGCGGCGATGCCGACCAGGAGGGCGCCCAGGGCGCTGACGCCGATCGACAGCGGGGTCGCCGCGGCGGCCCAGGCGCTGTGGGCGGCGGCGGTGTCCTCGGCGCGGACCGCCCGGCCGGTCGCCGCGTCCGCCTTGGCCAGAGCCGTGTCGAGCTTGCCCGCGACGCGCAGTTCAGGAGCGTGGTCGAGCACCGTGAGAGCCTCGGCCGTGAACTCGGCGCGGTCGGCCTGGTTCGCCTCGTCGGCCTCCCGCGCGGCCAGGCTCGACAGCCAGGGCGCGAGCATCCCCGACACCGCCAGCGCGACCGCGAGAATCACCGCGGCCGGTACGGAGATGAACGCGATCAGCACCACCGCCGCCAGCGACAACACCACCGCGACCGCGACAGGGACCAATACCCGCACCACCACGGCACCGAGATCGTCGATGTCCCTGCCGATCCGGACCAGCAGATCACCCCGCCGCAACTCCCGCAGATCGCCGCCGCGCGGCCCGGCCTCACGAACCGCACCTGCCTCGCCCCGACCTACCGCCGAGCCTGCGCCGAAACGACCCGCTGCGCGATCTGCGGCCGCTTCGTCATGGCCTACCGCCGAGCTCGCCCCGAAACGGTCCGCTGACGTGGTCCGCCACCACCAGATATCCGAGTGTGCCAGCGTGCGGTACACCGTGGTCCGCGCCGAGGTCATCGCCCGCAGGGCCACATCGTGGCTGGCGAGCCGCTCCAGATACCGGCACAGCCCGCGCGAGATGCCGAGCGCCCGTACCGAAGTCACCGCGACACTCAGATACAGCACCGGCGGCATCTGCCACGCCCGCGCGATCAACCACGCCGCCAGCGCGGCCAACGCCAGCCCACTACCGAGCGCCGCCACACCCCACGCGATCGCGACCACCACGCGCCACGGCGACAGCGCGAGCAACTGCCACATATCCCGCAGATCCCGCGTCAACGAGGCCCGCTCGGGGCCGCGAGCCGCCGTCCGCATCACACTCACCACACCCGCACCCCCGCATCCGATCGATCCTCGGTGCCTCGCTTCGCACCGAGTCCTGCGCCGTCGGTCGCCCGGGTTCCCTCTGTACCAACCGAGTCGAGTCCACCGCGGTTCGCAGCCTGCATTTCCTCCCGTCGTGCCGACCTCTCGCCCGTGTCCCCCTGTACGGGCGTCGCTGCGGAATCGGGCCTGTCACCCGATGCACCACCATCGCCATCCGGGGGCGGTGCATCGGCTTGGTGGGCGGTTCCAGCGACCTGGACGACCACGTCGGCGGCCGCCAGCACGGTGGGGCGGTGGCCGATGATCACGACGGTCGCGCCATCGGTGGCGAGGGTGCGCAGGGTGCGCAGGACGTGTTGTTCGGTGGCGGAGTCGAGGTGGGCGGTGGGTTCGTCGAGGAGCAGGATCGGGCGGCGGGCGGCGAGGACGCGGGTGAGAGCCAGGCGCTGGCGTTCACCGAGGGACAGGCCGACGCCGCCCTGGCCGACGCGGGTGTCCCAGCGGTCGGGAAGCGCGGCGAGCACGGACGCGAAACCTGTTGTGGCGCTGACCTCGTCGAGGAGGTCGGCGTCGGTGTGCGCGCCGAGCAGTTCGACGTTCTCGCGCAGGGTGCCGGGCACCAGGACCGGCCGCTGCGGCAGCCAGGCGACGCGGCTCCACCAGCTGTCGGAGTCGAGCGCGCGGACATCGACGTCGTCGACGAGAACGGCACCGGCATCCGGCTCGATCAAGCCGAGCACCGCCTGGAGCGTCGTCGATTTCCCACACCCGTTGGGACCCGTCAGCACAGTGACTATCCCCGGCGCGAACGCCGCGGTCAACGCATCGGGCGCGTTCCCCGACCGCGCCGCGACAGTCATCCCCCGCACGAGGATTCGCGAACCCGCCGTGCCGCTCCCGTGCGAGGACCGTCCACGTCCAGCCGCGAGTTCGGTGTTGTTCGCGGCGACGCCCCGTCCACCTGAGCCTGTTGACGCGGCCGTGTACTCGCTCGGACCACGGACCCCGGGGCGGACACCTGGAGTTCCGGCCTCCAGGACGGCGAAAGCCTTGTCGGCGGCCGCCATTCCGTCCTGCGCGGCGTGGAACTTCTCCCCCACCTGCCGCAGCGGCCAGTAGACCTCCGGCGCGAGGATCAGCGCGACGAGGCCCGCGTACAACGTCATCTCGCCGTAGACCAGGCGCAGGCCGATGGCGACGGCGATCAGCGCGACACTCAGGGTCGCCAGCGATTCCAGGACCATCGAGGAGAGGAAGGCGATCCGCAATGCGCGCATGGTGCGCTGACGCAGCGCATCACCCAGGGCCCGAACCTGATCCACCATCGTCGGGCCGGTCGGCCCCTCACGGCCGAGCGCGCGCAGCGTCGGCATGCCCGCGAACAGATCGAGGAGCTGGTCGGACAGGCGCGTGGTGGCGGCGAGGGTGGCTTCGGCACGGCCCTGGGTGAGCAGGCCGATGAGCACCATGAACAGCGGGATGAGCGGCACGGTGATCACCGCGATCAGCGCCGAGGTCGGGTCGTGGAAGGCGATGACCACCAACACGATCGGGGGCACCAGGCAGGCCAGCAACAACGCGGGCAGGTAGCCGGTGAACCAGCCGCGCAGCCCGCTCAGCCCGTCGCCGACCACCACGGCGAGCTCGGTGCGCCGCGCGTCCAGCTCCCGGGGCGGGAGTTCGGCACCCGCGCGCAGTACCGCCGACTCGAGTTCGGCGACGACGGTGGCGCCGGCCCGGTGCGCCAGCCGCGCCTGCCACCAGCTGGCCGCCCCGCGCACGGCCACCGCGCCCGCGAGGACGAGCAATTCGGTGGTCCACGCGGAGAACTCGCGCAGTCCGGGATCGGTG
Source organism: Nocardia neocaledoniensis (assembly GCF_029868625.1). Classification (GTDB taxonomy): domain Bacteria; phylum Actinomycetota; class Actinomycetes; order Mycobacteriales; family Mycobacteriaceae; genus Nocardia; species Nocardia neocaledoniensis_A. Next base: position 5,242 of record NZ_JARWOJ010000385.1, on the reverse strand, counting down.
ATGACGCCGGCGAGCACGCGGCCCAGCACCACGGCCATCACCACGATGCTCGCGGTGATCACCAGTGCCAGCAGCACCGCCGCCACGAGATGCAGCCGCGCCGCCCGGGCGTACCGCAGCAGCCGCGGATCCACCGGCCCGCGCCGCACCTTCCGCCCAGGCGCGACCGCTGCCATGTCCGACTCCGGACCGCCCACCGCCGACATCACGCCCGCACGGGCGCCTGAACCCGAACCGCCCGACGATTCCGCCTCAGCGCCCACGCCCGACTCCGATCGGCCGGGCGACGAACTCGCCCCGGACCCCACAGCCGGCACCGATCGTCCCGACGACCCCGCACCAGCGCTCGAGCCCGATTCGCCCGACGCTTCGGCCCCGCCCAATCCCCCTTCGCCCGGCGAAGAGTTCGCCCCGTCCAGACCCTCGCGGGGCGAATCCGCCGCTCCCACCGGCTCAGTCCTTGCTCAGCAGCAGCCCGGTCGCCGGCGGGATCTGCTCGACGGTCAGCCGCTTGCGGAACACCCAGTACGTCCAGCCCTGGTAGACCAGCACGACCGGGGTGGCCAGCAGGGCGGCCCAGCTCATCACCTTCAGCGTGTAGGCCGAGGACGACGCGTTGTCGATGGTCAGGTCGAACATCGGGCTGATGGTCGACGGCAGCACGTTCGGGAACATCGAACCGACGATCAGCACGGTCGCGGAGATGATGGTGACGGTGGTGCCGACGAAGGCCCAGCCGTCGCGACCGCCCACGTTGGCCGCGCCGGTGAGCACGAGTCCGAGCACGGCGGTCACCAGCACGGCCCAGGTCCAGCCCGCGCCGTAGGCGAGCTGGGTCCACAGACCGAACGCGCCGACGACGACCGCGGTGGGCACCAGCAGCAACCGGGCGACGCGCTGGGCGTCGTCGCGGACCTCGCCGCCGGTCTTGAGCACCAGGAACACCGCGCCGTGCAGCGCGAACAGGATGCCGGTGGCCAGTCCGCCGAGCAGCGCGTAGGGGCTGAAGAAATCCCCCACCGAGCCGACGATCTGGCGTTCCTCGTTCAGCGGCAGCCCACGCACGAGGTTCGCGAAGACCCAGCCCCAGGCCAGCGCCGGCACCCAGGAGCCGATCCCGATGCCGATGTCGCACCAGGACCGCCACTTCGGATCGTTGATCTTGGCGCGGTACTCGATCGCGCAGATCCGCAGGATCAGCGCCACCAGCAGCAGCAACAGCGCGAGATAGAACCCGGAGAACATGCTCGCGTACCACTCCGGGAAGGCCGCGAACATGGCGCCGCCCGCGGTGATCAACCAGACCTCGTTGCCGTCCCACACCGGCCCGATCGTGTTGAGCACCACGCGCCTGCGCGTATCGGACCCCTTGCCGAGGATCGGCATCAGCATGCCGACGCCGAAGTCGAAGCCCTCCAACACGAAGTAGCCGGTGAACAGGACGCCGATCAGGACGAACCAGAATTCCTGCAGACTCATCGCCGGGCTCCTAGTAAGCGAAGGAAAGTTGTTCGACGGCAGGCTCTTCCGGCTTGTGGTGCCTGCCGGTGTCCGGGCCGTCGGGGCCGTCGTCGGGTGGGGTGGGCGCCGGTTCGTCCGGGCCCGCCACGGTGTAGCGCCGGATCAGGTAGAACCACACCACCGCCAGCGCCCCGTAGAGCAGCGTGAACACGATGAGCGAGATCCACACGGTGGCGGGCGCATGATCGGAGACCGCCTGCTGCACGGTCATCCTGATGTTCGGATCACCGGTCGGGTTGGGCACCACCGCCCAGGGCTGGCGTCCCATCTCGGTGAACACCCAGCCCGCGCTGTTGGCCAGGAACGGGGTGGGGATGGCGAGCAGGCTCAGCCAGGAGTACCAGCGCTGATCGGGCACGCGACCGCCGCGCGTCACCCAGAATCCGGCCAGCAGCAGCGCCACCGAACCGGCGGCGAGGCCGATCATGGCCCGGAAGGACCAATAGGTGACGAACAGGTTGGGCCGGTAGTCGCCGGGACCGTATTTCACCTTGTAGGTCTCTTGGAGGTCGACCACACCGTCGAGGGTCACGCCGGTGAACTCGCCCTTGGCGAGATAGGGCAGCACGTAGGGCACTTCGAGCACGTGGGTGACGCTGTCGCAGTTGTTGTGCGTACCGACGGTGAGGATGGAGAAGTCGGGGTCGGTCTGGGTGTGGCACAGCGATTCCGCCGAGGCCATCTTCATCGGCTGCTGCTCGAACATCAGCTTGCCCTGGATGTCGCCGGTGAAGATCAGCGCGACCCCGGACAGGGCCACGACCACCAGCGCGGCGCGTCCGGCCGGGCGCCACATGGTGCGCGCCTGTTCGAGTTTCGCCGCGTCCCCGCTGCGCGCGTTGCGCACCATCCACCAGCCGGCGATACCGGCGACGAAGGTGCCCGCGGTGAGGAACGCACCCGCGATGACGTGCGGGAACGCGGCCAGAGTCGTGTTGTTGGTGAGCAGCGCCCAGATGCTCTCCAGTTCGGCGCGGCCGGTCTCGGGGTTGTAGCGCGCGCCGACCGGGTGCTGCATGAACGAGTTCGCGGCGACGATGAAGTAGGCCGAGGCGTTGACACCGAACGCGACGATCCAGATGGTCGCCAGGTGCACGAGTTTCGGTAGCCGCGTCCAGCCGAAGATCCACAGGCCGATGAACGTCGACTCCATGAAGAAGGCGATGAGCGCTTCCAGAGCCAGTGGCGCGCCGAAGATGTCGCCGATGAAGCGGGAGTATTCGCTCCAGTTCATGCCGAACTGGAATTCCTGCACGATGCCGGTGGCGACGCCGAGCGCGAAGTTGATCAGGAACAGCTTGCCGAAGAACTTGGTGAGCCGGTACCAATGGTCTTTACCGGTGACCACCCACGCGGTCTGCATCATGGCGATCAGCGGCGCCAGACCGATGGTGAGCGGAACGAAGATGAAGTGGTAGACGGTGGTGATACCGAACTGCCACCGGGAGACGTCCAGCGTGTCCATCCGACCTCCAGCCACTACTACGACATGTCGTAGTAGATCGTACGCCGGATATCGCCTCCCCCGGGCGTGACAACCGCCACGACACGCTGAAAGATTGCCGCACAATCGGATATACGCGCCGTGACCGACGCCGCGGGGGCACGCCCACCCGTGCCCCGCATCCGGCTACCAGTCCCCGATGGTGCCCGGCTTCTCGATTCCGAGGTCGACCATTTCCCTGATCTCGTCGGCGTTGTCCGGCGCCGACATGCGCACACCGTCGAGCTGATTCACCCGCGCGGCGAGCGTGATGCTCGACAGCAGCCAGATGCTGTCGCAGTCGAACAGGTCGGCGGTGAACAGCGACTGGTACTTGCACTCCCAGCCCTGTTTCTCCGCGACCGCGAAGAGCGAACGCTGGGTTACCCCGGGCAGCACGCCACTCTTCGCCGGCGGGGTGATGAGCTGCTTGTCGCGGGCGATCACCACCGTCGACCGCGGGCCCTCGAGCACCCGGTGTTCGGTGCTGTGGAAGATCACGTCCTCGGCGCCCATCCGCCGGGCGAAACGCAGCGCGGCCATGTTCGTGGCGTACGACAGCGTCTTCGCGCCGAGCAGCTGCCAGGGCGCGGCCTGCGCCAGATCGACCGAGATGCCGCGGGCCAGCGACATCACCTTCACGCCCTCGGTGCGGGCCGTGGCGACGCGAGCGGGGACCGGGGAGACGAGCACATACGCGGTGGGCTTCGGCTCGTTCGAACTGAGACCGGCCGGCGCGTCGTATTCGGAGTCGCGGCCGCGGGTATAGATCAGCCGCAGCATGCCCTCTTCGTCGGCGCCCCATTCCTTGCAGGCCACCTCCACCGCGGCGCGCCACTTCGACAGGCCGGGCTCCGGCAGGTCGAGCGCCTGGGCCGAGCGGCGCAGCCTGGCCAGGTGGAATTCCAGCGCGGTGGCCGTGCCGCCGCGCACCAAAATCGTTTCGAAGACGCCATCGCCACGCAAGGCGCCGATGTCGTCGGCATAAAGTGACGGCGCGTCCGCATCTGCGACCGCGCCGTCGAGTGTCACAAGAACCCGTTCTCCCATGTGACGAGCGTAGGCGTTATCGGTCCGTTATGCCTATGGCTGCTCCGAATCGGACGCCCACTGTGAGCGCATGTCGGAGGACGCGCCTACAGTGGTTGTCGTGTCGGTGGTCGTCGCCCCCAGTCCTGTTCTCCACACTCCAGGTGCCGTCGCGGGCGCACCGGGCTCGCCGGACGCCGCGGTCGCCTGGCATTACGGCGATCCGTTCGGTGAGCAGAAGGCCGCCGCGCAGCGCGTCGCGGTCGTCGATCGCTCCCATCGCGGCATCGCCAAGATCACCGGCGCCGAGCGCCTGAGCTGGCTGCACACCATCACCAGCCAGCACATCGCCGCGCTGCCCGACGGGCACAGCGCCGAGAATCTGGACCTCGATCTCAACGGCCGCGTGCTGCACCACTTCGTGCTCACCGAGCTGGACGGCACCGTCTGGCTCGACACCGAGGCCGAGCGCGCCGCCGAACTGCTGGCCTTCCTCCAGAAGATGGTCTTCTGGGCCGACGCCAAACCCGAGGACGCCCCCGATCACGCCGTGCTGAGCCTGCTCGGCCCGCGGGTCGGCACGCTGCTCGACACGCTCGGCATCACCGCGCTGCCCGGGGTGTACGAGGCGGTCGCGGTGCCCGGCGGTTTCCTGCGGCGCATGCCGTGGCCGAGCGCCGACTCCTTCGACCTGATCATCCCGCGTGCCGAACTCACCGACTGGTGGACCAGGCTCACCGCGGCGGGCGCCCAGCCGGCGGGCATGTGGGCCTTCGAGGCGCTGCGCGTGGCCGACCTGCGGCCGCGCATCGGCGTCGACACCGACGAGCGCACCATTCCGCACGAGGCCCGCTGGATCGGCGGTGTCGACGAGCACGGCGCGGTCCACCTGAACAAGGGCTGCTACCGCGGGCAGGAGACCGTCGCCCGGGTCCACAACCTCGGCAAGCCGCCGCGCAATCTGGTGCTGCTGCACCTGGACGGCTCGGCCGACGAGCGGCCGACCACCGGCGACGACATCACCGCGGGCGGCCGGACCATCGGCAGGCTCGGCACGGTCGTCGACCACTACGAACTCGGCCCGATCGCGCTGGCCCTGGTGAAGCGTTTGGTGGCCCCCGGGCCCCCAAAGGTTGTGGGGGGCAAGGGCGCCCCCCAAGCCCCCCCCGAGGTGCCCCCCCCCCAAGTGGTGGCGGGGGGGGGGGCGCG
>NZ_JARWOJ010000384.1 GCF_029868625.1 Nocardia neocaledoniensis | reverse complement strand
CCGTGCGCCGCGTCGTCGACAAGCTGCTGCACGCGCCGACCGTGCGCGTCAAGCAGCTGGCCTCGACGCCGGGCGGCGACAGCTACGCCGAGGCGCTGCGTGAGCTGTTCGAACTGAAACCCGGTGCGGTGCAAGCGGTTGCCGCGCCCATGGAGGTCGCCGCGGCCGAGTCCGCGCTGGCCGACGACTTCACCGCAGGACACCTCGGCGATGCGCAGGTCCGCATGACCGAGTCGAAGCCCGGACCACTCGGGCGTGCGCAGGAGGAATCCGCATGACCACGACAGTGCAGGAAGAGGACACCGTGACCGCAGGCAGCATTCGCGCGCCGTGGCGGATCGGCACGCGCGGCAGCCTGCTCGCGCTGACGCAGGCCGGCACCGTCCGTGACGCGCTGATCGCCACGGGTCAGCCCGCCGAGCTGGTCGTCATCAAGACACCGGGCGACCTGTCGTCGGATCCCGTGCAGAAGATCGGCGTCGGCGTGTTCACCTCGGCGCTGCGCGACGAGCTGGCCGCGGGCACCATCGACATCGCGGTGCACTCCTACAAGGACCTCCCCACCGCGCAGGACCCGCGCTTCGTCATCCCCGCCATTCCGCCCCGCGAGGACCCGCGCGACGCGCTGGTGGCCCGCGACGGCCTGGTGCTCGGCGAACTGCCCGCGGGCGCCAAGGTCGGCACCTCGGCCCCGCGCCGCGCCGCCCAGCTGCGCGCTCTCGGTCTCGGCCTCGACATCGTCCCACTGCGCGGCAACATCGACTCGCGCCTGCGCAAGGTGAGCGAGGGCGAACTCGACGCCATCGTCATCGCCCGCGCCGGGCTGTCCCGCATCGAGCGCACCGACGCGATCACCGAATCGCTCGAGCCGGTGCAGATGCTGCCCGCTCCCTCACAGGGCGCCCTCGCGGTGGAATGCCGCAGCGACGACGCGGAGCTGATCGAGATCCTCGCCGGTCTCGACGACGCCGCGACCAGGGCCGCGGTCCTGGCCGAGCGCGCCCTGCTCGGCGAGCTCGAGGCGGGCTGCACCGCGCCGATCGGTGCCATCGCCGAGGTCGTCGAGTCGATCGACGAGGACGGGCGCATCTTCGAGGAGCTGTCGCTGCGGGCCTGTGCCGCCGCGATCGACGGCTCCGACGTGCTGCGCGCCTCGATCGTCGGCGCGCCGCGCGATGCCGAGGCGCTCGGCATCGCCCTCGCGCGCGATCTGCTGGATCTGGGCGCTCGCGCATTGCTGAGCGTCGCGGACGAGCCGGAACCGGAGGTCGGTTCCCCCACACAGGCGGTGAACACCCCCGCCCCAGACTTCACCAATTCCAGCCCGATGGAGAACAACCGATGAGCAGCCGAGCCACCAAGAAGCAACCAGGGCGGATCCTTTTCGTCGGATCCGGCCCCGGCGACCCGGCCCTGCTGACCGTGCGCGCCCGTGAGGTGCTCGAGCGGGCGACGCTGGCGTTCACCGATCCCGATGTCGACAAGGGTGTGCTCGCCCTGATCGGCCTCGCCGTCGAGCCGGGCGAGGACGGCGAACGCGCCGTCGACGTGCGCCCGGCGCTGGGCGAGCCCGCCGAGGTGGCCAAGACGCTGATCGCCGAGGCTCGCGGCGGACACGATGTGGTGCGCGTCGTCGCCGGTGACCCGCTGACCACCGATTCGGTGATCAACGAGGTCAACGCCGTGACCCGCTCGCACATGGTGTTCGAGGTGCTGCCCGGCCTGCCCAACGGGTCCGCGGTGCCGAGCTACGCGGGCATCGCCCTCGGTTCCGGGCACACCGAGGCCGATGTGCGCGGCGAGGTCGACTGGGCCGCGCTGGCCGCCGCTCCCGGTCCGCTGGTGCTCAGCGCCACCTCCGGGCACCTGGCCGAGACCGCGAGCGCGCTCGTCGAGCACGGCCTCGCCCCGCAGACCCCGGTCGCGGTGACCGTGCGCGGCACCACCCGCCAGCAGCGGACCATCGAGGCCACCCTCGCCACCCTGAACAACGCGGCCTCGGAGCTGGTCGGCCCGCTGATCGTGACGGTCGGCAAGGAGGTCGACAAGCGGTCGAAGATGTCGTGGTGGGAGTCGCGTGCCCTCTACGGTTGGACCGTGCTGGTGCCGCGCACCAAGGACCAGGCCGGCGAGATGAGCGAGCGGCTGGTGACCCACGGCGCCATCCCGATGGAGGTGCCGACCATCGCCGTCGAGCCGCCGCGCAGCCCCGCGCAGATGGAGCGCGCGGTGAAGGGCCTGGTGGACGGTCGCTACCAGTGGGTGGTGTTCACCTCCACCAACGCCGTGCGCGCGGTGTGGGAGAAGTTCGCCGAGTTCGGTCTGGACGCGCGGGCGTTCTCCGGCGTGAAGATCGCCTGCGTCGGCGAGGCCACCGCGGAGAAGGTGCGCTCCTTCGGCATCAATCCCGAACTGGTGCCGAGCGGGGAACAGTCCTCCGAGGGCCTGCTCGCCGACTTCCCGCCCTATGACGACGTGTTCGACCCGGTGAACCGCGTGCTGCTGCCGCGCGCCGACATCGCCACCGAGACCCTCGCCGAGGGCCTGCGCGAGCGCGGCTGGGAGATCGACGACGTCACCGCCTACCGCACCGTGCGCGCTTCGCCGCCGCCCGCGGAGACCCGCGAGATGATCAAGACCGGTGGTTTCGACGCGGTCCTGTTCACCTCGTCCTCCACGGTCCGCAACCTCGTCGGTATCGCGGGCAAGCCGCACGCGCGCACCATCGTCGCCTGCATCGGCCCGAAGACGGCCGAGACCGCGATCGAGTTCGGCCTGCGCGTGGACGTGCAGCCCGAGACCGCGCAGGTGGGCCCGCTGGTGGAGGCGCTGGCCGAGCACGCCTCGCGCCTGCGCGCCGAGGGCCTGCTGCCGCCGCCGCGGAAGAAGAGCCGCCGCAGCAGCAGCCGCTAGGCTCCACAGGTACCCCGAAGGCCCGCCCACAGTGGCGGGGCGTGGGGGGTGCGGGGTAATAGGGGGTTGGGGCGCAGGGTGGGGGCCCCCCCGGAGGGGGGGTGGGGCGGGGGGCGCCGGTGGAGGTGGGGCGCGGGGGGCGGGGTGGTGTGGTTGGTGGGCGGGTTT
>NZ_JARWOJ010000383.1 GCF_029868625.1 Nocardia neocaledoniensis | reverse complement strand
CCCCAACCCCGCCACCGGTGCCCCCGCCCCCCAAACCCCCTCGCGGGGGCCCAACCCCCCCTACACCACCCCCCCCCGGCACCCCGCCCCCCCCGCCCCCCACCCCCCCCCCCCCCCCCCGGCCGCCGCGGCGCGGCCACTGCTCACCGTGCCCAGCGGCCGCGACTGCTACTACGCCTACTGGCGCGACGCCCCTGGCAACCCCCGCGACACCGCCGCCCAATGGCGAGCCGGCGCCGACCTCGGCACCGCCTTCCCCTGCGACGGCGGCCTCGTCCTCAGCCTCGTCCAACCGCCGGCCCAACCAGGCCGCTGCGGCCCCGGCGCCGCCGAGCGCCGCTATACCGAAGCCCTCGACCGCATTCCGGCCCTGAGCGACCGGCTCCGCGACTGCGAACGCGTCGGCCGGGTCCGCGCCGCGACCGGCCTGGCCTCCTACTTCCGCCGATCCGCCGGCCCCGGCTGGGCCCTGCCCGGCGACGCAGGCCACTTCAAGGACCCCGTCACCGCCCAGGGAATTCGCGACGCCCTCCGCTACGGCCGGCTCCTCGGCGAAGCCGTCACCGACGTCCTTCACGACCCAGCCGGACTCGACCACGCACTACACGCCTGGGAACGACGCCGCGTCGACGAATGCCGCGCCATCTTCCACTGGACCAACCGGCTCGCCCGCGGCGAAGCCATGCGGCCCTTGGAAATCGAGCTCTACCGCCGCGCCGCCGACGACCCGGAACTCGCCCGCATCACCACCGGCATCTTCTCCCGCACCCGCCGACCCGCCGAGCTCCACACCCCCGCCCGCGCCCTGCGGCTCGTCGTGGGCGCGCTGCGGCATCAGCCCGACACCCGCGCCGTGCTGCGAGACCTGGCCCTGGAACTACGCATCGGTGCCCGCAACATCCAGGCGACACGGACCACCCTGCGCGCCGGTGCGCCCGCCGCTCTCATGCCCCGGCCTTCCGCTGATCCATCGGGCCGCCCGACCCCGAGATCCGCACTCCTTGCCACGCTTCCCGCTGCGCCGCGTCGGGATCGATCAGCACCCGCGGCGGATCGTCGATGATGCGCGTCGCTCGCCGCTCGACCGTGTAGGGCGGCCACGACGGCAACGGCATGCCCGTCCGCGCGAAGCTCAGCCAGTTCTCCTGGATCTGGTCCTGCACCGCGCGGAACGCACGGCGCCCACCGGCGGCCGTCATGGTCCGGCCGAGCGGACTGTCGACCCAGCCGAACACGGGAAGCAGCTCGAGCGCGTGCGTCGCACCGAATCCGGCCAGCCGCACCGCGCGCGGCGCGAAGTCGAAACGGTAGGCATAGGTCGGCGCACACCGGCTGTGCCCGTCCAGCACGGCCAGGGTGGGCCGCCAGAACATGAAGTCGCCACCGATCCGCACCGCGGTCCGCGACGCGGGATATCCGGGGTAGGCGCGGATCACGCGCTGCTCGACCCCGGGATCGCAACGACCGAACGCCACGCTGAGCTGCTCGGGGGTGTGCGGGACCGATTTCGCGAAACGCTGGAACAGTGTCGCCTCGTCCCGGTTGGTGCCGATGATCAGCGGGACCGGATGCGCCCGGCCCGCCGCGATCACCTCCATCGGCGCCTCGGGCAGGAAATCACCATCGACCACCGGTGAGTACGGGAAGCTGCCGGGTAGCTCACGCAGCGCACGGCCGAGCGCACGGTCCGCCGCCCGGCACAGGTCACTCGCCTTCGCCGTGCTCAGCGCCCGCGCCGCGTCGGCCGGATCGGCGCCGAGCCGCTCCAGACAGGCACGAGCGAAACGGCGAGCCTCCTCGGGCCCCGCCGTCCAATCCGCCGGCGCGCTCTGCGCGATGGCCCGATGGAACAGACCCTTCGCGGCGGGAGTGGCCAGCAGGGTGACCACCGCGTGCGCGCCCGCCGATTCGCCGAACACCGTCACATTCCCTGGATCGCCGCCGAACGCCGCGATATTGCGCTGCACCCATTCGAGCGCCGCCACCTGATCACGGAGGCCCAGATTCGACTCGAAAGGCCGTTCCGGCGTGGAGAACTCGCTGAAGTCGACATAGCCGAGCGCGCCGAGCCGATAGGTCACCGACACCACGATCACATCGCCGCGCGCGGCGAGCCGCGCGCCCGAGTACATGCTGGCCGCGCCGATGAGGTACCCGCCGCCGTGGATGAAGACCATGACCGGCCGCGGACTCGCGGACGGTGCCGCGGGCGCCGTCACATTCACCGTCAGGCAGTCCTCACCCGTCGGTTGCCACGTCCGCGCGCCGGTGCGGGCGCCGCTCGGGTGCTGCACCGCGGCGGTGCCGAATTCCGTCGCCGAGCGCACCCCCGTCCACGGCGTCACGGGCTGCGGGGCCCGGAAACGAAGGTCCCCGACGGGCGGGGCGGCATAGGGAACAGCACGCCAGCGGATGACTCGACGGCCGGCTCGACCGCGCACGACTCCGTCGGCGGTCACGATCTCGGTGGACACCATGGCTCCACGGTACGTGGTACCAGCGGTACCGTGCAGGCGGTTCGGCCGACCCCGCCCGGCCCCCGACTAGACTGGCCCGATGGTCGGCGCCGGTCCGGAGAACGCCCCGCTCGCTGCTGGAACCACCCGCAGCGTCGCCGAACTCGACGCCCTGATCACCACCTGCCGCGCCTGTCCGCGGCTGGTCGCGTGGCGCGAGGAGGCCGCGCGGATCAAGCGAGCGGCCTTCCGCGACGAGGAGTACTGGGCGCGTCCGGTCCCCGGCTTCGGTCCCGACGACGCCGAGATCCTGGTGGTCGGCCTGGCGCCCGCGGCCAACGGGGGCAACCGCACCGGGCGCATGTTCACCGGGGACCGCAGCGGCGACGTCCTGTTCGCCGCGCTCCACGCCGTCGGCCTGGCGACCGGCGCGCATCCGGTGAGCGTCGACGACGGCATCGAACTGCGCAACACCCGGCTCACCGCGCCCGTGCACTGCGCCCCACCCGAGAACAAGCCGACCAGCGCCGAACGGCTGCGCTGCGCCGCCTACCTCACCCGGGAACTGGAACTCCTCGCGCCGACCGTCCGCGTGATCGTCGTCCTCGGGGGTTTCGGCTGGCAGGCCCTGTTCACGGTCCTCGCCGAGGGCGGCTGGACCATCCCGAAACCGCGCCCCCGCTTCGGCCACGGCGTGCGGCTCGCCCTCACCCACCCCGACACCCGCACGCTCACCGTTCTCGGCTGCTACCACGTGAGTCCGCACAACACGTTCACGGGCCGCCTCACGCCCACCATGCTCGAGGACATCTTCCGCACCGCCATCACCCTCGCTCACACAGCCCCGCCCCTGCCGTCCTGAGCAGGTCTGTAGAAGGTGATGTAAGGGTCTGTGCCGAATGCGTATTGGCGGGCTTTATATTAGTAGATGCGCATATCGCAGTATCGTATTGTTTTTTGCACTTGGCGACCAGCAGTCCTCGATGCCCCGGCCCGATCTACTGGGCGCGAACCATCGCCCCGAGAACCAGTGCACGATTTGTGGGAACTCCACTCTCCCAGGACCGAAGGGAGCCGTCCCGCATGGTCGCTCCCCCACCCCGGCGGGACCGAGGAGGTACGTCAGCCGAGAGCGACCTCGTCGAAGGCGACGGTGAGGGTGTGGCGACGCTCGTGGAGGACGCCGCCCTCGCGATGGACGGCGCCCTCACTGAATTCCAGGCGCAACGTGGTGCGATGCGGGTCGACCTCGCGGACGACAGCGCAGATGCCACTGAACGGTCCCGCCGGGAAGTAGACGACATCACCCGGCGCGAACTCGGAAATCCCCACTCCGACACCGTAGTCCATGCGGGGGTCGGCGCCGGGTCAGCGCAGGGCCGCGGCGACCTTCTTCGCCGTTTCCTTGGCGGAGCCGGGATTCTGTCCGGTCACCAGATTCCCGTCCACCACGGCGTAGGAGACGAACGGCAGCTTCGCCTTCTCGTAGATGGCGCCGCGCTTCTTCATCTCCGCCTCGGCGTTGTAGGGCACCAGCTTGTCGACCCTGGCGAGCACTTCTTCCTGCCACGCGAACCCGGTGAGCTTGCGGCCGGCCACCAGATGGGAACCGTCGGACAGCTCGGTGTTGAGCAGGCCGCAGTAGCCGTGACAGACCGACGAGACGATGCCGCCGCGCTCGTAGATCTCGCGCGTGATGCGCTGCAGGCCCGCGCTGTCGGGAAAGTCGTACATGACGGCGTGGCCGCCGGTGAAGTAGATGGCGTCATAGTCCGCGGAGTCGATCTCCTCGGGCGCGGCGGTCGTCTCCAGCAGCGCCATCTTGGCCGGATCCGCCCGCCACGCCTTCGCGGTCTTGTCGTAGTTGGGGAACTTCAACGACCGCGGCTCGAGCGGCACCGCGCCGCCCGCCGGGCTGACGAGGGTCTGCTCGAAACCGTTCTCCTCGAACACCTGCCAGGCATGGGTCAGCTCGGACAACCACAGGCCGGTCTGATGGGACGGGTCGTCATAGTGACCGACATTGGTCACGACGTTCACAATGCGCTTGGTCATGCGTGCTCTCCTTCGTCCGTCACTGCTCCTGGATCTCAGTGTGCGCCCACGCGGCGTAATGCTCCCAGCGCGAAGGTGAGTACCCGGGACCATCGCTCGTGACTCATCCCGCGCGGCGGGGCGAAACCTTGCAGGCGCTGATGCGCGACCGTCTGCGGCTCGGTGTACTTCAGCAGCCCGTCGGCGCCGTGTCTGCGGCCGAGCCCGGAGTCGCCCATGCCTCCCATCGGGGCGTCGATGCTGCCCCAGGCGGCGGCGAAGGCCTCGTTGACGTTCACCGTGCCCGCGTGCAGGCGGGCGGCCACCGCCCGGCCCGCGGCACCGTCGCGCGACCACACGCTGGCATTGAGTCCGTACCGGGTGTCGTTCGCCGCCGCGATCGCCTCGTCGACCGCACGGTAGGGATAGATCGACACCACCGGCCCGAAGGTCTCCTGGGCGAACAGTGTCATCTCCGGAGTGACATCGGTCAGGATCGTCGGCTCGTGGAACAGCGGTCCGAGGTCCGGTCGCGCACGGCCGCCCGCGAGGACGGTCGCGCCCTTGGCGACGGCGTCGGCGACGTGCGCGGTGACCGTCTCGAGCTGCGCCGAAGTGGTCAGCGAGCCCACGTCGACCGAGAAATCGTAGGCCGCGCCGAGGCGGAGCCGTCGCGTCCGTTCGACGAAGGCGGCGACGAACGCGTCGCGGATCTCCTCGGCGACATAGAGCCGCTCGATCGACACGCACAGCTGCCCCGCCGAGGGGAAGCACGCGGCGACGGCACCGTCGGCGGCCCGCTCGATGTCGGCATCGGCGAGCACCACCATCGCGTTCTTTCCGCCGAGCTCCAGGGACGCGCCGATGAGCCGCTCCCCCGCCCCGGCCGCGATCCGGCGCCCGCTGGCGGTCGACCCGGTGAACATCAGGTAGTCGGCGCCGGCCATCAACGCGTCGCCGATCGAGCTGCCGCGACCGATGACCATCTGCCATACGTCTTTCGGCAGCCCCGCCTCGCGCATCAGCTCCAGCGCCCACAGTGCGGTGAGGGCGGTCTGTGTGTCGGGCTTCTGGACCACGGCGTTGCCCGCCATCAGTGCGGGGATCGCGTCGCCGGCCGCCATGCTCAGCGGGTAGTTCCACGGCGAGATGACGGTGACGACGCCCTTCGGGTGCCGCAGTTCGGTGGTGTGGGTCAGCACCGGGATGGCGCCACGGCGGCGCCGTGGCGCGAGCAGGCCCGCGGCGGTACGCGCGTAGTACCTGGCGGTGATCGCGATATCGCTGACCTCGAGGAAGGCGTCGCGACGCGTCTTCCCGCTCTCGGCCTGCATCAGGTCCAGCGCCTCGCGTTGGCGGGCGAGTACCAGGTCGTGGAAGCGCAACAGGATGCGCTCGCGTTCGCGGAGCGGAACCGCGGCCCAGTCGGCCTGCGCCGCCCTGGCGCGCGCGAAGGCGTCCTCGACGTCCGCCGGGGTCGACACGGGCAGCTCGGCGAGCGGTCGGCCCGTGTACGGCGCGGTCGTGGTCGTGCGGTCGGCGTCGTCGGCGGCCGCGACGAGCGAGGACAGCCGTTCGATGAGCGCGGGAGTGAGTGTGGCGGGCAGATCGGAGCCGCGGACCGCCGTGTCGTCGATGGTCATCGCCGTCCCGCCTCAGCGGTGCGCACCGAGGTGGGGACCGGCATGTGCAGCGCGTTCTGCCCCTCGGTCATGACGTCGAGCTGGATGGTCTTGATCGGTTTCAGCGACCGGATGTCCGCGGAAACCCGGCCGGAACCGAGTTCCAGGTCGATTCCCCGAGGTAGCCGGGCGGTGCCCGCCGCGAGGACGTTGGTCTGACTCAGCGTCGAGTGCCACGCGCCGCCGATCCGCGTGTAGGAGGTCAGGCTCGCGACGTGTTCGCCGGAGCCATGGGTCCGTTGCCGTGGCGTCGGCGCGGCGAAGGCGACATCGGTGCCGCCGTCGGCGCCGGCGACGCGTGCGGTGGCGCGGTGGTCGTCGATGTCGACGTCGATGTCGGTGACCCATTTCGGGAAGCCGTAGCCGTCGTGGCCGCGCACCTGAGCGATATCGGTGGTGACGGGCAGCGACAGCACATAGGAGTGCAGGTGATCGTTCTGCAGACCCGAGAGCAGGTCGACGACGCCGAGTCCGCCGTGCCGCGCGGGTTTCACGGCGATACCGACCGCGGCCTCGGCGTAGAAGTCGATGTCGCACACGTCGTAGCGGAAGAACATCACCGAGACGAGCCCGAGCCCGGGCGCGAGCTCGAGCGGATCGAGTTCGCGCGGGAGCCGGGACCGGATCGCCCGGGTCGGCGCGATCATCGTCAGCCGAGCGGTGGAGATGCGGTAGTAGAAGTTCGGCGACCAGGTCGGGCCGATCGGCGAGTCGACCTTCACCTTCGGCAGTCGCCGGAAGAAATCGACGCCGCTCACCCGCGGGTCGGCCGCGACGTCGTCCAGATCGGTCGCCATCCGGTAGCGGTCGTACAGGCCGCCCTCCGGGACGTCGACCGAGTGGCCGCCCAGATCGACGGTGACCGCGCGGTGCGTGGTGCGTGCCATGGCACACCCTCCTTATGTTTACGTCGCTTACATGTGCCGATGCTAGGCGCGCATGTAAGCACTGTCAACAACGTGCGCCATCGAGTGACAACCCCCACTCTTCGCGAAAGTTGACACCGCTTACACCCCTTTCTAGGTTCATGTAAGCAACGTAAACATATCGCGTAGAGGAGTACCGATGCCTTCGACAGCCCGCATCCCCACCACGACCAGTTCGCCCGTCTTCGCGCCCTTCACGCTTCCCAACGGCGCCGTGATCCCCAACCGGCTGGCCAAGGCCGCCATGGAGGAGAACATGGCCGCGTCAGGTCAGCTCCCGGACGATGCCTTGTTCCGGCTGTACCGTCGCTGGAGTCAGGGCGGGGCCGGCCTGATCATCACGGGCAATGTCATGGTCCACGCCGAGGCGCTCACCGGGCCGGGCGGCGTCGTCCTGGACGCACGGTCACCGCTCGCACCGTTCCGGCAGTGGGCCGAGGCCGCGCAGAGCGGTGGCGCGCGGGTGTGGATGCAGATCAACCATCCGGGCAGACAGGTCGGCGCGAACATGCCCGGTGTCGCCTGGGGCCCGTCGGCCGTCCGGGTCGACGTCGGCAGGAACAGCGGTCGGTTCGCCGAACCGGTCGAGATGACGGCGGGCCAGATCGCCGAGACGGTGGCCCGCTTCGCCGAGACGGCGCGCCGGGCCGAAGAGGCCGGATTCGACGGTGTCGAGATCCACGCCGCGCACGGATACCTGCTCTCGCAGTTCCTCTCCCCGCTGGCGAATCGGCGCACCGATCAGTGGGGTGGCACCCTGGCGAACCGGGCCCGGCTCCTGCTCGACATCGTCGGCGCCGTACGGGCCACGGTCGCGCCGGGCTTCGCGGTGGCCGTCAAGCTGAACTCGGCCGACTTCCAGCGCGGCGGCTTCGACGCCGACGACGCCGCGGCCGTCATCGCGATGCTGGCGCCCCTCGGTGTCGACCTGGTCGAATTGTCCGGGGGCAGCTACGAGGCCCCGGCCATGACCGGCCAGAGCGGCGACGAGCGGACCCGATCACGGGAGGCCTACTTCCTCAGCCTCGCCGAGGAACTCGCCGAGTCCAGCCCGCTGCCGCTCATGCTCACCGGCGGCGTCGTCCGGCTTCCGGTGGCCGAGCAGGTCCTGGCGGGCGGGATCGACCTCGTCGGCATGGGGAGCGCGTTGGCCGTCGACCCCGACCTGCCGAACCGATGGCGCGCCGATGCCGGCGCCGCCGTGGAACTGGCACCGGTGCGCATCGCGGACAAGGCGGTCGCGTCGGCCGCGAGCATGGCCCGCGTGCGTCAGCAACTGCGTCGCCTCGGCGCCGGTCGGCGCACGCGGCCGGGCATCGACCCGAAGCTCGCCCTCGCCAGGGAACTCTGGCTCCAGCGACGCGCGCTGCGCGGCTACCGCGCCTGGCTGAAAAGTCGTGCCGCATGAAGTGATCGCGCCGGGGTGCGTGGCCGTGCCGTCGAATCGCGGTGCAGGGGTGGATGTTTCGCCTAGAATGGATGCCGGGTGAGATCCTCGGTCACCCGGCGCCGATCCAGGGCGCCAGTGTCATCCCGCTGTTCTGTCGCGGGACGCGAGCGTGAACCATGCCAACGGATATGAATCATGCAGGGGGTCAACCATGTCCACCGCTGTCGATTTCGCCGCCCGGCTCATCGATCCCGCCGCGATCGCGGCGGCCGGGCACTCGGCGGTCCTCGCCTATGTGTCACCGAGCAGGCCGGGCGCGAACTTCGGTGCCAAACCGATCACCGCCGACTACGCCCGCGCGCTCGCCGCCGCCGGACTCGATGTCGTCTCGATCTGGCAGTACGGCAAGCCCGGCGATCCCACCCCGTCGGACTGGACGACGGGCTTCGACGGCGGCAGGCGGATGGCCGAGCAAGCACTGGCCACGCACCTGGAGGTCGGTGGGCCGCGCCGGGCGCCGATCTTCTTCGCCGTCGACGAGGACATCTCGCTGAGCCAGTGGAACTCGACCGCCGTCGAGTTCTTCCGCGGGGTGAACTCCGTGCTCGGCACGGAATGGACCGGCATCTACGGACATTCGCGGGTGTGCGCGTGGGCGATCGAGGACGGGGTCGTCGGCAGCCGCGGGGACTTCAGCTGGGTGTGGCAGACGCGGGCCTGGTCGGGCGCCGAGCGGGAGCCACGAGCGGTGCTGTATCAGCGGGTGATCGACACCCCGAGCAACCCGGGCCCGATCATCGACGGCACGCACGTCGATGTCGACGACATCCTCGCGCCCGACTTCGGGCAGTGGAGTCTCGACCGATCGGTCCAGGTGCCGTCGTTCACCGAACTCGACCGGCTCGGCCCCTCGCATTCACCGCGCGACGGGGCGCGGATCACCAACTTCCTGCTGCACACGCAGGAGGGCAACGGCACCGCCGAGTCGCTGGCGGCCTACCTGAACAACCCGGCCAACGGCGTGTCCTACCACTACACCTTGCGCGACGGGATCGTCGTCCGCGTGGTGGCGGAGGAACGCGCCGCCTGGTCGGTGCTCTCCGCCAACCCCTACACGGTGAATCTGTGCTTCGCGAATAGCCGGGTGGCGTGGTCTCGGGATCAGTGGTTGTCGATCGATGCCGACCTGCGGATCGCCGCGTATCTGGCCGTGCGCAGCGCGCACCGGCACGGCTACTCGACCCAGGTGCTCGCGCCACCGTATCGGGTGGCTGAGGGCATCAGCGACCACAAGTACGTCACCGAGGCGCTCGGGATCGGCACCCACACCGACGTCGGGCCCCACTTCCCCTGGGATGTGTTCGCCGCCCACGTCAACGATTTCGCGGGTACCGGGCACACCGCGATCGATGTCAGGGCGGCGGCCTCGCCGTGGCTGGGTGCGCGCCGCACCGACGGCGAACTCGCGACACCGGACGGCATCGGCCGCTTCGCCGAGTTCGAGCACGGCTATGTCTACTGGCATCCGGCCACCGACGCGCACGCGATCCCGACCGCGGTCATGACCAAGTACGCCGAACTCGGCTGGGAGGCAGGCCCGTTGGGCTACCCGATCGCCGAGCACGCGGAACTCCCCGATCCCCGCGGCACCGGGCCGGGTATCGCGCAGGCCTTCCAGGGCGGCACCGTCTATCGCCGCACCGGCGCGCCCGCCTACTGGGTGCACGGCGCGATCGGGGCCCGCTGGTCGGCGGCGGGCTTCGAGAACGGCGAGCTCGGCTGGCCCGCCTCCGACGAGATCACCCACGACGACGGCGTCTACCAGGAATTCGAATTCGGTCGCGTCTATTGGGTGCCCGAAAAGATTGTGGCGCTGCGCAATTCCGGCGAACCCGATACGCCGCTGGCCCGGCCCGCCTGAGCTGTCGGGGTGCCCGGCTACGCTGGCGGCGCTCGCTGCGCACGTCGGCGTAGCGAGCATCGGCACGGGAGGAGACCCGCACCATGTGGCCGTCCGAGTGGCCCTCGTCCGCGCGCGCGATCGCGAACACCGTCGACGCGGCCGTCCGCGCGGCGCGCGCCGCCGACGAACCCGCCTTCACCGCCACGATCGCCGACCTCGCCGACCTGCCCGCCGATCAGGTCGGCGCGGTGCTGGCGGCGATCGTGCGGGAGCTCCTCGAGACCGCGCACCCGGACGGCCTCACCGGTGACGATGTGCGTGCGGTCCTCGAGGCCGTGGTGCGGGCGACGGTGCCCTGGTACCCCGGTCTCGATGTCGCCGCGGTGATCGCGACACTCACCGGCGCGCTCGGCGTCGACGACGCGACCGAACCGGACGCCCCGCCGACCGACGTCCGACCAGCCGCCGTGCTCCTGATCGCTCATCTCGCCGAACGCACCGGGGTGGCGGCCGGTGCGGCGATCGGCCGGGCCATCGGCGAGATCGCCAGGGCCGAAACCGTCGAGATGCCCTGACCGGCCGCGCTCAGGCCTCGGTGGCCAGCCGCACACCGAAGCCGACGAGGACCAGACCGGTCATCGCGTCGATGCGGCGGCGGATCCGGTCGGTGCGCATCCAGGTGGAGATCGAGCCGGAGGCGAGGATGAGGGCGGCGCAGTACAGCGCGGTCAGCACGATGTAGACGGCGCCGAGCCCCAGCGTCGTCCAGGTCGGCGAGTAGCCCGCGGGCACGAAGCCGGGCAGGAAACTGACGAAGAGCACGCCGACCTTGGGATTCAGCAGGTCGGTCAGGAATCCGGCACCGAAATTTCCCGCGCGATCCAGCGGCGCCACCGACGACGTGTCCGATGCCACACCGACCGGCCGCCGGAGGGCGCGCAGCGACTGCACGCCCATCCACACCAGGTAGCAGGCGCCCACGATCTTCAGCGCCTCGTACCCGACCTCACTGGCCCGCAGCAGCGCCGACAGACCGACCACGGCCGCCACGACCCACACCGCCAGGCCGCACAGCACGCCCGCCGCGGTCCGGATTCCCGCGCCCCGCCCGCCGCGCACGAGGCTGCGTACCACCACCAGGGTGTCCGGTCCTGGCAGGATGACGATGACGAGGGATGCGAGGGTGAAGGAGACGAGCGCGGCGAGCATCCGACCATGGTAGGCGGGCTCGGCCCCGTCGAGGAAAGGCACAATGGACTCGATGAAACCCTGGCAGCTGGATCACGTGACCGAGAACGGGCCGTCCGACGGCGGCCGTCGCATCGACGTCGACGTCGACGACATCCGGATGCTGCGGGAACAGTTCGTCGACTTCATGCTCGGGTACAAATTCGCCATCGACGAGGTCACGACCAAGATCAACATCTTGCGCGAGGACTTCAACAACACCCACGAGTACAACCCGATCGAGCACGTGGGTTCGCGCCTCAAGTCGCCCGAGAGCGTGCTGGAGAAGGTCCGGCGCAAGAACTACGCGATGAACCTGTCCTCGATCCGCGCGAACGTCCTCGACATCGCAGGGGTCAGGGTGGTGTGCAGCTTCATCTCCGACATCGAGACGATCAAGCAGATGCTGGCGAGCCAGTCCGACATCACGGTGCTGGAAGAGCGCGACTACATCACCCATCGCAAGCCCAACGGGTACCAGAGCCTGCACCTGATCGTGTCGATCCCGGTGTTCCGCTCCGACCGCACCGAGCGCATCCCGGTCGAGATCCAGATCCGCACCATCGCGATGGACTTCTGGGCCAGCCTCGAGCACAAGATCTACTACAAGTACCGCGGCGAGGTGCCGCCGAATCTGCGCAGCGATCTCGCGCAGGCCGCCGAGGTGGCGACCCAGCTCGACGAGAAGATGGAGGCGCTGCACCGCCAGGTCGACCGCGGCTCGCACACGAAGCCGCGCGCGGCCGACTCGCTGGACCTGGGCATGCTCTACCGGAACCTGACCGCCGAGCATCCGGTGCACCTGCGGCCGGGCGACCTGCCGCTCTGAACGGCCCGGCTCAGCCTTTGAGCCAGTCGATCGCGATCGCGACGACGGCGGCGTTGAAGAAGAAGCTGAGCACGCTGTGCGCGACGACCCGCCGCCGCATGGGCCGGTTCACCACGTCCACGTCCGACACCGCGAACGAGGTGCCGACGGTGAACGAGAAGTACACGAACTCGGTGAGCTGCGGCCACCGGCAGTGCGGGAACTCCAGGCCACCGTCGGCGTAGTGGGCGCGTGCGTAGATCTGCGCGAACGCGGTGTGCAGCAGCAGCCACGACATGAGGACCGTGGCGGCGGCGACGCTCTCGGCGAGCGCGTCGCCGCCGCCCTCGCGCGCCGCGATCATGATGAATCCCGCCGCCGCGCCGGAGCCGCTGGCCACCATCGCCATCGTCGTCGCGTACCAGGTCGGCCCGACCCAGTCGTCCAGTTCCGCCGACGGGTCCCTGGGCAGATCGCGAGACAGCAGCGCCCAGCCGGCCACCATGTAGGCCACCGCGAGCAGGTTCCACACCAGCAGCAACCCGATCCCGCCTCCGGACCACGAGAACACCGTCAGCCAGACCACACCGAGCCCGGTGAGCCCCAGCTCCATCGCCCCCAGCATTCTGCGGCCCATACCTGTCACACCTACCACGAACCCGGCCGCGCTCCCCGCAACCGCGCCCTCAGTGCCGGGTGTTCACACTCGGTAGGCCGCCACGAAGGGCGTGTCCACCCCGAGTTCGCCGACACCGGCCGCGCCGCCCGGGTGCCCCAACGGCTGCGTCCGGCCGGGCAGCGGTTCGTCGAAGAAGCGGCGGTTCTCGGCTACGAAAACCTCCTGTCCCTGCGGCATGTCGTCCACGTAGGAGATCGCTTCGACGGGGCAGGCCGGTTCGCACGCCCCGCATTCGGTGCATTCGTCCGGCTGGATGTAGGCCATCCGGTCACCGATGAAGATGCAGTCCACCGGGCATTCCTCGATGCATGCCCGGTCCAGGACATCCACGCAGGCCGCGCCGACCACGAACGTCACGATGCTCTCCTCTGCTGTGCGGTGCCGCGCGATCCGCGGCTATGTCGATCGTGGTCTGCGCCGGGCCTTCCGAGTAGCCGTCGATTCCCATCACCTCGTAAGGTTTTGTTATGAGCTTGCCGCCGGGGACGCCCGACCTGGAGGTGCTCGATCTGCTGGTTTCCGTGGCCGAACTCGGCAGCCTGGGCGCGGCCGCGCGGCGGCACGGACTCAGCCAGCCCGCGGTCGGGATGCGGATCGGTGCGCTGGAGCGCCGCTTGGGGTTACGGCTCCTGGACCGTGGGCCGACGGGATCGGCGGTGACCGATGCGGGGTCGGCGGTGGTCGAACTCGCTCGTCCGGTGCTCGCCGCCGGCCGCGCGATGATGGACGGGGTGGCGGACCTGCATCGCGGGGCGCATCCGAGCCTGCGCGTCATGGCCTCCAAAACGATTGCCGATCACCGGATTCCGCAGTGGTTGTCGGCCTTGCGCAAGCTGCGACCCGACCTCGCGGTGGAGCTGGATGTCGCGAACTCCCAGCAGGTGACGGCGGCGATCCGGGACCGGAGGGCTGAGCTCGGGTTCGTCGAAGGCCCGCACTCCCCCGCCGGGTTGGGCAGTCGGGTGCTCGTCGCCGACGAACTGGCCGTGGTCGTCGCGCCGCACCATCCGTGGGTCACCCGGCGGCGCGCGCTCTCGCTCAGCGAACTCGCGGAGACGCCCCTGCTGTGGCGCGAGAAGGGCTCCGGCACCCGCGACACGGTGTGGGCGGCGCTGGAGATACACGGCACACCGGCTCGCCCCGCGGCCGAACTCGGTTCGGCCG
>NZ_JARWOJ010000382.1 GCF_029868625.1 Nocardia neocaledoniensis | reverse complement strand
TGGTGACCACGCTGGCCGAGCTGACGCGGGCCCGAGCGATCCTGGCCGAGGTGGTGCCCGCGGGGGTCCACCTCGAGATCGGCATCATGGTCGAGGTCCCCGCGGCCGCCGCCAAGACGGCCGCGTTCGCCGCCCACGTGGCCCGGCGTGGGCCGGGGGGGGGTGGGGTGGGCCGGTTGCTGGCTGGGCGCTCACCCCGGCCTACGGGGGCGGCCCCCCCCGCCCCCCCCCCCTTTCGTGTCAGCTGAAGGTGCCGAAGAAGTCGAAGCAGGCCCAGCCGCCGCGGAACCACTGGGCGATGAGCTGCCAGAGGGAGGGGTAGGTGCCGTCGGGGTTGCGCATGCGCAGCCCGAAGGAGCACTTGCCGATGGTGGTTCGGGTGAGGCGCTGGACGATCGTGCGGTGCAGGAACGAGGCGGCGAGCCAGGCGAGCAGCCCGTACACCACGGCGGTCGGACCGGAGGCGAGGTACCAGACCGTGGCGCCGATCGCGGCGTGCAGAGTCATGTCGATGAGGAAGGAGGGGATCACCCCGGTCTCGTCGCCATCGATAGTGCGTCCTGAGAGGACGAATTCGTCCTTCGGCCGGGCAAGTTCTCCGGTCTCGGCCGCGACGAACCTCAGGTGTCCCTCGGCATCGCGCTCGTAGGCGCCGGTCCTCGTCGCGCGGCGGGGCGGTGCTGCGTTGGTCATGGGGTCAGCGTGCGGGACTCCGCTTAACGAACACCCGGTGTCGACCTTGTGCCCGCCGAGCCGGTCGACCAGGGCGACCCGGACGCCGAACCGCTACCACCGGAACCACTTCCGCCATCGCCGGGTAGCTCGGCCCCCGCAGAGCCCGGCCCGTGGATGCGAACGGTGACCGCGCATGTCCAGCTCTGTTGGCGAGAGAACATAGTTCTCACGCCGGGGGTGGTCAAGGCCACATCGCGGCGGCGCCGCTTCGGTCAGCGCAGGGCCGGGATGACCTCGCGTTCGAAGAGCTCGATGCCCGAGGTGTCGTAGGCGGCTTCGGGGAAGTTGAGGATGGCGTAGGCGAGACCGAGATCCTTGACGGCGGTGAGGCGTTCGACGATCTGTTCGGGGGTGCCGACGGCGGCGCTGTCGTCGAACTGTTCGTGCACGCGGGCCTTGGCCTCGTCGGCGCCGAGGAACGGGGTGTAGCGGTCGATCACGGTGGAGAGACGTTCCTGGACTTCGGATTCGGTGCTGCCGACGATGGCGTTGAAGTTGGAACTGCGGGTGATGGCCGCGAAGTCGGTGCCGACCTCCGCGCAGTGGGCGCGCAGGATGTCGGACTTGCGGGTGAACTCCGCCGGCTCGCCGGAGAAGTTGGTGTAGTTCGCGTAGGTCGCGGCGATGCGCAGCGTCTTCTTCTCGCCGCCGCCCGCGATCCAGATCGGGATACCGTTCTCCTGCAACGGCTTCGGGTGCACGATGGCATCGTCGACCTGGTAGTACTTCCCGTTCAGGGTGGCCCGGCCGGTCTGCCAGGCCTGGCGGAAGATCTGCACACCCTCGTCGAGCCTGCCCAGCCGCTCACCGGCGGAGGGGAACCCGTAACCGTAAGCGCGCCACTCGTGTTCGTACCAGCCGCCACCGATACCCATCTCCACCCGGCCACCCGAGATCAGGTCGACGGTGGCGGCCACCTTGGCCAGGTAGGCGGGGTTGCGGTAGCTCATGGCCGTACACATCTGACCGAGCCGGACCCGGGACGTGCTGGCCGCGAAGGCCGACATGAGGGTCCACGCCTCGTGGGTGGCCTCGTTCGTCGGCACCGGCACCGTGTGGAAATGGTCGTACACCCAGATCGATTCCCAGTCCGAGCCCGCGTCGAAGCGCTGCGCCAGTTCGCGCATCACCGACCACTGATCCGCCGGTTCGATGCCGACCAGGTCGAGCCGCCAACCCTGGGGGACGAAGATGCCGAAGCGCACGAGTTTCTCCTCGGTGTGTTGACCTGACGTGAGCTGCCCCACCCACCTTTCCCACCGCCGCGCACCCGCGCAACTATTGGACGCGCGCCGCGCCGAATCCTGGACCGGCCGTTATTCGGTTGGCACACCCGCCGGAACCGGGCATGCTCGGGCCGGTATGAAAGATATCCGGCAACCACGACTCGGCGTCGACTTCGGCCGGGTCATCCAGGGCGCCGCGCTGGCCCCCGGTGCCGCGGACACGACCTTCCTGTCGGGCGGCTTCGCCGAAGCCATGAGCACGCCACCGAGTCCCGACGCCTTCGAGGTGCTGGCTCGGCTGGTGGACCGCTTCGACGGCAACGCCTGGGTCATTTCGAAATGCGGCCCGCGCGTCGAGGAGCGAACCCGCCAGTGGCTCGATCACCACGAGTTCGCCGCGCGCACCGGTATTCCCCGGGAGAACCTCCGCTTCTGCCGGACCAGGGCGGGCAAGGCCCCGCACTGCGTGGACCTGGGGATCACGCACATGATCGACGATCGCCTCGACGTGCACCGGGCGCTGCGCGGGCTGGTGCCGCGGCTGTACCTGTACGGGGTCCAGCCCGAGCCCGCTCCGGACTGGGTGATCCCGACACCCGACTGGCGCGCCGTCGAGCAGGTGGTCGGCGCGGACCTCGCGGGTCAGGCGTTCGGGTCGCCGTAAGCGGCGGCGATGTCCTTGGAGCTGGGCCAGCGGCTGTAGGTCGGTGACTGCGGCCAGCCCTCGGGGCTGTCCTGCCATTCCTCCTGCCTGCCGTAGGGGAGCGCGTCGACCAGGCCGAAGGTGTAGGCGAGTTGCTCGGTGCCGCGGCCGTCGGTGTGCCAGCTGCGGTAGACGGTGTCGCCGTCGCGCAGGAAGGTGTTCACCGCGAAGCCCTCGCCCGGGCCTGCGCCCATATCGGCGCCGAAGGGGCTGTCGTGGGTCGAATACCAGGTCATCGTGTTGCCGACGCGGCGCTTGTAGGCCAGCACCTCGTCGATCGGTCCCTGCGTGACGATGACGAAGCGCGCGTCGTAGGCCGCGAGGAAGTCCAGCCGCGCGTACTGGGCGGTCAGGCCGGTGCAGCCGGGGCACTGCCAGGTGTTCCCGTCGGTCCACATGTGGTGGTAGGTGATCAGCTGGGAGTGTCCGTCGAAGACCTCGGCCAGCGAGACATCGCTGCCGTCTTCGGCCTTCAGTGTGTAGGGCGGCAGTTCCACGGCGGGTAGCCGTCGCCGCTGCGCCGCGATGGCGTCGAGTTCGCGGGTCGCGGCCTTCTCTCGCACCCGGAGCTTGTCGAGTTCGGCCTGCCAGGTGTCGTGATCGACGATCGTCGGCAATGCGGTCATGATGACCACCCTTCCAATGTCTACGGCGTGCACATTTGGTATGTTCACACCGTAGACTTCGCAGGAGAGGAGCGTCAAGGGTTGGCCTACCATCACGGCGATCTCGCCGCCGCCCTGGTCGACGCAGGCCTGGAGCTCACCAGGTCGGGCGGGCCCGAAGCGCTGACGATCCGCGCCGCCACCCGGCGCGTCGGAGTCACGCCCAATGCCGCCTACCGGCACTTTCCCGATCGCCAGGCGCTGCTGCGCGCGGTGTCGGCCGCGATCGAGGCCGCGATGGCGGCGGGCATGGCCGCCGAGCAGGTTCCCGACAGTCCGCGCGCGCGGCTGCGCGCGGTCGGGCTCGGCTACATCGGGTTCGCGCTCACGGAGCCGGGGTGGTTCGCCGTGGCCTTCTTCGGTGCGGGGGACACCTCGCCCGAATCGGTCCGCGACTCACCCGCGTACCTCGCCCTGACGGACGCGCTCGACATGATGGTCCACATCGGCGACCTCGATCCCGCCGCGCGCGCCGGCGCCACGTGGAGCTGCTGGTCGACCGTGCACGGCTTCGCCGAACTCGCCCTGCGTGGACCGCTGCGCCATCTGGACCGCGCCGAGCTCCGAGCGCTGGCCGAACGGGCGGTCGACACGGTCATCGCCGGGTTGCCGCGTCCGATGTGACACACATCACTGTGACCAGTGGTACTCCCGGTAAAGATGAAACATGGGACCACCGCATGTATTCTGCAGGTGGAAGGGTGTGCCCGGGTGGGTACTCCAAGCGATCTGCATCGGCGATGGCCTGCAGCGACGGCGAGGAGGTGGTGTTGCGATGCGCAGCGAACCCCCCAGTCGAAGGCCGCGCGGCGTCGCCCCTTCGTCCTCGCACTGATTTCCGGCCGGTGAGATCGGCTGTGCGACACGGTCGTGGTGGTCGACGCCCGCGGTGTGCCACACCGTTTCCCGATCCACTCTCGTAGCATCCCCGCGGCCTCGTCGTGGGTGTGCGCGCACTCGCGCCAGAGGACTCTCCCATGTCGCAGATCGATCTCATCGAAGCACGTCACGTCACCCCCGCCGCGGATTCGCCGCGTCCAGAGCCGACTCCTGTTGTCGCCGAAGATCATTCGGTGACCGAAGCGCTGGAGATCCTGTCGGAGTCGGTGCGCGACATCGTCGAGACCCGCCGGGTCGACGGCGCCATGGACTGGCTCGACAACCGCCCGCCGCACGTCATCGCCGACGCGCTCGCCCGAATGGACGCGGTGCAGGCCGGTGTCGTGTTCCGGCTGCTCGACAAGGATCGCGCGATCACCGTGTTCGAGGAACTCGAGCCGGTCGACCAGCAGCAGATCCTGCAGGGCCTGCGGGAGAAGAGCTTCCGCGATCTCGTCGAGGCGATGGACCCCGACGACCGCGCCCGCATGCTGCACGAGGCGCCGGCGAAGGTGGCCAAGAAGGTCCTGGCCGGGCTCAGCCCGCGCGAGCGCCGGATGACCGCCACGCTGCTCGGCTACCCCGAGGGCTCGGTCGGGCAGTACATGACGCCGGAAGTCGTTGCGCTGCCGGACAATCTGACCGTCGCCCAGGCGCTGAGCTGGGTGCGCGCCAAGGGTGCCAACGCCGAGACGGTGTACACGCTGCCCGTGGTCGACTGCGGCCGCAAGCTCACCGGCATCGTCGAACTGCGTGAGCTGGTGCTGCACGCCCCCGAGGCCATGGTGTCCGAATTGGTGGTTACCGAACCGGCTTTCGTGCGCGCCACCGATTCCGCCGAGAAGGCCGCGCGCCTGATGAGCTCGACCAACGACATCAACCTGGTCGTCGTCGACAGCGAGGACCGGGTCGTCGGCCTGCTCACCATCGACGACGCGATGGAGGTGCTCGAGGCCGCCGACAGCGAGGACGTGGCCAAGCAGGCCGGCTCGGCGCCGTGGGAGGGTCACTACATGGCCGCCAAGGTGTTCCAGCTGGCACGCTACCGGGCGCTGTGGCTGATGCTGCTGCTGTTCGCGGCCACGCTGACCGTCAGCGTCACCGACGTGTTCTCCACGACCCTCGAGCAGGCCGCGAGCCTGGCGCTGTTCATCCCGCTGCTGATCGGCGCGGGCGGCAACGCGGGCGCGCAGGCCGCGACCGCGTGTGTGCGCGCCCTGGCGGTGGGTGAGGTGCGGGTCTCGGACCTGTTCAAGGTGATCTGGCGGGAATGCCGGGTCGGGCTGGTGCTCGGCAGCATGCTCGCGGCGGCGGGTCTGCTCATCGGAACCCTGTTCGTCGGCCCGAAGATCGCGGTCGTCGTGGCGATCACCCTGGTGATCATCTGCGGCTGGGCGGCCACCATCGGCGGCACGATGCCGTTGCTGGCCAAGAAGTTCCGCATCGACCCGGCCGTGGTCTCGGCGCCCATGGTGACCACCCTGGTCGACGCGACCGGGCTGATCATCTACTTCACGACGGCCAAGCTCGTGCTCGGCATCTGACCCCGCGCCCACCCACCCTCATTCCGATATCCGGACCTGCGAGGGCGACGAGCCCCGGTCGATCACGACTGCGGGAAGATGGCCAGGATGTGGCCCATGACGTCGCGGGCGACATCGTCGGTGGCCGCGGTCACCTCGACGATCGGCAGGCGGGTGCCGAATGCTGTGCTCTCGGTGGGTAATTCGGGGCCGACCGCCGCGGTGTACATCGGGATGCGGCTGTCGTAGACCGAGACAGACCGGTGCACCGTGCGGTCGCCGATCTTCTCTTCGGTACTGCGCGCCGCCAGGTAGGCCGGCACCCGGTACTCGTAGCTGACGGTGATGTCCTCGCCCCGGTAGTGGAACAGGCAGGCGGTGAGGCGCTGTTTGCCCGAGTCGACGGTGCCCGCGAGTTTCGCGCGGACCGCGCACGGGTCGGCGCCGAGCAGCACGGTGGCGACGGTGTCGGGGGAGGTGCCCTGGGGCGGTGCGGCCCGCCAGCGGTCCAGCATGCCGGGCAGCAGGCCGTCGGCGACCGCGCACGGGTCCTGCCCGGGTGGGGTGGTCAGGCCGAGGTAGAAGGCGGCGCCCGCCGGGAAGTGGGCGGTGGCGCCGCAGGAACGCGGCATGCCCTCGTCGCGGTCGGGGACCAGGCGGATCTGCACGTCGCCGAGGTTCTTGCTGACACCGCGGCCGGGGGTCAGGTCCGGCAGCAGCGTCGCGTGCCAGGTGAGGGTGGTGCCCTCGCCCGGAGCCGCCGAGCCGAGCACCGCGCGGCACGAGTCCAGGCCGACCGTCACGTCGTGGATCTCGGCCAGGGTCGACAGCGTGTCGCGCGGAATCAGCGCGCACACGTCGATCTGCCTGGTCGCCTGGGCGACGGTCGCGCGCTGCTGTTCGGTCGTGGCGGGCTGCGACCAGAATTCGGGCGGTGGCGCCGGGATCACCGGCGCGGGCGGCACGGCCTCCGTCGAGGATTCGCCCGCGTCGTCGTCACCGCAGGCGGCGCAGCACAGCAACAGGGCGGCGGCCAGTACCAACCGACGATTCATCAGCACCCCT
The DNA here is from genome assembly GCF_029868625.1 of Nocardia neocaledoniensis. Classification (GTDB taxonomy): domain Bacteria; phylum Actinomycetota; class Actinomycetes; order Mycobacteriales; family Mycobacteriaceae; genus Nocardia; species Nocardia neocaledoniensis_A. Next base: position 27,004 of record NZ_JARWOJ010000382.1, on the reverse strand, counting down.
GTCCTCGGTGGAACAAGTCCGCGCTCCGAGTCTGCCCGGGTGGCAATCCGGCCGCAAACATCGTGCCCGGAATGTTGTGACCCTGCTCAGGGAAATACGGCCAGGGTCTCGCGCATGACCCGCTCGGCGACGGCCGAGTCGGCGGTCACCGCGACGGTCGGCACCCGGGGACCGAGCAGGGCGTCGGTCGGGCCGGGTGCCATGCGCGGGCCGACGATCACCGACAGGGCGGTGACCTCGGACTGCGTCCCGTCGAAGCGGTACACCTGCCGGGTGCCGACGGTGAAGGCCGGGGTGTCGTCGACGATCGAGCGCTCGTCGTTGTAGTCGTAGGTGACCACGGCCGCGTGCCCGTCGACGGTGAGCCGGCACGTCGTGACGCCCTGGTCGGCCACCGGCACGGTGACGCCGAGCAGCGGGGCGACGGCGCACGGGTCGGCACCGGTCACCACCGTCCGGTCCGAATCGGGGGAACTGCCCTGCGCCGGTTCGGCGCGCCACGCGACCAGCGCGATCCGCATCAACGCCTCGGCGGTCGCGCAGGCGTCGCTGGGCGCGCGCACACTCATCGACAGATCGGCGCCGGAGATGAACCGCGCCCACGCCTGACAGCTCCCACGCACCTGTGGATCGTCGGACCCGGACGGCTCGTCGTGGAACAGCACCCGCACATCGCCCATGGACCGCTCGCGCACCGGCAGGTCCATCGACGGCTCGCCGGAGAACATCACCCCGGTGCTCCACGTCGCGTCGATGCCCGTGAGATGGCCCTCGACACCGATGTTGAGCCTGCACTGCTGGGGATGCACGTTCTCGACATCCCTGACCTTGCCCAGCGTGCCCAGCCGGACCCGCGGCAGCAGCCCGCACACATCGAGCGCGCGCACCTTGCGCAAGACCCCGGCCCGATCCTGGTCCGAGATCGCCGCGGTGGACCAGAACCCGCCCCGCGGCATGCTGTCGTCCACCGATTCGCCCTGGCAGGCGACCAGCATCAGGGTCGCCGCGATGAGCAGGAGTGTCCGTCGCACGGCGGGTCCCTTCGGATCAGGCCGCGGGGAACAGCGGCAAAAGCTGTCGCATCACGTCTTTCGCGACATCCTCGGTATCGGCGAAAACGTCGACCACCGGAACCACGTTACCGCCGAGGCCGGCCGGGCCCGGCGCCAGCTCCGGGCCGACGACGGCGACGAAGCCCGCGCGGCACGGCGGCACCGACCAGTGCGGTCAGCTCGCGCATCCATCGATCGCGCTCGGCGTGGTGGTTTGGAAGCAGGGGCGGCGCCGCGTGCGGTTCGGGGGGTCAGGTGGCGGGGAACAGGTCCATGGTGTGGCCGAGGACTTCGCGGAGGACGGCGGGGTCGCGGCCCGTCAGTTTCACCGCGGGCACCCTAGGACCCGTCGACGAGGTGGGCCCCGCCGGGCTGAGAGGTGCGCCGAGAATGGCGCCGTACCAGGATGTCTCGGTGATGCTGCGCAGGTCGTAGCCGGGGTGGCCGTTGACGACGAGGATCGGAGCGCCGACGGCGACGAGGGCCCTGTCGTTGTAGACGTACTGCAAGTCGATGTCGACGCCACGGTACTCGAACACGCACGCGTGCAGGAACCGCTTGGCCAGTGGGGTCGAGACGCCGAGGGTCGCCAGGACGGCGCACGGATCCGCCACGGCGAGGGGAGTTTTCGGGGTGTCCGGCGAGGTGCCCACGGCCGGTTCGGTGCGGAGCAGCTCGAGCGCGCGCGGGAGGACGGTGTCGACGACCGCGCACGGCTCGTCGGCGAGCGGCGTGCTGACCTGGACGAACAGCCCGATCGTTGCGGGGAAGCGGGCCGTGGCCATGCAGGTCCGGGCCATGCTGCCCGGCTCGGCATCGGCGCGCGGGCGCTCGGCGAACACGGTGGCGTCACCGATCTGCGTCCGCGTGCTCCCCTCGAACGGTTCCAGCGGTTCCGGCGCGAGGTTCAGCGACCAGCTCACCCGGGTCTTCGCGCCGAATTCGGTGGAGTTCAGTTCGGCGGCACAGGTATCGGGCGCGCTCGCCACGACGGTCGGTACCGTCCCGATCTCGCCCAATGTGGCCCGTGGAATCAGCGCGCACGGGTCGATCGCGCGCGCCGCTGCCATGACGGCGAGATGCTGCTCGTCGGTGGTCGGCGCGGTGTTCCAGGCGATCGGTACGCGGACGGGCACCGGTCGCGGTTCCTCGCACGCTGTCGATCCGAGCGACAACACCACCGATGCGGCGGCCACGATGAGGCGGCGAAGCATGGCTGATCCCCCCTGGACGAACGCTGTCCGAGCGCCGGACGTGCGAGCCGCAGTTTGCCGGGCGGACGCGGGGAATGCAAAGCGCGGGGAACTCCGGTGCGTGGCCGGATTCACCCGTCGAGGCGGCGGTGCGCGCGTGTGGCGAATCTCTGGCGATGCGATGGTGGCGTGGCGGCGGTCGTGGCGCACAATAGGGGCCGCGTGTGTGGTGTGTCGGTGTGGTCGTACTGGCCGGACGTGCCACGCCGCAACACAAGCTGTTGTGCTTACCGGAGTTGTCACCCACTACGAGTAGTGTTCAGGTGAACGGGCTCGCGCACGGCGGCGGTGCGGGTAAACGGTCTGGCGGAAAGGTGTGGAGGCGGAATGAAGCTCATCGATCGGGTACATGCCATCAACTGGAATCGGGTGCCCGATGAGAAGGACGCCGAGGTCTGGGATCGCCTGACCGGCAACTTCTGGCTGCCGGAGAAGGTGCCGGTGTCCAACGACATCCCCTCCTGGAACACCCTGACCACCGACGAGAAGCAGCTCACCATGCGGGTCTTCACCGGCCTGACGCTGCTGGACACCATCCAGGGCACCGTCGGCGCCGTCTCGCTGATCCCCGACGCGCTCACCCCGCACGAGGAGGCGGTGTACACCAACATCGCGTTCATGGAGTCGGTGCACGCCAAGAGCTACAGCTCCATCTTTTCCACGCTGTGCTCCACCAAGGAGATCGACGAGGCGTTCCGCTGGTCGGAGGAGAACCGCAACCTGCAGCGCAAGGCCGAGATCGTCCTGTCGTACTACAACGGTGACGACCCGCTCAAGCGCAAGGTGGCCTCCACGCTGCTGGAGAGTTTCCTGTTCTACTCCGGCTTCTACCTGCCGATGCACTGGTCCTCGCGGGCCAAGCTCACCAACACCGCCGACATGATCCGGCTGATCATCCGCGACGAGGCCGTGCACGGGTACTACATCGGCTACAAGTACCAGAAGGGCCTCGAACTGGTCTCCCAGGCCGAGCGCGACGAGCTCAAGAACTACACCTTCGAGCTGCTCTTCGAGCTCTACGACAACGAGGTCGACTACACCCAGGACCTCTACGACGAGGTCGGCCTCACCGAGGACGTCAAGAAGTTCCTGCGCTACAACGCCAACAAGGCGCTGATGAACCTCGGCTACGAGGGCCTGTTCCCGAAGGACGAGTGCGAGGTGAACCCGGCCATCCTGTCGGCCCTGTCGCCCAACGCCGACGAGAACCACGACTTCTTCTCCGGCTCCGGCTCGAGCTACGTCATCGGCAAGGCGGTCAATACCGAGGACGAAGACTGGGAGTTCTGACCCGGATCGTCGGTTTGCCCCTGGAAATCGGGCTTTTCGGAACCACGCGGTTGTCGGTCTAATCGGTGGATGACCGCGATCCGGCAGCTGGGCACGTTCGGTGAGCTCCTCGATCGCCCCGGGGGCGGGGACGGCGTCGCCGTCGTGGACGGCGGGCGGAGCTGGACTCACCGGGCGCTCGCCGACGCGTCGCACCGGCTCGCTCGTGAGCTGGTGACGCGCGGGGCCGGGCCGGAGACCGTGGTGCTGGTGGCGGTGCCGCGGTCGGTCGAGTTGGTGCGTGCGGTGTGGGCGGTCGCGGCGACCGGCGCCGCGGTCCTCGCGGTCGACCTGCGGCAGCCGCCGAGCCGCCGCACGCACCTGCTGGCCGAGGCGGGCGCCCGGATCGGCATCACCACCAGGGCCATGCTGGCCGGGCTGCCGAGCTGGATCACCTGGGTGGTGCTCGACGACGAGGACCTGGTGCGCCGCTGCGCCGAGCACGATCCGGCGCCGCTCACCGATGCCGACCGCCTGGCCCCGACCCATCCGGACCAGCTCGCGTACGTCCTCTACACCTCCGGTTCCACCGGCGCGCCGAAGGCCGTCGCGGTGACCCACCGCGGGCTCGGCACCCTGCTCGCCGAAGTGTCGGCCGCGCTCGGACCGCTGGACGACGCGCGCGTCCTGCAGATCGCCTCGCCTGGTTTCGACCTCTTCGTCAACGAACTCCTGCTGACCTTCGCCCACGGCCGGACGCTGGTGATCGTGCCGCCGGAGATCACCGGCGGCGCCGAACTCGACGAGCTGATCGTGGGGCAGGCGGTGACGCACGCGATCATCACGCCCGCCGTGCTCGCGACGCTCGACCCGCGCAGGCACACCACGCTGCGCGGGGTGCTCGTCGGCGGCGATGCCTCGGACCCGGCGCTGGTGGCGCGGTGGGCGCCGGGCCGCACGTACGTGAACGGCTACGGTCCCACGGAGACGACGATCTTCGTCACCGCCCGGCGGTTGGTCGCCGGCGAGCGGGTCGCGCTGGGCGCTGTGTTCGACGGCTGGACGGCACTGGTCCTGGACGAGCGCCTGCGCCCGGTGCCCGTCGGCGCGCCCGGCGAGCTGTACCTGTCGGGGCCGGGGGTGGCGCGTGGCTATCGACGCGCACCGGGTGCGACGGCGGCGCGGTTCGTCGCCGGGCCGTCCGGCACGCGGATGTACCGCACCGGCGACCTCGTGCGTGCCGATCCGGGCGGGCAGCTGGAGTTCCTGGGCCGCACGGACTTTCAGCTCAAGGTCCTCGGCATCCGAGTGGAGCCGGGGGAGATCGACGCCATGCTGACCGCGCACGACGACATCCGGTCGGCACTCACGACCGGCTGCCGTAACCCGGCGGGCGCGCTGGTTCCGGTGAGCTATGTGGTCGCCGAACCGGGGCGCGCCGTGGACGTCCCCGGCGTGCTGGCCTTCGCGCGCGAGCGGCTCGCCGCCCACGCCGTGCCCGCGGCCGTGGTCGTGCTCGACGAGTTGCCCTTGACGCCGGTCGGCAAGGTCGACCGGGCCGCCCTGCCCGCGCCCACGTTCGCGGTCGGTGACGGCGCCGAGCCGACCGATCCGGTCGAACGCCTGGTGAGCACGGTCATGGCCGGACTGCTCGGTACCTCGGTCGGCGCGCACGACGACTTCTTCGCGCTCGGCGGGAATTCGCTGCTCGCGGCGCAACTCGGCGCCCGCCTCGGTGCCGCGACGGGCAAACTCGTGCCGGTACGCACCGTCTTCGACGCGCCGACCGTGGCCCGACTGGCCGCCGCGGTCCGCGCCCTCTCGCGGACGGCGCCGCGCCCGCCGGTGACCCGCCGCGAACGTCCCGACGTTGTGCCGTTGGCTCCCGCCCAGCGGCGCCTGTGGGTGCTGAACCGGATCGACCATCGGTCGCCCGCGGACAATATCGGCTTCGCCGTGCGGGTGCGTGGCCCGCTGTCGGTCGCGGCGCTGCGGGGAGCGCTCGATGACGTGATCGACCGGCACGAGCCGCTGCGCACGCTGTATCCCGAGGTCGATGGCGTGGGTGTGCAGCGTGTGCTGCCGATCGACGGCGCGCGCGGCTCGCTCGATCGGGTGCCGGTGGACCCGGCTGATCTGTCCGCCGCGCTGGACGAATTCGGCCGCGCCGGTTTCGATCTCACATCGGAACCACCGCTGCGCGCCCGGCTGTTCGCGACCGGCCAGGACGAGCATGTACTGGCGGTGATCATCCACCACATCAGCGCCGACGGATGGTCGCTCGGCCCGCTGGCGCGGGATCTGTTCACCGCGTACGCGGCTCGGCGACACGGCGGCCCGCCCGACTTCGAGCCACTACCGGTCACCTACGCCGATTACGCACTGGCACAACATGACTGGCTCACCGACCGGGCGGGCGCGGCGGACCTGGACGGACAGCTGCGGTACTGGCGGGCCAGACTCGCCGGGCTCCCACCCCGGATCGACCTCCCCGTCGACCGGCCCCTTCCGGCCGTGGCATCGGGCGCGGGCGCGGTGGTCACCGTTGAACTCGACGCCGAGCTCGCGACGGCGCTGCGCCGGACCGCGGTGGCGCACGGCGCGACCCAGTTCATGGTGCTGCACGCGATCCTCGCCGTGGCACTGTGCCGGTCCGGCGCGGGCGCCGATATCGCCATCGGCACCCCGGTGGCCGATCGCGGTGGACCGGAGCTGGACGAGCTGGTCGGCATGTTCGTCAACATGGTCGTGCTGCGCGCGACGGTCGAGCCCGCCGACTCCTTCGCCGCCGTGCTCACGCGCGTCCGCGATATCGACCTGGGCGCGCTGGCCAATGCCGATCTGCCGTTCGAACGAGTCGTCGAGGCGATCGATCCGCCGCGCACCCGCGCGTATCACCCGCTGTTCCAGGTGGTGCTCACCGCCACCGCCGCCGTCGACACGACTGCCGCGGGGCTGGTCGTCGAGCCCGTCGAAACTTCGCTCACCCCGGCGAAATTCGATCTCCAGCTCACGATGTCGGACCCGGCGGCCGACACCATCGCATTGGCGCTCACCTACGCGACCGACCTGTTCGACCGCCCGACGATCGAGCTGTTCGCCCACACCATCGAGCGGATCGCCCGCGCGATCGCCGCGGACCCCGCCGTGACCGTCGGTGACATCGACCTGGCCGACGCGACCGGCCCGGCGGCCTTGCCTGCCGCGCATCGTCTCGACCACCGCACGCTGAACGATCTGTTCGACATCGCCGCTCACCGGCACGCGTCCGGCGTGGCGGTGCGCGCCGGGTCGACCACGCTGACCTACCGGGAGCTCGACGATCGCAGCGCCGCCCTGGCCCGGCGCCTGGTGGCCGCCGGAGCCGGTCCGGAGCGCCGCGTGGCCGTCCTCGTCGGGCGAACGGCGGACCTGGTCGTCGCGATCCTCGCGGTGGTGCGCAGTGGCGCGGCCTACGTGCCCGTCGATCCGGAGTCGCCGCGCGAGCGGATCGACTACCTGCTGGCCGATGCCCGGCCGGTGTGCGTGATCGAGGACGGATCGGTCGTGCGCGCGGTCGGCGGCGCGGTCGATCATGCCCACTGCCCACCGGCCCGCGCGGAGAACGTCGCCTACGTCATCTACACCTCGGGGTCCACCGGTGCACCCAAGGGCGTGGCGGTCGAGCACCGTCAGATCGTGGCGCTGCTCGAGCGCTCCCGGCGGGCGCTGGCCACCCGCTCGTCCGATGTCTGGGCCCTGTTCCATTCGGCCGCTTTCGATTTCGCGGTATGGGAGATGTGGGGCGCGCTCACCACGGGCGCCGCGCTGGTGGTGATCGACCGCGATACCGCCCGCTCACCCGAGCTGTTTCGCGAACTGCTGTGTCGCGAAAGGGTTTCGGTGCTCGGCCAGACACCCTCGGCGTTCGCCGGGCTGGACGAGGCGGACGAACAGGCGGGGGACACCCCACTGAGCCTGCGCCGCATCGTGTTCGGTGGCGAGCCGCTGGATCCACGCCGCCTCACCGCATGGCTGGATCGACACGGCGCCGACGGTCCGCGACTGGTGAACATGTACGGCATCACCGAGACCACCGTGCACGTCACGCTAGCGACGATCACCGACGGCGAGCATCGCCGGGCGGGCAGCCCGATCGGCAGGCCGCTCGACGGGCTCACCGTCCAGATCCTCGACGACCGGATGCACCCCGTCCCGACCGGTGTCGTCGGTGAGATCTACGTCGGAGGTGCCCAGGTCACGCGCGGCTACCTGCGTCGGCCCGGCCTGACCGCGTCCAGATTCGTCGCTGATCCGAATGCGAGGGGTGGCGTCCTGTACCGCTCGGGTGATCTCGGCCGCTGGAACCGCGAGGGCGGTCTGGAGCACTTCGGCCGTGCGGACCGCCAGGTGAAGATTCGCGGCTATCGGATCGAACCGGCCGAAGTCGAAGTGGCGCTGCTGGAGTGCGCCGGTGTCGCGGCGGCGGTCGTGGTCGTGCGCGACGATCCGGCGACCGGGCCTCGGCTGGTCGGCTATGTGGTGCCCGCGCGGGGAGCGGAGATCTCGGGAGCGGCCGTGCGCGCACAGGTGCGAAACCTGTTGCCCGAGTATCAGGTTCCGGCCGCGGTCGTGGTGATCGACGGCCTGCCCCTGACCCCGAACGGGAAACTCGCGCTCGCCTCGCTGCCGACCCCCGAGTTCGGCTCCGATCGCGCGTATCGAGCGCCCGAGGGCGCGACCGAGCGGACGATCGCGGCGGTGTTCGCCGAACTCCTCGGCGTCGACCGGGTCGGCGCGGACGACTCCTTCTTCGATCTCGGTGGCAACTCGATGGTGGCGACCCGAGTGGTGGCCCGCCTGCGTTCCGCACTGTCGAACGAGGTCGCCCTCGCCTGGCTGTTCAGCGATCCCACCCCGGCCGAACTGGCCCGCCGAGTGGCCGAGGGATCCGCCGAATCCGCCCTGGCGCCGGTGCTCACGCTGCGCGGACGTGGCCGGGGCGCGCCGCTGTTCTGCGTGCACCCGGTGGTCGGCCTGGCGTGGAGCTTCGCCGGTCTGTCCGCCGAACTGTCCTGCCCGATCTATGGATTGCAGTCGCCGTCGATCGCCGAGGAGAAAGCGCACCCCGAGTCGATCGAGGCACTGGCCGCCGACTACGTGACCAGGATCCGCGCCGTCCAGCCCCACGGACCGTATCGGCTGCTCGGCTGGTGCGTCGGCGGCGTGATCGCGCACGCCATGGCGGTCCGGTTGCGGGAGCTGGGGGAGCGGGTGGAGGTGCTGGCCATGCTCGATTCCTTCATCGGCGACGTCGGGTATCGCGGCGAAGAACCCGTGACGGTGGGCGACCTGCTCGGCCAGTTCGGCACCGAACACGAACTCGCCACTCCGGTCACCGATTTCACGCCGGCCGATGCGGTCAACCTGGTGTCGAGCCTGCCCGGCCCCTTCGAGGAACTGACCGAGGACCGGGTGCACCGGCTCTTCGCCGGGATCCTGCACACACAGGTGATCGGGGCGGCCCACCGCCCCCGTGTCTTCGACGGCGACCTGCTGTTCTTCACCGCCGACCGCGACGACCGCGGCGAGGGCAGGGCGGCCGGAGCCTGGCGCGACCTCGTCGCCGGGACCATCCGCGACGTGCCGGTGGACGCGACCCACTGGGACATCACCGGCGAGCGCGCCTTGCGCACGATCGGGCCGGTGCTGGCCGACGCGCTCGACGGCAGGCGACGTGGAAGAAGCGCTCGCGACGACACATCCACCGTCGCCGACGCGTGTTGACGGTGGCGGCGACCCCTCGCCGCCGCCACCGTGTCAGCGCAGTGCCGCCAAGCCGCGGCGGTCGATCTTGCCGGTCGGGGTGCGCGGGAGCTCGTCGACGAACACCACCTCACGCGGTGCTTTGAACCGGGCCAGGTTGTCCTTCACATAGGCGCGGACCGCATCGGCGTCGAGGTCGGCGGCGCGGACGACGAAAGCCGCCAAGCGCTGTCCGAACTCGTCGTCGGGGATGCCGATCACCGCGGCCTCGGTGACCGCCGGGTGCCGGTAGAGCAGGTCCTCGACCTCGCCGGGAAAGACGTTCTCCCCGCCCGAGACGATCATGTCGTCGTCGCGTCCGTCGATGAAAAGCCTTCCACCGCTGTCGAAGTGGCCGAGATCGCCGGTGCTCATCAGGCCGTGGCGAACCTGTTTCGAGCCACCACCGGAATAGCCGTGGAAGGCGATCGAGTTGCCGACGTGCACGGTGCCGACCGCCCCCGGCGCGGTGACCGGGGTGTCACCGTCGAAGAGCGCCACGGTGATACCGACCGGTGCCCTGCCGACGGTGCCGGGCGCGGCGATCCAGTCCTCGGGCGTGGCGATGGTGGCGGTGCCGGTCTCGGTGCAGCCGTAGAAGTTGTAGAGCACCGGCCCGAATGTCTCGATCGCCCGCGTCCCCAGTGACGAAGGTAGTGCCGCGCCCGCCGTGAACACGATGCGCAGCGCGCTGGTGTCGGCGGCGGTCAACGCTCGTGGACCGAGGTCGAGGATGCGGCGCAGCATCGTCGGGACCACCACGATCATCTCGGCACGATGCTCGGTGAGCTGCGCGAGCGCGCGGGCCGCGTCGAACTTGCCGTGCAGCACGATCGTCGACCCGAGGTTGAGCGCGAGGATGAACTGCGACAGGGCGGTGCCATGGAACAGCGGGGCGCACAGCAGCATCGTCTGTCCTCGTCGCAACGGCACTCGGTCGACGAATTGTGCTCCGGCCAAGGGTGATTCGACCCGGCGCGGTGCGCCCTTCGGTGTGCCCGTGGTGCCGCCGGTGAGCAGGACGAAGCCGCCCTGCCGCGCCGGATCGGGGAGCCGCGCCCTGCTTTCGGCGAGTCTGCCGGGCCACCGACCGTGGTGCGCCGAGCGACCCGCTGTTCCGGCCGCGTGCCGGTCGTCACCGCGCGATGCGTCGGCGGCAGTGCGTGCCCCGGATGCGGTGCTCTCGGCAGCGGGGGAGGGACTCGGATCGAGCAGGGTGATTCCCTCGGGCAGATCCGTCGCGTGCTCGGACAGCGCCGGATCGAGCACGAGCGCGCCGACCTGTTCGCGGACCAGCACGTCCCGCAGCTGCGCCGCCGCGAACCCGGTATTGAGCAGTACCAGCTTGCTACCGAGTTTGGCCGCGGCGGCCATGGTTTCGACCAGTGTCAGCCCGTCGGGCGCGAGTACCCCGATCGTGTCCCGCGCGGACAATCCCTCGCCGTGCCAGCGCGCGGCGATGGCGTCGGTGCGGCGGTCCAGTTCCCCGTAGCTGACCCGGCGGGTGCCGTCGACGAGCGCGATCCGGTCCGGAACCCGGCGTGCCGAGGTGCGGATGCCCCCGGCGATCGGACCCAGTGTGCGCATGGTGCGGGCGGTCCGGACGAGCTCGGCCGGGCGGCGGAGATCGATCAGCCCGGCCCGCTGCATGACCGTGAGTTGCCGCAGCGATGTGCCCGCGGCGCGTACCACCCGGCGTCGGCTCATCATGAAACACCCTGGTGTACAAGGAATCCGGATCTCAACATACCCGCGGCCCCGGATCCGCACCCGCGGTCACCGCGAGCAACCAGGCGACGGTGCCCAGCTCGGGCACGATCTCGGCGCTGATGTGCTCCGACATCGGTACCCGGAACATCCGCATGTTCACCCCGCGCGCGCAATAGCCGGCCGCGATCTCGTCGATGGCGAGCTCGGCGGGCAGCAGCTGATCGGTGGTCGAGTGCCACATGAGCAACGGGATGTCGGGCGTGTTCTCGGGACGGCCGAAACTCGCCGCCGAGAGTGCTTCGTGTGCGGCGGCCAGCGCGGCCGCGGGATCGGTCAGGTAGTCCGCCACGGGGCGCAGCAGGGTGGACGCGACAGTGGTGTAGAGGCAACGGTTTTCGAGATCGGCCGCCACTTGCTTGCCCTCGGGCGTGAGGTAGGTCCGCAAGGCCTGATCGAATTCGGGGTACTCGCGAGCCAGGCCGAGCACCGCCAGCCAGCCGGTGAAATTGGCCTGCGGCTGCTGACCCGAGATGGCGAAGGGGGCGATGGCGACCTTGTCGCCGGGGATGCCGCCCTGCGCGCTGCCCTTGATCTCGAGTTCGGGCGCGTAGTGCCTGCGCTGTTCGGCCGCCGACGCCGAGGAGTTGCCGCCGCCGGAGTAGCCCCACAGCCCGACCGGCGAGGCTTCGAGGCCGAGTCCGCCGCGCTTGGCCGCGCGGATGCCGTCGAGCACCATCCTTCCCTCGGCCGGGGACATGATCGTGTTCCGCTTCCCGTCGAAGTCGGTGACCGCGACCGCGGCGCCCGCCGACAGGAACTGGCCGATCAGCGCGACTTCCTTCTGGATGCCCGCCCGCAGGGTGTACGAGGGATTGCACTGCTGGCCGAGGCTGTCGATGGCCTCCTGGTACGAGATGAGCGGTCGCGCACCGGGACCCAGCCACGGAATGCCCGGCACCAGCACGGTGGTCGCGGTGCTGATGGGGGTGTCCTGCGCGTCGGTGCTGCGGAAGAGCAGTTGGGTGGTGTGGACGGGAACGGGGATGCCGAGCGCGTAGGTCTGCACCACCCGGCTCCGCAGGACATCGCCGTTGGCGCGGCTGTCGAGATCGGCAGGGTCGGCGTACCAGGGGTCGTGCTGTGGTGTCGGCAGCGGGACCACCGCCGGATACACCTGCGCCTCGTTCGGCAGCGGGGGGAGCTGGAAGTCGTCGGCGGTGGCAGTCCCCGCGGCCAGCGCCAGCGCGACGGCGCTGAGCAGGGCGGTGGCGCCGAGACGGGATCGGTGGGTGGCCGTGCAGCGTCGCATGGCATCTCCTTCGGTAGGTGATGCCGATTACAGCAGGTTCTCTTGTTTTGAACAAGAGGTCTTGTTCTTATTGGCTGATCTGTAGGCTGAGCTGCGTGACGTCGACCGACAAGAGTCCAGTGCGCTCTCGGCGCATCCAAGGACTGGACGCCGAACAGCGCCGCGCCCGTCGCCGCGAGCAGATCCTGGCCGCCGCGTTCGAGCTGATCGCCGCCGAGGGCTATGTCAACACCGCGATCGAACAGATCTGCCAGACCGCGTTCGTCGGCAACAAGGCGTTCTACGAGCTGTTCGACAGCAAGGAAGACTGCTACCTGGCCCTGCTCCAGCAGCAGAGTGAACGCGCCCAGGACATGGTCGCCGCGGCACTGGCCGACTCCTCCGGCGACCGCCGCGACGTGGTGGCCGCCGTCATCGGCGCCTTCGCCCACTCGATGGTCGACGACCCGCGCGTGGCGAAGGTGACCTTCGGCGAGGCCAGCGGTATCTCGGCCAAGGTCGAACAGCAGCGCCGCGTCAACCGCCGCTGGGCCGCCCAGTTCCTCGAAACCCTCTGGCGCGAATACGGATTCGTGGCCCCCGAGGGCATCGGCATCGACCTGCACGCCCTGGCCGTCGCCACCATCGGCGGCCTCTTCGAAACCGTCTCCGACTGGCTGCACACCGACGCGGGCGCCACCGGCGACATCGACATCCTGATCCGCGACCTCACCGCCTTCGCCGACACCGTCCATCGGGGTTTGCGCGCGGGACCCCCGTCGAACTAGACCTGGGCCGAATCGCGGTGCCGATTCGGCAGGACGTCCCGAGGCGCAGCGCGGGGCGCTCGAGCGCCGAGTTCCGCCGGGCCGGCTCGATCAACTCGCGACGACGACGACGGCGCACGCGGCGAGGAAGAGTACCTGGAGGGCGGTGCGAGCGGGGAGCGGCATGGTTTTGATGCCCAGATCCTCGCGGGCCGCGCGGATGTTGGCGGGGAACATGGCCAGCAGGAGGGCGAAGAGGCACGCGGCGGCGAGGGTGGTGGTCGCGGGGATGAGAAGGCCGATGGCGCCGGCGATTTCGAGGATGCCGGTGAGCGTGACCATGGCGGGGGCCGAGGGGAAGCTCGGCGGGACCATGGCGATGAGGGCCGCGCGGCGGGGCTGCTGGAAGTGGGCGGTGGCGGTGAGGGTGAACATCGCGGCCAGGCCGGCGGTGAGGGCGTGCGGCCAGGAGTCGGGCCAGGTGAGGTCGGTGAGCCAGCCGATCAGGCGGGTCAGGGCGGTGACGGTGATGAGGACGATGAAGGGGGCCATGGAAGTTCCTCGGGGCGAGCGCTGGCAACAATCTTGACACTGGAAAGATTGACACCGACCGGGAAACTTGTCAATGGCAAGTTTGTGGGCGAGGATCGAGGCATGAGCAAAACCGGGTATCACCACGGGGATCTGCGGGCGGCGCTGCTCGAGTCGGCGGCGGAGCAGATCGCGGCGGAGGGCGTCGAGGCGGTGTCGTTGCGTGCGCTGGCACGGCGCGCGGGGGTCTCGCACGCGGCGCCCGCGCATCACTTCGGGGACCGCGCCGGCCTGTTCACCGCGCTCGCGATCGAGGGATTCGAGTTGCTGGCAACGGAATTGGCGGCGGCGGGCGACGACATGCGCGAGGTCGCGGTGGCCTACATCCGGTTCGCCCTCGCCCATCCCGGCCGGTTCGACATCATGTATCGCCGCGAGGTGCTGCGCGCCGACGATCCCGATCTGCTCGCCGCCAGGGCACGCTCGGGGGCGGCCCTGCGGTCGGGGATCGCGGAACTGCGGTCGGGACAGTCGGCGGATCGGCAGCGCTCCACCCGCCTCGCCGCGTGGTCACTGGTGCACGGGTTCGCCACGCTGTGGCGGGAGGGCGCGCTGGAAGGTTCGGAACTGGCCACCTCGAATGATCCCGAACAACTCGCGCGCGCCATGCTGGCGACGGTGCAATTCGACTGACGTGCATTCCCCTGGCCGTCGCTGCCGCCGGGCGTCGCGACGAACGTGACGGGTTGCCCGGTCATGCGGGCGATGGCCGCGAATCTCTGTCGTCGCAGAGGATCGTCAGGCGGGCAGCGGCGGTGGCGACCGATCAGTCGGTGACGTAGCCGTTGAGGCTGTTGCGCAGGTCGGTGAGGACCGCGCGGGCGGCGGTGAGGCCGGTGGTGTGCCAGATGGCGTCGTCGACAGCGAAGACGCGGCGGTCGGTGGCCGCGCCGAGTTCCTCGAACTCGTCCGAACGCAGCACCTTCTTGCCGTGGTCCTCGCCGGCTTCGCCCGCGAACATCACGTAGATGATGTCGCCCTCGGCCTTGTCGGCCAGTTCGCCCGTGGTGATGTCGAAGGAGGTGCCGCGCTGGGCGGTGGGGCGCTGCACGCCGACATCGGACAGGATCTGCGCGGCGAAGGTTTCGGTGCCCTGCACCTGGGTGGTGTCCGCGGTGAAGCGCAGCACCGAGGCCTGCGACTGATTCGCGTTGAGCGCGGTGCCCAGGTCGCGCGCCTCGGTCAGGTAGTTCGCCAGCGCGGCATCGGCGGCGCCGTCGCGGCCCATGCCCGCGGCGTAGGCGGCGAAATCGGACTGCCAGCTGCCGCCCGAGCCGATCAGCACGGTCGGGGCGATCGCGCTGAGCGCCGCGTAGCCACCCGCGGCGGGGGCGACGTCGCCGAGGATCAGGTCGGGTTTCAGTTCCGCGATGCGCGCGGGATCGGGCTGCCCGATCGGACCGACGCTTGGCACCTCGAGCACGCCGTAGCCCAGGTACATCGGCTGCGGCCGTGGGCCGTCGAGGGTCACCGCGCCGGCGACCCGCTCCCACAGGCCGACCGCGCAGGCGGCGTCGAGCGCCGAGCTGGTGAGCACCACGATGCGCTGCGGATCGGCGGGGACCTGCGAGGTACCGGCCGCGTGGGTGACGGTGCGGGTCGCGCCCTGGGCCGGATCGGGGGCGCTCGGCAGGGGGCAGGCGGTCGCGGTGTCGCGATCGGCGCCGACCACTCCGGCGCCGGCGATGTTGGTGGTGGTGCGGATGATCGTGCTCGCGTCGTCGTGCTTGTCCGCGCATCCGGCGCTGACCACGGCGACGCACAGCAGCGCGGCGACGGCGAGCACGCCGCGCGAGCGGGCCCGACGGCCCTGCTCGGCGGTGCGGCGGAATCGGGTGCGTTCTCGGGCGCTCACCGGCATGCGCACGAGGGTACTGCGTGGTCCCCGGCGCGACGGTCGCGGGCCGAGGTCACCGGCGGCTGGCCCGCCGGAAGCCGATCGCGGCGGGCACCGCGAACAGCACGATGGCGGCAGCCGACCAGATCAGGGTGAGGGTGAGCGGCCGGGCGATGGGCCCGTGGTCGGCGAGCCCGCGCATGGCGTCGACGGCGACCGACATCGGCTGATTGCGCACCACCGGCTGGATCCAGGTGGGAAAAGCGATGAGCGGCACGAACCCGGTGCTGAAGAACATCATCAGCGAGGTGAGGATCGTGATGCCCTCCACCAGTGAGGCTTTCGCGGTGAACACGGCGACGGCGGTGACGATCGTGGCGAACGCCAGCCCGAACAGCACGGGCACCAGCAGGAATACCAGCGCGGCCAGTGGGCCCTGATGGAAACGGAAGCCGAGCAGGAAACCGACGAGCACCACGGCGATGGTGCCGAGGACGATCCGGCAGCCCTCGGCGATGATGCGCGAGGCCAGTCCGGAGGCGCGATGCACCGGCAGCACCCAGAACCGGGCCAGCAGTCCCGCGTCGCGCTCGCGGCCGAGCAGCACCCCGCTCGCGACGGCGCCGGAGAGCGCGCCGACGATGGCCACCATCGGCACCGAACCGTACAGCGCGTCCTCGCCGGTGAACTTCTGGATCTGCCCGCCCACCACGATGTCGAGCATGATCAGCAGCAGACACGGGATGAGCAGCGTCTCTAGCAGGGTGATCGGGTTGCGGGCCCAGCGCAGCAGCAGCCGCTGCGTCTGGATCACGGTGTGCCGGACCAGTGCGACCGCCGAGGTCTCCGAGGCGGGGTTCGTCATGGACATCACGCCCTCCTCGCGCTCAACCGGATGGCCAGTGGGGTACAGATCAGCAGGATCGCGCCCACCCACAGCAGCGGCGGGCCCATCAGCGACCAGCTCACCGTGCCCGCGTTGCCCGCGGTGTCGCCGGCCAGGGCACGCAGCGCGGTCGCGAACTGCGAGACGGGCTGATTGCGGACGAACCACTGGATCCAGCTGGGGAACTGACTCGCGGGCGCGAGCCCGGTCGAGAGCATGCCGAAGATCAACGGGGGCAACACCAGCGCCTGCGAGGTGGCCTCCGGACTGCGCGAGACGGTCCCGATGACATCGGCCCCGAGCGTGAAGGCGAGGCCGATGAGCAGCGAGAACGCCAGGAAACCGAGGGTGTGCGCGGCATCGAGCCGGAACCGGAACCCGATGACGTACCCGGCCACGACCGCCGCCGCCAACGAGATCAGCAGCCGGAAGACATTGGCCGACATGCGCGCCGCCACCGGAACGAGCGGTCGCAACGGCATCGAGCCGAAGCGCCGATTGAGCCCGGCGACCGAATCGGTGGCCGACCGGAACGCCGCCGAGATGGCGGTGAAGGCGGCGGCCTGCAGGATCACCAGCGGCATCATGTACTGGGCGTAGCTGCTGAATCCGTTGCCGGAGAACATCATCACCGTCTTGAGCGGAATGTAGAAGCTGGCGGTGAAGGCGGCGGGCGCCACCACCGAGGCCAGCACTTCGCCGGATTTCACCGACGGGACGATCAGCCGGGTGGTGAGCACCCACCACTGCTGCACCGTATCGGGGGCGGCGCGTAAGTCGGTGCGCCAGGTGGTGGCGGTCATGAGAACGCCTCGGATTCGGTCTCCGTCGTGGCGAGGTGTCCGGTGAGCTGGAGGAACACGTCGTCGAGGGAGGGGCGGCGCAGGGCGATGTCGACGAGCTCGACGGCCGCGTCGTCGAGTCTGCGCAGGGCCTCGGCGAGCGTCTTGGCGCCGTCGGGGGCCGGAATGGTGATGCGATCCGCCTCCGGGGGCAGCGCCGCCAGGTGCTCGGCGGGCAGCAGCGAGTCGAGCGCGGCGACGATGGCGGGCAGTTCCTCGAGGTCGAGCGGGACGATCTCGCAGTAGCTGCCGCCGGTGCGGTGCTTGAGTTCGTCGGCGGTGCCGGAGGCGATGACGACGCCGTGGTCGATCACGATGATCCGGTCGCTGAGCGCGTCGGCCTCCTCCAGGTACTGGGTGGTGAGCAGGGTGGTGATGCCCTCCTTCTTGAAGCCGCGCACGAGGTCCCACACCCCCTGTCTGCTGCGCGGATCGAGACCGGTGGTCGGTTCGTCGAGGAACACCACGTCGGGGCGCACCACCAGCCCGCAGGCGATATCGATGCGCCTGCGCATGCCGCCGGAGTAAGTGCCGACGCGGCGGTCGGCGGCCCGATCCAGATCGAACTCGCTGATCAGTTCCCTGGCCCTGGCCTTGGCGGCGGGTTTGCGCAGGCCCATCAACCGGCCGAACATCACGAGGTTCTCGTAGCCGCTGAGCATGTCGTCCAGGGCGGCGTACTGCCCGGTCAGCATGATGGACCTGCGCACCGCGGCCGGGTCGGCGACGACATCGTGGCCCGCCACCACCGCGCGGCCGCGGTCGGGGCTGATCAGCGTCGACAAGACATTGACCATGGTGGTCTTACCCGCTCCGTTGGGCCCGAGTATCCCGAGCACCTCCCCGGGCCTGGCCTCGAAATCGACGCCGCGCAGGGCATGGACCTCGCCGAAAGATTTCTCGATGCCCTCGACGATCACGCCGCCGGAACTCGTTGCGCTCATCGGTCTCCTGCTTCCATATGGTCGTCGAGCACCGGCGAGATCGCCGACAGTGCTTGCGGATTCGTCATCTCGTCGTGCGTCACGTCGACGGGCACATCGACGATCTCGCCGGTCACGTAGGGCCGCCAGCCCTCGGGCCCCATCCATTCGGCGGGCTCGACGGTGGCCGTGAAATACAGGACATCGCCGTGGTAGACGGGGCGCTGGTAGCCGGTGCGGGTCCCGGCGGAGGCGTTGTAGGAACCCGCCATGCGTTCGATGGTGGCGGCGTCGAGGAGTTCGACCCCGCCCATCTTCGCGGTGATGAGCTGCGCGGCTTCGGCGGCGGTGGCCTCGGCGGGGACGTTGTCGATGCCGAAGATCGAGCCGAAGGTGTTGATGAAGGCGCCGGGGGTCAGGCGTTCGATGGTGTCGCCGTCGATGTCGGCGGTGTCGGTGTCGAGCAGAGCGACCACGCCGACCCGCTCGCCCGCGGCCGCCAGCTCGACGGCCATGGCGTGCGCGATCAGTCCGCCGAAGGACCAGCCGAGCAGGTGGTACGGGCCGTGTGGCTGCACGGCCCGTATCTCGCGCACGTATCGTCGCGCGAACTCCTCGATCGAGCGGGCCGAGGGTTCGCGGCCGCTGAGGTCGGGCGCCTGGAGGCCGTAGATCGGGCGGCCCGGACGCAGGCGCTCGGCGAAACCCAGGTAACTCCACGACATTCCGGAGGAGGAGTGCACGCAGAACAGGGCGGGCCGGTCGCCACCGAGCCGGATCGGCAGCAGCACGTCCAGGCCGAGCCCGGAGGGTCCGGCGTCGGCGGCCCGCGCGGCCAGCGCGGCGGATTCCTCGGCGGCGGCCTGGCGGGCGGCCGGGGAGTCGGCGAATCGCGCTGCCGCGGTGAGGGCTTCGGTCCACAGCTCGGCGAGTTCGGCGACGGCCTCGCGAGTCAGGAGGTGTTGCGGGTAGCCGAGGTCGGCGCGCAACCGGTCGCCGACCACCAGGGCGTTCACATCGATCGCCGACATGGCCGGGACATCGGCGTGTTCGGCGGCGTGCAGGTCGCCCAGGTCATCGGCGGGGAGCCAGCCGAGACCTTCCAGCCCGGCGGGGATCTCGGTCGAGGTGTGCCGGCCGAGGTAGTTGACGACGATCTGTCCGGGCAGGCGGTTCGGGAGCTGGGCGGCGCTCGCCGGATCGAGATAGCGCAGCAGCCCGAAGCCGATGCCCTTGTCCGGCACCGCGAGTAGCTGATGTTTGACCGCCCGGATGGCGGTGCCCATGGCGGGACCGCTGGCGAACGCGTCGTCGAGATCGATGTCGTCGAGGTCGAGGCGCACCGGATACAGCGAGGTGAACCAGCCGATGGTCCGGGACAGGTCGGCGCCGGGCACGATTTCCTCTTGGCGCCCATGGCCTTCCAGCCGCAGCAGTGCCGAGCGAGCGTCGATGCCGCGGCGGGCCCGCCAGCGCACCAGCGCCAACGCCAAGGTGGCGTACAGGCCGTCGGTGACGCTGCCGTGGAACAGGCGCGGCAGGGTCGTGAGCAGGGCGGCGGTGACCTCCTCGCTGACCTCGAGGTCCAGGCGGCGCACAGTGGGGCTCAGGTCGATCGCGGGATCGAGCGCCCGGTCACCGAGCGGTGGGTCGGGGCAGTCGACGACGCGCCGCCAGTAGCCGAGCTCGTCGGCGCGTGCGGGCGCCGCCTCGGTGAGCGCGTGCGACCAGCGGCGCATGGACGTGCCGACCTCGGCCAGGACGGGGGTGGCGCCGGCCGAGACCTGCGCCCACGCGCCGATCAGGTCCTGCACCAGGATTCGCCAGGAGACGCTGTCGATGGCGAGGTGGTGGGCGACGATGATCAACCGCCCCGGCCGGGTGCGGGTGCCCGCGTCACCGATCGGGTCGAGCCAGCAGAACTGCAGTACCACGCCCTCGGCGGGGTCGAGGCGGTCCATCGCGGCCTCCAGCTCGGTCCGCGCGTACTCGCGCAGGTCGATGGGGTCGACCGCGTCGAACTCGGTACGGTGCACGAGGGCGTCGACATCGACGGAGCCGGGTTCGGCGACCCGCAGGTGCCAGTCGTCGTCGGCGTGCCACAGGCGCGCGCGCAGCATGTCGTGCCGGTCGATCACGGCGCCGAGGGTGGCGACCAGGCCGTGGCGGTCGATGCCGACGGGCGGTTCCAGCACGGCGGTCTGGGCGAAACGGTCGAAATCACCGCCGCGTTCGACCATGTATCGGACGATCGGCGTGAGGGGCAACTCGCCGACGCCGCCGCCGGGCAGCTCGGCCAGCACGACGGCCGCGCCGGCGGTGTCGACGGCCGCCGCGAGTGCGCCGACCGTGCGGTGCTCGAACACTTGCAGCGGAGTGCAGTGCACGCCGCGCAGCTTCGCCTGGGTCACCAGCTGGATGGCCAGGATGCTGTCGCCGCCGAGGGCGAAGAAGGAATCGTCGACGCCGACGCGATCACGGCCGAGCAGCTCGGCGTAGATCTCGGCGAGGACGTGCTCGGTCGGTGTCTCCGGGGCGCGATACGGGGTGTCCTCGACCGTGAACTCTGGTTCCGGCAAGGCTTTTCGGTCGAGCTTGCCGACGGCGTTGATGGGGATCTCGTCCAGGACGACGAAGGCGGCGGGGACCATGTAGCCGGGCAGGATGTCGGCGGCCTCCGCGCGCACCCGGTCGACGTCGAGGTCGGTGCCGGGGACGCGTACCAGGTAGGCGGCGAGCGCCGTCGCCCCGGTCGGTCCTGGGACGCCCAGTGTCACCGCGACATCGACGCCGTCGAGGCGGCTGAGGACGGCGTCGATCTCGCCGAGCTCGATGCGCTGGCCGCGGACCTTCACCTGGAAGTCGGTGCGGCCGAGGTATTCCAGGTTCAGCGCGGCTTCCCGGGGCGGGTGCTCGTCGCCGTTGCGGGTCCAGCGCACCAGATCGCCGGTGCGGTAGAGGCGTTCGCCCGGTGCGCCGTAGGGATCGGCGACGAAACGGGTGGCGGTCAGGCCCGGCCGGGCGTGGTAGCACCGTGCCATGGCGGAGCCGGTGAGGTAGAGCTCGCCCGCGACGCCGACCGGTACCGGGCGCAGCCGGTCGTCGAGGACGAGAGCGGCCGCGCCACGGATCGGCGCGCCGATGGTCACCGGTTCGTCCGCGGACAGCGGCGCCGAACCCGTGGCCCAGATGGTGTATTCGGTCGGGCCGTACAGGTTGACCATGGTCCGGCCGGAGCCGCCACCGCACCAGCGGGCGACGAGGTCGGGGCCGACCGCCTCACCGGCTACAGCCAGGACCCGCAGGGTCGAGACGGTGGCCGGGTCGATGGTGGCCAGCGCCGACGGTGTGATCACCATGTGCGTCACCGATTCCGCCGCGATCAGCTCCGCGAGCGGACCGCCGCCGAAGACCTCCGGCGGCGAGATCACCGACGCGCCACCGGCGCCGAAGGCCATCAGGGCTTCGAAGATCGACGCGTCGAAACTCGGTGAGGCGACCTGGAGCACGCGGGCCTGTTCATCCAGGCGCAGGTCGGCGCGCTGCGCGGCGACCAGGTCGGCCAGCCCGCGGTGGCTGACGGTGACGCCCTTCGGCGTTCCCGTGGAGCCGGAGGTGTAGATCATCCAGGCGGGGCTGTCGAGGTGGATGGGGGCCGGGAGTTCGGTGGTGGTGAGCGCGGCCTCGCTCATCGCGTCCAGGTGGGCGGCGCATTCGGGGTCGTCGAGGACCAGCCACCTCGTGGTGTCGGGCAGCCGCGGCCGGTAGGCGGCCAGCGTCAGCCCCACCGGAGCACCCGAATCGGCAAGCATGTGCGTGATCCGATCCGTGGGATGCTTCGGGTCCACCGGCAGGAACGCGGCGCCGGCCTTGGCCGCCGCCCAGATGCCGATGTGGAGCTCGGCGCAGCGCGGAAGCCCCAGTGCCACCACGGTTTCGGTGCGTGCGCCGGCGTCGATGAGCAGCCGGGCCAGCTGGTTCGAGCGTGCGTCGAGGGCCCGGTAGATGGTTGTCCCGGATCCGCGTCGGTCGACGAAATCGGAGGTGGTGCCGGCGGCAGGGGCGTGACTGCCGGGGACGGTGGTGCGATCGTCCGGGATCTGAATCACGAGGGCGGGGCGGTTCGGGTGGGTGGCGGCCGTGGCGGTGAGCAGGCGGGCCAGGGTGGTCGTGCCGGTGGTGGACGGGCCGCGGACCGGGACCAGTTCGGCGCGTTCGGATTCCGCGAGAATATCGATGTCGGCGATGCGGAGGTCTGGGTCGGCGAGGACCGCGGTGAGCACTTGGCGCCATCTGGCGGCGAACTCGGTGACAGTGGGTGCGTCGAAAAGATCCGTCGCGTAGGTGAGTACGCCCTCGATGCCCGCGGGGCCGGTCTCGTCGAAGCGTTCGCGCAGATCGAGGGTGAGGTCGAAGGCGGAGGAGCGACGATCGAAGTCCTCGACCTCGAACCGCAGGCCGGGGAGTTCGAGGACCGGCTCGACGAAGTTCTGCAGCGACAGCGACACCTGGAACAGCGGGTGATGGGCGGTAGAGCGGACCGGGTCGAGCACCTGGACGAGTCGCTCGAAGGGCACATCCGCGCGGGCGAAGGCCTCGAGGTCGGTGGCGCGCACCTCGCCGAGCAGCTGCCGGAAACCGGCGCCCGGATCGACCGGGGTGCGCAGGGCCAGCGTGTTGACGAACATGCCGACGAGGTCGTCGAGCGCGGCCTCGCCCCGGCCCGCGACCGGTGTGCCGATGACGATGTCGTCGGTGCCGCCGAGCCGTGCGAGCAGCACCGCCAGCGCGGCGTGCACCACCATGAAGACGCTGACGTTGTTCGCCGCCGCGGCCTCGACCAGCCCGCGATGCATCCGCTCGTCGATGCTGAAGGCGACATCGTCGCTGCGCATCGACTGCACGGCCGGGCGCGGGCGATCGCTGGGCAGCTCCAGGGCGTCCGGCGCGGCCGCGAGAACCTCACCCCAGTACCGGATCTGCTGTGCGGCCATCGATTCCGGATCGGACTCGCTGCCGAGCAGTTCGCGATGCCACAGCGCGAAATCGGTGTACTGCACACCCAGTGGCACCCGATCCGGCTCGTTTCCCGCCACCCGCGCCGAATACGCGGCGACCAGATCGCCGGCGAGCGGCGCCATCGACGCACCGTCGGCACTGATGTGGTGCACGACGAGGACGATGACGTGGACGGGTGGGTGTTCCCCCGCGTCTGCGCCCGAGGGGGAGCCGGCGACCGCATCCGCGCGCATGTCGGTGCCACCGGTCCGGTCCGGCGCCGGTGTGCCGATGCGGAACAGGGCGACGCGCAGGGGCGGTTCTCTGGTGAGGTCGAAGCCGGTTCCGGCCAGGTCGTTGATGCGAGCACGCAGGGGCGCGCCGTCTCCGGTGGTGACGACCGGCATGGGGGGAACGGCGGTATCGACGTCGACGACGACCTGACGCGGGCCCTCGGCGTCGGCGGGGTAGCGGGTGCGCAGCGTCTCCTGGCGCTCGACCACGTCGGCGAGGGCACGGCGCATGGCGTCGACGTCCAGGTCGCCGGTGAGGCGAAGGGCGATGGCGATGTTGTAGGCCGAGGATTCGGGATCGAGCTGGTTGAGGACCCACATGCGTTGCTGGGCGGGGGAGAGCGGGACGCGGTCTGGGCGGATGCGCGCGGCCAGCGCCGGGCGCCCGGGTCCGCCGTCACCGGCGGGCACCACGCGCGAGGACAGGTGTGCGACCGTGGGGGCGTCGAACAGATCGCGCAGCGCGATGGTGGCGCCGAGGGCCGAATTGACGCGGGCGACGACCTTGGTGGCGCTGAGCGAGTTGCCGCCGAGCTCGAAGAAGGACTGATCGACGCTCACCCGGTCGGCACCGAGTACTTCGGCGAACACCAGGGCGACGGCCTCTTCGGTCGGCGTGCGCGGAGCGAGGTACGGGCGGTCGGTCGCCGAGAAGTCCGGGACCGGAAGGGCTTTGCGGTCCAGTTTGCCGACCGGGGTCAGCGGGATCTCGTCCAGGACCACGACGTAGCCGGGCACCATGTAGCCGGGCAGTTCGGCGGCCACCCAGGCGCGCACCCGTTCGGTGTCGAGGTCGACGCCGGGCACCGGCAGCACATAGGACACCAGCACCGTGGCGCCCGCCGGTCCCGCACGGCCGATGGTGACCGCGTAGTCGATCTCGTCGTCGCGGGCGAGCACCGCGTCGATCTCGCCGAGTTCGATGCGCAGACCGCGGATCTTGACCTGGAAATCGCTGCGCCCCAGATATTCCAGCGCCAACTCGTGGTCGTGCTCGACCCAGCGCACCATGTCGCCGGTGCGGTAGATGCGTTCCCCTGGTGCGCCGAAGGGGTTGGCGACGAAGCGGCTCGCGGTCATCTCGAACCGGTTGAAGTAGCCGCGGGCCAGGGCGGGCCCGGCCAGATAGAGCTCGCCCTGGATACCGACCGGCACCGGCCGCAACCAGCTGTCGAGCACGACCACCGCCGCACCCCGGATCGGTCCGCCGATGGTGACCGGTTCGCCCGCGACGAGTTCGGCCGGACCGGTGGCCCAGATACTGAATTCGGTGGGGCCGTACAGATTCAGCATGCGCCGCCCCGGCGCCCACTTCTCGATGAGCTCGGGGGTGGCGGCCTCACCGGCGACCGAGAGCACACGCAACGTGTCGAGCCCGGCGGGTTCCATGGTGGCCAGCGCGGACGGCGTGATCACGGCGTGGGTGACCCGCTCGGTGCGCAGCAGCTGGGCGAGTTCGTCGCCGCCGTACACCTCCGGCGGCGACACCACGAGCCGCCCACCGGCCGCGTGCGCGGTGAGCATCTCGAAGACCGAGGCGTCGAAACTGGGCGAGGCGACCTGCAGCGCGCTGGCGGTCGGGTCCAGCGCCATGGTCTCCCGCTGCGCGGCAGTGAGATTGGCGACGCCGCGATGACTGAGCAGCACCGCTTTCGGCTTGCCGGTGGAGCCGGAGGTGTAGATCAGGTAGGCGGTGTGGTCGAGGTCGATGGGTCCGCCGCGTTCCGCGTCGGTGATGGGCGCGTCGGAGACCAGCATGGCGCGGCGCAGAGTGTTCAGGTCGTCGAGTAGCAGC
Organism: Nocardia neocaledoniensis; assembly: GCF_029868625.1. Classification (GTDB taxonomy): domain Bacteria; phylum Actinomycetota; class Actinomycetes; order Mycobacteriales; family Mycobacteriaceae; genus Nocardia; species Nocardia neocaledoniensis_A. The sequence continues at coordinate 1,716 of NZ_JARWOJ010000382.1, read as the reverse complement.
CAATCGATGGTGCCGGGCAGGGTCTCGCCGATCGAGGTGACGGTGACGCCGATCGGGGCTCTGGAGTCGGCGAGCATGTGCTCGATCCGTTCCACCGGATAGCTCGGATCCAGCGGCATGAACGCCGCACCGGTCTTGACCAGCGCCCACACCGCGACCACCGATTCCAGCGAGCGGGTGAGCGCGAGCACCACGAACACCTCGGGTCCGATCCCGCGCCGCAACAGCACCCGGGCGAACCGGTTCGACCAGGCGTCGAGTTCGCGGTAGCGCATGGACAGCTCGCCCGCGGTCACCGCGACCGCGTCGGGGTCGATGGCCGCGCCGGCGGCCAGGATGTCGGGCAGGGTGCGCATCGGCAGGGCGCTCGGGCCGTGCACCGGTGCCAGGGCGGCCTGTTCGGTGTCGTCGCAGGGCTGTAGCCGCGAGACCAGGGCGTGTGGATTGTCGGCGAGCTGTCCGAGCAGCCGGACGAACCGGTCGAGCAGGGACTGCGCGGCGGTGGGCGCGAGCTGGTCGGCGAGGAACTTCACGGTGATCCGCAGCGCGTCCCCGGTGTCTCCGCGCAGGGGAATCACCATGAGGTTCAGCGGATAGGGCGTGGCATCGGTGCCCTCGACGTCCAGCACCCGCATGCCGGCGATGTCGAGTGCCTGCGACAACGCCTCGCGATCGATGGGATAGGACTCGAAAACGGTGAGGGTGTCGAACAATTCGGCCAGACCGACCGCCCGGTGGATGGCGGCCAGGCCGACGTGCTGGTGGTCCATCAGCCGGGCCTGCTCGGCTTGGACGCGGGCCAGCAGATCGCTGACCTTCTCCGCCGGATCCAGCGTCACCCGCACCGGAACGGTGTTGATGAACAGGCCGACCATCTCCTCGACGCCGGGCAACTCCGGCGGCCGCCCCGACACCGTGCTGCCGAACACCACATCGGTGCGGCCGGTGAGCATCGCCAGCAGCATCGACCACGCCGCCTGGACCAGGGTGTTCACCGTCGCACCCGCCTCCCGGGCGGCGGCCTCGAGCACGCGGACGGTGTCGGCGGACAACTCCTGCGAGAGCATGCCCGTTTCGGTGGACTCGATCCCGGCCAGGGTGGGGACCGCGCGGGTCGGGGTGTCGATCCCGGCCAGTGCGCGCTGCCAGGCCGCGACGGAGGCATCGGCGTCCTGATCGGCGAGCCAGGACAGGAAGTCGCGGTAGGAACGCGCGGGCGGCAGCGCCGAGGCATCGCCGTCGGTGACATACAGCGCGAGCAGTTCGCGCACCAGCAGCGGCGTCGACCACCCGTCCAGGACCAGATGGTGATTGGTCATGATGAGCCGGAATTCGCCCGGTGCGGTGCTGACGAGGGTGAAGCGCACCAGCGGCGGTCTGGTCAGGTCGAAGCGGGTGCGCGCGTCGAGCGCGATCACCCGGTCCAGCTCGCGCGTGCGTTCTCGCTCGTCGGCGATCTCGGTGAGATCGATCGTTTCCCAGCGGATCTCGGCATGCGCGAGGACGAGCTGACGTGGCCCGTCGTCGGTTTCCACGAACGCCACCCGCAGGTTCTCGTGGCGGTCGAGCAGGCCCTGCGCCCCGCCGCGCTCGCCGGCGGCGGCGGCCGGTGCCCCCGGGGGGGTTGAATCCGGGGTCAGCTTCATCCGGCCCCTGGGCCGAACGCCCATGGCGGTGACGACGAGCCCCGCGACCCCCGCGCAGGTCAGGGTGAGC
>NZ_JARWOJ010000381.1 GCF_029868625.1 Nocardia neocaledoniensis | reverse complement strand
CGCCTGTTCGAAGTCACCACTTCCGCGGTCGAAACCTTCCTCACCGACGTCGGAAAAGCCAGGGGGCCTTCGAACATGCGCACCGGGCGCATCGTGCTCTCGGGCATGTTCCGCTACGCAGTCCGCACCAGCCCCCTCGAGATCAACCCCGTCCGCGAAGTCCAGATGCCGAAAAACATCGAAGCCAAGGGCCGCACCGGCGGCGCCGGCGACCTCACCACCGACGAACTGCGCTACATCCTCTCCGCCGTCCGGACCTCCCAGATCCTGTGCCCGCGACAACTCGCCAAAGCCGAACGAGAACGCGGCACACCCGTCAAGGCATACACCCCACCCACCGTCGCCGCCTACTGCGAAAGCGCCGACCTCGCCGACATAATCACCCTCTACGCCGCCACCGGCCTGCGCCGCTCCCAGATGCTCGCACTGTTGTGGACCGACATCGACCTCGACGCAGCGACCCTGCGTCCCACCGGAAAACTCGTCCGCGTCGCGGGCAAAGGACTGGTCCGTGTGACCAGGAAAGATGACCCGAAGAACCGGACCGGCACCATCGCACTGCCCGAGTTCGCGGTGGAAATGCTCAAACGCCGCAAAGCCGCGGTGGCGAACCGGCGACCGGCTTCTCCTCCGGACCCCGGAATCGAGGTCCTGGATCTGGTGTTCCCCTCGGCCGTGGGGACATTGCGTGACCCGCAAAACGTCGGACACGGCTGGCAGCGTGTCCGTGAAGCCCTGGGGTTCGCCGAGGACATCACCCCACACAGTTTCCGCCACGCCGTGGCCACCATCCTCGACGACGCCGGCCTGTCGGCCCGTGTCACTGCCGATGTCCTCGGCCACGTCGACCCCGCGATGACCCAACGCCACTACATGGCACGCGGACGCCCACACAAGGCCGCCGCCGATGTACTCAACCACGCGATCACCGGACAACTACCGAACGACACTGCCCGATAGTTGCCAGTACATCAGCAGCAGGAACCCGAGAAGATCGCCCGAACTCGAACCCATGGAAGCCCGCCAACAGAATTAGTGGGGAGTTAATGGTGACAAAAACAAACGCAGGTCAGCCTAAAAACATAGGCTGACCTGCGCATACGTGGAGCTAAGGGAATCGAACCCCTGACCTTCTCCGAGCGCGCAGCACAGGCAACTATGGCCAACGCTGGATAACTGTCGACTACCAGAACAGCACCCCCACCTGGGCAAACACGCTTCGCCACGACAACGATCGGAAACGCTGGACAACTCTCCACAACGGCGTCTCCAGCCGAATTAGGTCATGTCTCCCAATCGTGTTCCCCGGTTTTCGCCTGGTAGGTGATCGGGTCGGGCATCATGTTCGATGTGGCGGCGGCTGTCGGTGATCGGCATCAGGTTCTGACGGATAACCAGTGGGAACTGCTCGAGCTGCTGCTACCGAAGTCGGATGGTCGGGTTGGTCGCAACTTCTCCAACTATCGCCTGGTCGTGGAGGGGATGCTGTACCGGTTGCGGACCGGGTTGCCGTGGCGAGACCTGCCCGAGGTGTTCGGTCCGTGGCAGACGGTATGGAAGCGTCACCGCCGTTATGCCGAGGACGGGACCTGGGATCGGGTGCTGGTCGCGTTGACCGCGTTGGCAGATGCGACCGGGAATCTCGACTGGGTGGTCTCGGTCGACTCGACGATCGTGCGGGTGCATCAGCACGGTGCCAATACCCGCCGAGGTGTCGGCGCGGTGCCCGGCCCGGACGGTGAGTTATGAGCCGGCTGATCACGGGATAGGCCGGTCTCGCGGTGGGTTGACTACCAAAGCCCATCTGGCCACCGACGGCAAGGGTCGTGGTCTGGCGGTGTTGATCACCGCAGGCCAAGCCGGAGATTCGCCGATGATGCCAGCAGTTCTCGATGCGATCGGGGTACCGCGGCTGGCCGGTGGCTCGCCGCGCCGCAACCCCGATCGGGTGCTCGCTGACAAGGCGTATTCCTCGGCGGCGAATCGAGAGCTGTTGCGAGGCAGGCGGATCACTGCGGTTATCCCGCAACGGTCTGATCAGGTCGCCAACCGGAAACGCCGCGGACGCGCAGGCGGACGCCCGCCCCAGTTCGATTTCGATGCCTACAAGGGCCGCAACGTGGTCGAGCGGGCGTTCAACAAGGCCAAACACTGGCGTGGGGTCGCGACCCGCTACGACAAGCTGGCCTGCACCTACCGGGCCGGGATCGTCATGGCCTTGACAGTCGAATGGCTCAAGCTACTGGGAGACATGACCTAGTGGTGAGATAGTGGGATCACCATCCCCCCAGCCGGTCCCGCAGACGACCCAGTAGCGTGAGGTGATGCTGCGTGGAACCCACGTCGGCGAATGGATCGCCTACCGCCAGCAACACTGAGGTCGCGTGGGACCTGGCAACGCTCACCGAGGACGAACGGAACGCTCGTTTCCTGATGGCCACCGTCGGCAGCGCTGGGCGTATGGTCCAGCGACCAGGTGTGCAAGGGGCCAGATGCGCTAAAGTCCTCGTCACATGTCGGGGTTCTCGGCGAATATTCTCGGCATGACATCGGCAACGACCGCCGTCTCGGGTGGTGAGGACTTCGACTACGCAGGCGAGCGCAATCCTGCCAAACTTCCCACAGCAGTGACCCGAGCGGGCCTTGCCTGCGGTGCCGACGGTTAGCAACTTCATTGTGGGGGAGTCGATTCGGATATCCACGGTGTCCTCGGTCTTCGCGGGCCAAGCCAGATCGACCGCGCCTATCGAGGTCGTACCGTCAGAGGACTCGCGGGCTGTGTTCGACGAACTGGTCTCGCAGGGCGCTATCCACAACAATCTGTCCATTGGCGGCGACCCCGAAGGCAGCTTCGACTTCTACCTGCCAACCGAAGGACGCGTCCAGGCTCGCATCGCCCGTGATACGTACCGCCACGAGCTCGCGCTGCGCCGCGTTCTCGAACGGCTTGCGAACCCTGGTTCAGATGTTGCCGACGACTTCAGCGGGCCGTTGTCTGCCGGCGAGATCCGCGAAGCAACACACTATCTGGTTGAGATTGGTCTTTGTAAGGGCTCCGAACGAGCAGACGGAGAGTTCTACCACGTGGAAATCACTCCCAACGGTCGGGCCGCCGCGCGCCATCCGTACCTGATCGATGGGGGTTCTGCACCCATCGCGCCGGTCACCAACATCTCGGCCGACAACTACGGGGCGATGACCGTCGGCAACCAGGCTGTCGGCGGGCAGGGGCACACCATGAACGCCACCATTACACAGGGGGCGTCTCTCGACGACGTCCTGACGGCGATCAGCCAGCTGCGCAATGACATCGAATACGCCCCCGGCATCGATGACGTCGACCGCGCGGAACTTCTCGAAGATGTCGACACGTTGACCGAGAAGGGGATCAAGCGCGGGCTCAACTGGTTGAAGGCAGCACTGGTCCCGTTCGGTGTGCAGGTTGCCGACGTGGCAGGCCAGGAACTTGCGGACAGGGTGCTGGCCATCGGGTCCCAGATCATCTAGCGAGCTCAGTGCTCTTCCCGAGCCTGTCAAGGACAGTCCTGAATACGCCGAAGGCTCCCTTGGAGGGCGCCTTCGGTTGCTCTTCGCGAGCGAAGCATCAGTCCCTACGCGGGACATCGTGCCCGGTACGGTCCGATCCGTCGCGTTCTTGCGACGACGACACCCAGGGCGCGGCGTACAACCAGTCAGGCGTAGACGTTCTTCCCGCAGGGGTCGGGGCCCACGCGATTTGACGCTCTCGCCCGGGCCTGCCCCGTGGGACTACTGCTGGCTAACGGCCGCAGCCGCTTTCTTGGCGCGACTGGCGAGGGCGCGGCGCTCGGTGGCAATCGCGTCGAGCTCAGCGGAATCGACCCCTCCCTCAGCCCACCGAGTAGCGAATTGTTCGAGCCGGTCAGCCGAGTTACGCAAAGCGGTGCGCGCTTGCTCAAGCGGCACGTTGTCGACGTGATTCAAAGTCGCTTCGAGTACGTAGCGGGAGGCGAGCAGCTTATGCTCGTTGCCTGCGGTCGGCCCGAACTCCACGGCGTCGAGCCAGGCGGGCTTCTGCTGCCACGGAGCGAGATCCAGCATGGAGAGGCAGGTGCCATACTGGAAGGCAACGAGCTGGCTCGTGCCTTGGTTCGGAGAGTTGGGGTTGATCCTTGCCGCTTCGCTCTCGTAGTTGTCGAGCATGTCGCGAAGTGCAGAGAAGTTGTTGGCCCAGGTATTCAGGTCGGCAGAAGTCACGTTGTACCTCCTAGTCGGTGAGCTTGCACAACGATAGCCATGGCCACCGACAGATCAGCGCCAGCTGAAGGCTCGACGAGGACGGCGCTGGCCAGACTCGGCGCGCCGACGTCGAGAACCGGAGCGACAGCCATGTCTCGCACGATTGGTTCACCCGTTCCACTTCGACTGCTTCTGTACGCCGCCGCTGTGGGCGCGTGCGCACGCTGACACCCAGGATCGAGACCGTGCGCACGCCCCGTTCAGCCGCGCACACAGTGCAGCTGGCCGTGCGCATCTACACCCGCCCCGTGCGCACGCCGAGAAATCGGAGAGATTCCGCTGTGCGCACGGCCCTCAGCACGAAGGTTCTCACGGTGTACCCAGCAGATACGTAATCTCGCACGACAGTGAGGCGCGGGCGAGGCGATCCATCCGCGACCGTCCGCGACCCGTTTCCCTCGTGCTGGGTCATCGTCAGTCCGAACAGGTACTCGGTCACCCCTTGGGGAGTGAGACCGAACTCCTTGGCAATGTCGCGCACCGTCATCCCTTGCCCACGCAGCCCGGCGAGCACTCTATCCAGCACCTGTGACGATTCATGTACAAGCGCCGAGCCTGGCTCCGCGGAGCGGAATCCACGCTTGCTCAACTCCACCAACGCTGCGCGATATGTCCAGTCAGTCATCAAACCCAGCGCATGCAGCCGGTTCGCCAGCGCTGTCGCGGAGACGTTCCATCGAGCCTTCGCACGGATGATCTGCGCCACGCTCGGGTTTCGCAGACCCACCGCCAGAACATCATTGCGAGGCATGAGCAGCGCGCTGGCGAACTGATTCGCCGCAGCTTCCGCCTCGCGCCCGTGCGCACAGCATGAGTGCAGTGAATACATAGGTGCCCGAGCTCGTGAGGTGCATCGAACCGTAGCCGCTCGGCGGTGGTGTCGAGAAAACGAACGGAGCATTGCGACGGTAGAAGCTGAAGGCATCGACGTCTCAGCGCCGCAGTCGGCCTCGCGGTGATCATGACGCTGGCAATGGTGGCCCACGCGCGCTGGAAGGAGCCCGCCGCGATCGTGTTCAACCTGGCCCTGCTGGCAGCCGCGGTGTTCGTCACTTGGGGACGTTTCGGCCCCTACGCCTCCTGACCACCCCGATTCCCGAAGGAGGACTCGTATGAATGTCACCGTTTTCGGGCCACCGGTTCGCTGATGGTGGACCGGCTGCTCGCGGCCGGGCACACCGTGACCGCTTACGCCCACAACCCGCCAAGATCCCCTCTCGCTGGGGTGAGCAAGTGAAAGTCGTGGTCGGCGAGGTTTCCAATGCGGCGCGATCGAGGACGCAGTATGTTGTGCCGATGCAGTGATCAGCGCGTTGGGCCCGAGCATGGACCGCAAAGCCAACCGGGACCCCGCTGATCGAGGGCACCAGCCACATCCTGGCGGCGATGAAGCGTCACGGTGTGGGCCGCTTCGTCGGCCACGCCACTCCTGCGGTACTGGACCCGCAGGGGTCCCCGACCTTGATCACCCGGTTGATCGAGTTCATGCCGCGCACGTTCATGCCCCGCGCCTACGAGGAGATCACCGGCATGTCGAACCAGATCATGTCCTCGGGGCTGGATTGGACGATCGTGCGGTTCATCGCCCCCAAGGACTGTGCACCGAAGGGCCATATCCGGTCAGGTTCTTCGGCACCGACAAGCTCGGCTTCGCGATCACCCGCGCCGGCATCGCCGCCTTCACCGCCGATCAGATCGGCGAGAGCCGCTACCTGCATCGCGCAGGCGCCATCAGCAACTGACCACCGTCGAAACCTGAACGGAGACCTGTGTCCATCGTCATCACCGTTACCTCCGGTCACCTCGGCCGAGCAGCCGTCGAAGCCGTCCTCGACCGCAGCACCGACCCCGCCGAGGTGATCGCCGGTGCCCGCGACTGGCCAAGATCATTGACCACGCCGCCCGAGGGGTGCACACCGCGGTCATCGACTACGATGACCCCACCACCATTACGCCGGTGAATATGTTCGTGCTGGTCTCGGGCACCGACCTGGCCAACCGCGACCGCCAGCACACCGAGGAGATCGCTGCCGTCGCGAAAGCCGGTGCCGCGCGGATCATCTACACCAGCGGCCTCAACGCCGACGACACCGCGCTGTCGACCGCGGCCATGCACCTGCCCACCGAAGACGCGTGCGTGCCAGCGGGGTGTCGTACACGATCCTGCGCAACGGCCGGTACAGCGAGAACTACGGCCGCGACATCCCCACCGTTCGCGAGACCGGTGTGCCGCTGTCGAGCACCGGCGACGGTGTGGTCGCCTCGGCGTCGCGCCGGGATCTGACCGAAGCCATCGCCGTTGTGGTCACCACCGAGGGGCATGAGGACAAGACCTAAGAGCTGTCCGGCGACACCGCCTGGGCCTACGACGAACTCGAGCCTCCGATGCCGCTATGCAACGTCGCTGTCCGAGTACGCCATTGGCATTGTCAATCCCAGTAGGTGGGCCGCAATCTCACCGCGGCGTTCATAGGGTAGAAAGTGCCCGGAGTTCGGGAAGATGACCAGGCCGCTCTTTGGTACGCGACGGTGTATCGCACGAGCGTGATAAACGGGAGTCAACAGATCGCGCGAACCTGCGAATACGACGACACGACAGTCGAATCGATCCAGTGCCGAGTACCGATCATGGGACAGGATCGAACGAGCCAGCTGTGCGACGCTGCGAGGATTGCTGCTCGCCAGCTGCCCTACCGCTCGGTTCAGGTCGTGGCGGAATGGGCGGTACCCGAACAAGACGGCACGTGTCAGCTGTCGCACGATGAGCAGCGGCCGGGAAGGGATCACGAGAAGCGGTGCCACAGTCAACGCCAGCGATACCAACCATGACCAGAACCCGCGGCGCATCAGTCGTCCGAGGATATCTCCGGCTCCAGTCGCCACGAACGCGACACCGACGACTCGCGCTTCGAGCACCATGCTGTCGCGTTCGGCCAGCGCCATCAATGTCATTCCGCCCATGGAATGACCGCCGAGCACGATCGGGCCGACGGGTGCATATGCGGAGATGACTGCAGCGAGATCGTCGGCGAGAAGCTCCAGGCTCGCTGGAGCAGATTGCGACTGCCCGTGTCCTCGATGGTCATAGGCGAGTACACGCACGGTGGGATCCGCCGTGACGACGAGTTGTGCGACGTCTTCCCAACTCCCATGAGAAAGCGCCAGCCCGTGTGCCAGGATGATTGTCACTCTCGGGCTCGTCGATCCCCACTCGGCGATATGCAAAGCAGGCCCAGAGTCCCGCTCAAGCATGTATTTTCGGGGAGCCACAAAGATCGTAGATCTCGAGGTCATAATTTCAGTTCCCTACTACTGACAGTGTCGCTGGCTACTTGACCGGAAGGGCCATGTCAACACCGCCGACATCCGTGATCTTCCAATCCGTGTTCTTGTCTAGCGTCACCGTGTAGGTGACAGTTGTTTGCGCGCCCTCCGGGGTCTGCGCACTGGTCGATGTCACACTCAAGAAGACGTTCACAACATAAACACCAGCGTCTTCTGATTTCACTCTCGCGGCGATTGGGGTCGCGTTCGAAGTCCACTTAAGTGGAAGTACAATGTCTTTGAGCTGCGGAGCAGTGAGGTCGAACTTGTTCGCTAGGGCGGGGGAAGTATTCGATTTCAGATTACGTACCCATCCATCGAAGTTCTGATAATCAATATTGGACGCGCCAACAGCGTACTCGGAGGCTACTTCTTCAGCCCTCTTTTCCGCGGACGCAATGGAGTCAGCTTCTCGCAGCTCATTCCTCGTAGAGAGCCACAACAGAAAGCTAACAGACATCCCAACGACAAGTGTTACCACTATCGCTCCGACAATGATCGAGCGCAAGTCCACCGACAGCGTTCTTCCCGGACCAAACCGGTTCCTGTTCGCTACGACCGACTCTGCCGGCGTACCCAACTTACTAGATACGGTCTCCGCTCTGCCGTCGATGTTGTCAGCGGTTTCTACGGGCATGAATATCTCCTCGGGTAGCGTGTTTCGGTCCTATTTGATGCCGATACGCACATTCAATGCACTGTCTCCAGTCGCGCTGAGAGCACGTGCTATCAAATCGCTTATGTCTATCTGTGGCATGGACATCGCCGCGCTGTCCGCCAGCGGTTGCACGGCTGGTGCCAATTCTTGCAAGTCGGGTCCAATGCGGCTGAGATATTCCGTGACCTCGCCGAGGAAAGGCACGACGCCGTTGCCTTGCAAGTAGTCGTCCGGCATGGTGCCGATACGGGCCAGCCGGGCGATGGAATCGGCGATGAGAGCACCCCACATTCCTGCCTCGTCCCACAAGGGACCAGCGGCTGCCATCCCGGGCCCGGCCCAAGCCATGTCCGCGCCCATCGTCTGTAGATCGACGAGGATGCTGCGGATGGCGGGCGACCTACTCAGAATCGTCTCCGATAACAGTGTCGTCGAGGCTGCCAGCCTCGGCATAACGGTGTCTGTTCCCGTCAGCGCTTGATCCAACGTCTTGACGATGTTGCTGATCGCCTGCGGATTCAGTTGTTCAAGCAGACCCGTAACAGTCTGCGCCACGTCTGGAATCGAACGGGGCAGTATTACTTGCACCGCGTCGAGGCGCTGGCCATCGGTTAGGTAGGGACCGGCGCCGTTCTTCGGCACGAACTCGATATAAGGCTCACCGAGACCTGATAGGTCTTCGACTGTCGCGGTCCCTGTTGCCGGAATTCGGTATCTCGACTCGAGGGCTAGTTGCATTTCGACACCGCGTTCAGCTTTCTCTATCGACGCGATCTCTCCCACCTTCACACCACGTAGGAGTATCGGTGAACCCACTAGCAGACTTCCCGCCTGGGGAACACGCAACGTCACGTTGATCGAGTCACTGAAGACATCTATTCGCAATACACCGAATGTGAGATAACCGACGCCCAGAATCAAAACCGACATGATAGCAACGAGGGATAGTGCCGAACTCAGTTTCATCGCACTGCTCCGATCATCCGCAATGCCGATAGAATTCCAGCGATCCGGTCGGCTTCGGATCCGGGAGAGCCTTCGGCAGTCTCAAGGCCGGTAACATTAACCTTCGGTCCGTGCTCCACGAATGGAATGACCTTTTCGCGCAACAGCGCAATGATCTTGTTCAAGTTCGACGGGGCTGAGAGGTCCAACGGACGGGACGTGAAAAGGAGTGGTATAAAAGCACGGGCAGCCGCGTCGCCTGACTGCGCCAGCGGACCGATCCATCGGAGGGAATCTGTCAGTAGCGTGAATCCATCGTACAGTGTGATCAAACCGATCATGGACGTCATCGACGCAGCCGCCTGATCCACTCCAGAATCTGTCAGCAGATACTCCAATTCGGGTGTTCGGCTCAGGACAGCATCGGTACTGGCCCGCAGTCCACCCAGTAAGCCGTCGATAGCATCCAGGTGCTGTGCCAAGTCTTCGATATCGGCACCCAGCACTTCCGAGATCGAGGCAGTCTCCCGTGTATCCGCCGGAAGCACCGAGTTCACGCGGTTGATGATCTCCTGAGCCTGCTGTATTCCACCCCCTTGGACAAAGGTCGCCAAGACGTTCATGGTGTCCTCAACCTGAAGCAACGGCTTAGTTTGTCCTCGATCGATTGTGGAGCCCGGCGCGATGAGGCCACCTCCGCCGGCCTCCGGGGTGATCAACGCTATGGAGACGTCACCCAGAATGGTCGGCTGGCGGAGCTCAGCCGTAGTTCCAACAGGCAACCGCACCGATTCGATGATTTCCACGTCGACCACGACATATCCGTCGTTATCTTTCCCGGCATCGATCACCGCAACATCGCGGACAATTCCGGCACGCAGACCGTCGACCGTCACTCGTGCTTGTGACGGCAGGTTTAGCGTATTGGCGAACTCGATTCGGATACTATAGCGGTCCCCCGATATCCCAGTCCCAGGGACAGGAATCGCAGCTGGATCGAATCCGCAGCCGGGGACAAGGCATACAAGTGCCACAGCGGCCGCGGTCACGAATTGCGTCCGGCGGGTCCGGGAAGAAATGGCCACCGCGTCTACTCGCAGTTTCATCATCGCGCACCCGCCATTCCGAGCACCAAGGGAATCAGAGACACATTCGTCAAACCATCCTCAGCAGTATCGCAACGGCCCTGTGCGACCAGGCCGATCGCGGCACATATTCGGTCAGCATCAGCTTGGGGCATGGCCACCCTAGGGGTTGCATACGTCAGAACGGGTCGACCGCTGTGCGCGTCGGTTACGTTCCCGAAGGCTTGCAGCAGCGGGGGCGCCATGTCGACAATGTCCCTCATTGTACCGATATTCGCGCTGGCGAGGCGCGCGAGGGGAACTGTCGCATCGAGACCTTGGAGGATTTGGTCACCAAACATAGTGGTGATTTCGTTCAGCCATGGCACGATAATTCGCAATGAATCGATGATCGAGACTGTTCGCGCGAAGATTCCGTGGTCGATCACCGCCAGCCCCGGCGCCAGACGGGTGATCATGGATTCGATATCTCCCCATCCACGCGCGACACTATTCATCAAGCTGTGCAGCGAATCTATGAGGGCTCCGAGGTGTCCGGCGGCAGCGTTGGACGAGCCGAGCGCCCGGTCGAGTGTACGGATTATTTCATTCATTTTCGGACCTGTGCCGGACAACGAGCTGTCGAGTGCGGCGATTTCCTCGGATAGCTGCCCGCGCTGTTCCGGATCACTCCCATTGTCGATTTCTGCTGCGAGGGCACCCAACGCATCGAGTGTCTGTGTCATGCTTTTCGGAGTCAAAGTACGGGAAATGCACTTTCGGGGATCCCATTCAGCATCGGATTCGCTGTTGTCGAGAATAGCCAGGGAGCGATCAGCAACGATGGTGTCTGAAAGGGTAGTGGCCGATACCTCACCACGCGGCGAATGGTTGGCGTCCACCTCGAAATCAACCTGCACCGCTTCGCCACGAGGTTCGATGTGCGTCACCGTGCCAACTCTGACGCCACGAATGGTGACGTGGTTTCCGGTGTACAGTCCAATTGCGTCCGGCATGGTTGCGCAGTAGTGCCGCATCGCCTTCGGAGGGTTGAGTACCGCGAAATACCCAGCAACCAATATCGTGCACATAGCCCCGACGCCGAGGAGGGATATGAGGCCGCGGGAGGCCAGAATCCTATTCATCCTTAGCAATCCTTTCCAGGGACGGGAATACAAACCGACTGCGCAACGACAACCGATGCAGACTGGTCAATAACGATGCCATCTTCTGAGGAAGCGATCGGCTGCAGTCTCGACATCAAGTCCCGAGTGCTTGTGATGATCTGCCCCATACCTTCGCCTAGACGGTTCAGTTCGGGTATGACCTCGGCCAGACTTCGGGCGATGGAATCCAGCCTTGACCGGTACACCGGCTCGAGTGCTGCGATCCGAGACAGAAGCTGTTCCATCAACCGAACTGCCTCGAAAATCTCAGCCCTTTTGCCGAGCCCCACCGTCTCCATAAGGTTGACACTTGCGATCAGTTCCCCGAGGATCGCCTTCGAGTTATTGATCGCACTGATGTACTCGTCGGCCATCGCAAGCGTTTCCGACACGTCCCGACTCTGACGGTCGAGAATTTCGACGAGCGATGTGAACGCATCGACTGCTCGCTGGATCCCTGCCGGCCCGGAAACGATCGCGCGGTTCATGTTAGTCAAGTTCTGCCGTAAGGTATCGCCCTCAATATCCGCGATCGGCTGTGCTGCGTCCTGAAAGGTCCGACCGAGGCTGTACGGGAGATGCACTCTATCAGAAGGTATCGGGGCGCGAAGCGATGAAGTCCCTGCTGATGTCACGGCGAGATAGTGCCCACCGATCAGAGTCAACATTCGGACGTCGAGACTTGTCTGATCGCCTATGAAAATATCATCGTCAATCGTAAAGCTCACGCGGACGTCCTTTCGACGCAGCTCAATCGATTTCACAGCACCGACCGGAACACCGGCGATACGGACGTCATCGCCGACCTTAATGGACCCGAGTTCCGACATCTCGGCCCAGTACGTCGACTTGCCGAATGGCACCACGTACACCAAAACGCTCGCTAGCAACGCGACACCCATAAGGAACGCTCCGAGGACGCCCCATCGCAATTCCCGCAAATCACGTGATGAGGCAGCCGTTGGCGCCCAGCCAGCGAATCTCCCGACAATGCTGACTAGTTTGGCTATCATCCTTTGCATATCGATATCCTTTGTCCCGTGATCATCACCTGGAAAGGATCCGGGCTGTCGACGTTCCCGTTCGAACAGTTTCGGTTCACGACAGGACTATCGGACGGAATCCAACTATTCAGGGTCTGGAGCATCGCTGGCAGTTTTCGGAGTACTTCGACTGCCTGTTGAGGATCTGGAAATATTGTCCGCAGCAGTGTATCGGCGTCCGGATTGCTACCAGGAGTCAACCCAATCGCGTCGAGAAGGCTGTTCAGCGGCGCGATCACGTCTGGAGCCATAAGAGCGAATTCGACGATTCCATCCACCTTGCTACGTAGCGTTGAGACAACCACCGACAGCTCCGAAACAAGCTGCACCAGATGTGAGGATCGACCGCCGAGATGGTCAGATATCTTTTTCAGATTAGCCACCAACGCGGTAATCACTGCCTGTCGGTCCATCGTATAGCTGGACAACGTCTGGATAGAGTCGAGAACCGAACCGATACCCGAGCCGTCTCCTTCTATAGCGGCGATCATATTAGTAGCGAACTTATTTACTGCTGCTGGCGACAACTCGCTCAGAACCGGTTCCAGCCCGTTGAATAGAGCTGTGATGTCGAATGACGGGATAGTTCTGGAAGCCCCGATCCTACTGCCTGCCGCCAACTCCGCAGTGACTGGCGATGATTGTTGAACATCGACGTAACGCTGGCCCACCAGACTCTGATATCGTATAGCTAGGACGGTGTTCTCGTATAAATGCCGATCGCGTTCGACCATGAACGTAACGATTGCGCGACCATCCTCAAGTGAGATCGAAAGCACTTTACCTATGCGGACACCGTTCATCCGAACATCGTCTCCGGACTTGAGACCGTTCGCATCGACGAATTCCGATGAGAACTGCTTAGTCCCTCCTGAGACCGGGCGTTGCACAGTCTGCGCGATTGCTGCGAGCAGCACTGCGATCACGACTACAGAAACCGCGAGCTTCGCGACTACCACCAATAGGCTGCCATGCCTGTTCATCGACCACCCCCGAAATACGGTGTCGGAACCAACGTTTCCGGCGATGACGCCGCAATCGCGGGAACTAGATCGAGAATCAGTTTGATACTCAGTACCGGGCCACTAGGCGTCGACGTGAACGACCGATCCAGCCGCGACAGTATCTCGGAGAGCTGCATGCTCGAAACACCAGGCGTCGAAACCATTCGACTGCCACTTGCAAGAATCGGCGTGAGCATTGCCGCGTATTCTGACAGATGCGCCTGCGCCGTGAATAGCGTTCCCGCGAGGGCGGGGAAGAAGCGTTGGCCTACAACACTGACTGTGGCGTCGAATAGTTCGCGTTGGTTATTCAGAATCTCGATGGTGGTGAGTCGATATATCAGGCCTACCGTGCCGTCGATCATCGATGCGCTGCCGACAAGCATCGAGCCGTACTGTTCCAGCAATGCCGAGACCGGCACAGAGCGTGTCTCAGCGACGTTCCGACCGGATACCACAATCGCCTCCATCAGTGGCGTGAATTGGCGGGCCGCTGTAGCAACCCGCACCAGCACGTCGGTGAGTTCCGGGGTAAGGAGGCTTCCCGTGGTCTCCGCGACTGTCCGAATCAGTACACCCATGGTCGCATCTCGCTGCCTGTCAGATCGAGGACCCGTCAGGTCGATAACAACGCCGTCTCGCAGGGGTGTGCCCCCAACGCCCGGTTTCAGCGCAACCTCGCTGATACCGAAGAGATTAGACGGCGAGTAGTCTACGAGAAGGCTGTCGGTGAGCCCGCTCGAGTTTGTTCGATCAAGCATCAAAGTCACCTGTTTCGCCCCATCACCTGAGCCGATGGCAGTGACGGCACCGATGCCGACACCGTCGAACTGCACCGGCGTTCCCACGCCGACGCCGTCTCCGATTTTCTCGGTGCGCAACACCACGAGCATTCGGTTGTCGCCGCGGGCCGCATTGCCAACTGTCCAAGCGGCCGCTACTGACAGTGCCGTCAGCACGGCGACCATACCGACAATAATCGACGATCGCTTTGTTGCCGATACTCCCGGCATTTCATATCGAGACATCGGCGCTCACCCTGTGAATTCGATCGCGGAGTTGACACCCCACAGGAGGATGGTCAATACCATGTCTAGACCGATGATCGCCACAAAACTTGCCCGGACGGCACGGCCGGACGCAATTCCGACGCCTTCCGGCCCGCCTGTCGCGAAGAACCCTTGATAACTGTGAATCAAGATGACAGCCGTCCCGAATACCAGAACTTTGATCACAGCAGCAGTGATATCCCACCCGCTGATGAATTGATAGAAGTAGTGATCGTAGACACCTGCGGCCTGGCCGTGCAGCTGGACGATCACAGTCCGGCACGCCGCGTAGCTGAGGATTAGCGCGATAAGAAAAGTCGGAACGATCGCCACCGCGCCGGCAATAATCCTGGTCGTTACAACGAAAGGAATCGATCGCAATCCAAGCGATTCGATGGCGTCGATCTCTTCTGAGATCCGCATCGATCCGATTTGGGCGGTTATACGACACCCAGCTTGTGCGGCGAATCCGACTCCTGCCGCGATCGGCGCTAGCTCTCGGGTGTTGGCGAAGGCTGAGACAATGCCTGACACCGGCCCCATACTGATGAGGTCTAGAGTCGCGAATGACTCGACGCCGACCGAGCCGCCGATGACCAGTCCCAGCACCACCAGCATCGGGACCGTTCCACCGCCCACGATGATCGAGCCTTGCCCCCACGTCATATCCGTGATCGCGCGCATTGTCTCCGCTCGATATCGTTTGAGCGTGAACGGTATCGCCGACAATGCCTGCCAGATGAAATTGAGGACGAAACCTAGAGGCTCCACCGGAACGACACGGTGCCCGAGTGACGTCGCTGTTCGCCGGGCCTTCACTAGCCGCGGGGGGGTGTACTTCATCTCCGACATCTATGCCAGCCTTGTTGGAAGGAACATTGAGACCAACTGAGTGACCAATAGATTCACGACAGCGACAGAGACGACGGAGAGAACAACCGCCGCGTTCACGCCATCCGCTACTCCACGTGGACCACCTTTGGCCTCAAGACCCCGCTGGCACGCGATCATCACGACGATGAAGCCGAACAGCACAGACTTGACAATCGACACGCCGATATCCGCCATTACGGTGAAGGATCCGAAGGTTCCCCAATAGCTGCCGGGCGTCACCCCCTGAGGACCGACCGCGACTGCATATCCCGCCACGACCCCTACGAAGATGATCAAGACATTGAGCATCGGTGCAACGAGAATCATCGCCACCATCCGGGGAATCACGAGGCGATGCATAGGACTTATGCCCATCGTTCGCATGGCGTCGATCTCTTCACGGATGTTGCGGGCGCCCAAGTCGGCCGCGATCGCGGCCGCGCCAGCCGCGCCCAGCAACAATCCTGTCGCCATGGGGGCGCCCTGTTTTATTACCCCCAAACCGCCGGCTGCACCGAGCAGCGAATCTGCGCCGATCTGATGGATCAGATTCCCGACCTGAACCGAGACGATAACCCCGAATGGCACGGCCATTAGAATTGCCGGAATTGCGGTAACCGTAATCAAGTACCAGGATTGATACAGCGCCTCACGCCATTGAAACTTCAATCCGGCAATGTCACTCGCGGCACCCATCGCGGCTGAATACGCCATCCGCGTAGTCCGACCAAACGTTCGGAGGCCAGAGACCACTGTTCCGGATAAATTCTCGCGAATTACTCGGGCCGACGCCGACAACTCGCTACGCGCAGGCACCACGGCAGATTCCCATCTCGTCTCTCGCATCGTTGTCCGACATCGCGGCGGGCGCAAAGAACGCATCGGTTCGGCCGATCTTGCACCCGACGCACTCGGCTGGTGTTGGCCGGAAAGCTGTGCCTTGCTGAGTTGCGGCCAAGTGCGCCATCACGACCACGCCACCTCCATGTGTGCTACGGCAAGTACTAGATACTCGAGGTACGAGTATGCGTCCTGGGTCACACCCTGTCAATAGACCATCAGACTCCAACGGATGCGTGACAGCAATCGGTCCGCAAACTTGCGATCCGATCCGACGATCGCCGCTTGGCGATGGATTTCGAGTCGCTCGCGACCTCCACCGGATGCAAGCTCGCCGACACGCCAGACCCATCAGCGCGGTCTCGCCGACCGCGATATGCCCCTTCATCGCCGCACGACCGCCTCGAAGCCTTCCCGTAACTCCATTTTCGGGCCGTCTCCATGCATACACAGCAGAATCTGCCGGGAGAACGGTCCGGGGAAGACCTGGCCCATCATCACTCGCGCAAGGTGACCGAGATGGCGTAAGCAAAACTGCAGTTAACTTCATGCGGGCGCGAGTGCTTCCGCCAGCCATGATGGAATCCGTCTCGGCCGGTCTTCTAGGTCTGGTCTTACCCTGGTTTCACGGAGCCGTGGACCTCACGCCACGATGGTTGCGTTCTCGTACTCCATCGAGGTCAGCATTCCGATGCCGCTATGACGCCGCTGCCGGTTGCGGAAGAGCTCGAGGTATCGAACATCGCGTCTTGCTCCGCATATACACCCGTGGCGTCGGACGCGGCGTCGAGCCTCCAGCCCGATGAACCCACCGATAGCCGACGTCAGGCGAAACTCCCGCGGCAGCGGCCCGGTTCCTGGCTCCTCGATCCAGAAACTCTGAAGCGCTATCTCGTCCTCGGACACCCCGGTGCCGAACGGACCGCCGAAGTCGTCCGCGACAGCCTCATCGCCGCCGTCACCGAACTACCCGCGACCCCCACCGCACCGCGACTTGGGACCAGGATGCCGAGACAGCCGAGCACCGATCCCTTTCCCATGGCCACCGACATTCGCGTCTTCTTCGCCGATCCCGGCGCACTGCGGCAGCGCGGCAGCAACGAAAGACACCAATGGTACTCTGCGGCAGAACCGAGGTCGCCGAGGAACTCACCGGCCGTCCACAGAAAAATTCTCGACTGCGACACACCAGCCCAACGTTTGGCTGCTTTGATGGACGCTTCATAGTCCGGCCGTTGCGACGACTCCTGGATCCAAGATGTTTCATGATCGAGCGCACCTGTCCAGAGCCAACCTCGATACCCATGCCGATAGTGAGCTCGGCGTGCATGCGGTGCACGCCGTAGCGGCCACGGGAGGCCAGATGGATAGCCCGGATCGTTTCGGCGAGCATCTCGTGGCGCAGTCGGCGTTGGCTGGGTGATCGGTTGCGGTGATGACGGTAGCCGCGCTCGGACACGCCGAGCACACGGCTGGTGGTGCGGATGCTGATTCCTTGCCCGGTCAAGGTCGAGACACCCGGGGACCGCCTTTTGAGCCGAGCGTGGTGTCGTCGAAAACCTTCGCGGCCAACCCCGAGTCGCTCGCAGCTCCTCCTCGAGTTGCTTGATCCTGTTCAGCGCAGCCCTCAGTTGCGCCGATTCGTCCATGGATGTCCCGGGGGCCTCACCGCGGGCCTGGTGTTCCACCGCTACAGCGTGGCCTCGGTGACTCCAGATCACGGGCGACATCGGCGACCCTGCGTCCTTTATCGACGACCAGAGCGACAGCGCTTTCACGGAATTGTGGGGAGTACATCATCGGCACGAGCGGAGATCCGTCCATCGAACGGTTGGAAACTCACAACTCAGCGGACAGAATTCCGAGACAGCCCAAGG
Source organism: Nocardia neocaledoniensis (assembly GCF_029868625.1). Lineage (GTDB taxonomy): Bacteria > Actinomycetota > Actinomycetes > Mycobacteriales > Mycobacteriaceae > Nocardia > Nocardia neocaledoniensis_A. The sequence continues at coordinate 26,358 of NZ_JARWOJ010000381.1, read as the reverse complement.
CGGTCCTCAACCCGTGACGGCTCGCCGACGGCCCGGCGTCATTCTGTGACACGGTTGAGATTGGTCTCCAAACTGCCCGAACTGGCTCAAAGGGGCAAGGCTGGTGCCAGCACAAGTAGGACGAACGGAGAGCACATGCAATGCTGCCCAGGCCGCGCACTATCGCCAGTTGGCCATCGCTAGCGACCTGGAGTCCGCGCCTCTCCCGTTATCTCTGGCCAGCGTCATATGCGGCTGATGGGCCTCTCACCCTTCAGCCGCCTGGCCTTGCAAGTCGCGATGTGCCTTCTTGCAATCAGAGAACAGCCCGTCAGCAGTCGTTCCCTTGGCAATGGTTTCGCGCAAAGACGCCATGACCAGCATCCAACCGCCGGAAGCGATCGGGCCTATAGGGTGCGTCCGAGGAAGTCGGTGACAACCTGCGTGAATGCGTCATTGTCATCTCCTGCCACCATATGGCCAGTTCCGGAGACATCGGTCGTCTCCGCGTGCGGCACAATTTCCAGGAATTCTGCAACGGTCTCCTGCGATACCAGATCGGACAGGGCACCGCGCACGAGCAGGGTCGGCGCGACGACTCTACCCGCACCCGCGACGAGCAATTCTACAAGTGTGTCGAATTGCTCGGCACCGGCAGACGCGTCCTGTTGCAACGCCTGAAAACGACTCGTGATGAAGGCGGGATCCCATCGCCACACCCATCGACCGTCGGCTCGTTGCCGCAGTACCTTGTAAAGGCCCTCAAGCCGCACCGGTCGTTCGCGGTGCGGGTTGTATGCCGCGATGACGTCGGCAGCGTTTTCGAGGTTCGCGAATCCGTCAGGATGCGCGGACATAAACGAGACGATGCGTCGAGCGCCATCGAACTCCATCCGTGGGGTCACGTCGACCAGCACCACCGCTCCCCACAGCTCGGGGGGCGCAAGCAGGTGCGCGGCAAGAACGGTCATCCCGCCCAATGATGCTCCGACGACCGCGGGCGCGTCCTCGGTGCAGAATCGTTCTCGCATTATGAGCAGGTCATCGACAAGGTGCTCGACGTCGTATCGTCCGTCGGGGGCCCAGTCACTGTCGCCGTGCCCACGTGCATCGTATGCAACTACTGTGTAGCCGCGATCGCGCAGGCGGAGCGCTGAGGTGGTCCAGGCGTGACGACTCTGCCCACCTCCATGCAGCAGGATCACAACCTGCTGGTTGGAACCATGGGGATAGTAGTCGGCCGCCAGCGTGATTCCGTCACGAGCCAGTACCTGCATCTCGATCATGCCATCCGTCACGAGCTGCCGCCCCCGTCGCTGACGATCGTAACCGTTCCCTGAGCGGCGCACACTGGCCTGCCGTCGTTGGTGATGTCGATGCGTGCGACGCCCGATCGCCTGGTCAGGGCAATGACATCTGCCGTGGCGATGCATACGCCAGCCGTGACCGGCCGCAGAAGATTGATCTTGAACTCGGTTGTCGCGACCCAGCAGCCGGTCGGGATCACCGGATAAAAGACAACACCCAGGCAATGGTCGACCATGGCTGACAGGCAGCCACCGTGCAATGTACGGAAGGGGGTAAGGAGCTCGTCTCGCACCTCCATCTCGGCGATCAACCGACCGGCGCTCAGTTCGGCATGACGAAATCCGAGATAAGCCGAGATGCCGCCCACATCCGTTGCTGCGCCGAGCACCTGCCCAGCAACTCGGGGGTCGAACTGCGGGAATTCCATCGGAGCCTCCTCCGTCTCTGCGTTGACCTGCCCCAAGGTGACACTACTGCAGATTTGTGTCACCTGCATTGCCGATCTGCACGTCGTCGTGACCGCGGTGCCCATCCAATTCGGTAGACGCTGGTACGACGATGGCAGGCAGGAGGCAGCGGCAAAGGTACGCGCGGAGGCCAGCAGGGCTGCGTCGTCTCGGACCGCGCACGGTGAGCAGGCTGAGGATCGTCCGCAGGATCCACTCCGCGGCGTCGTCCACTGAGATCCCCGGCTGCAGGTCATCGCGGTGACGGGTGAATACCGGTCGCAGGAACTCGGTGACGAGTTCGAAGAGGGCGACCGATGTGGACTCTGTCAGACCGATTCCAGCGAGGCGATCATCGCTGACGAACAGAGCGGAAATCGACTTCTCTCGGCTGGCGGCGTGAACAGTGGTCTCTACGAAGACCAGCACGGCAGATGCGAGATCAGGCTGTCCGGCGAGTGGCCCGCCAATCCCGTCGAGGTAGCGGCCAGCCGTCCGCAGGACGACGCCCGAGACCACCGATTCACGGTTCGCGAAGTGCCGGTACACGGTGGCCCGAGAGACGCCGGCCTGCCGAGCGATGTCCTCCATCGTCGTCGCCGAGAATCCGACCTCTTCGAAGCAGAACTCTGCGGCATCAAGTAGGGCATCCCGGGTGCTACCCCGGGCCGAGAATCGCGCGCCGCGACGTGCAGATTTCGTCGTCACCACAACGAGTATGCCGCTACTTCGTCGAGGAGCGCATCCCCCTCTGTCCTCTACCGGTGCGGCATCTCTGCGGCCGGGCAGCGATACAGATCTGACATTATGTCGCGCTACCGCCGACTGAGTCGTCACGCAGCTGAGGCAGGAGGTGGCGGCGCGCGAATCGGCGCGCACCCTCAGGGGTATCGAGGGATATGCGGGTCGATGGGGTCAGCACGAACGACAGGATCACGCGGACAGTCAGCTCGGAAACCACGTGAAGTTCGACATCCGTGCGGGCAGCATCAACTTCTTGCGCGAGTTGGTCGGCCAGAAAGTTCGACGCGGTCGCGACAAGACCCCCTGCCTCAATCGTGAGAAACGGCAGTAGGGACTCCGGCTCGGTCTCCAACAGCCTGTTGAGCAGGGCGTGCCCCCGTACTGCCTTCAGCGTGAAAACGAATCCTTCGACGATCTTCTCCTCGAGATCCTGATGATTTGACACCTCTGCTTCCAACTCAACGAGGAACCTGGCGAGTTCTCGCAGAATCACCGCCTCGACAATGCGCCCCTTGCTCGGGAAGTGTCGGTACAGCGTCACACGTGCCAGCCGTGCGCGACGAGCGATGTCTTCGATCCGTGTGCGGCTGATCCCGACAACCTCGAATTGCCTTAGCCCGGCGTCGAGGATACGTTCCGAGGTCCCAGACGGCGACGGTGTCCGGATCACCGCGATGGCCTTCAGAAGCAACCTGGTGTAGTTCATCGTCGTGATCGGATCCTTCGAGCCGGGCAACGTCGCCGGGTGTCATGTGGGCAGGGATCGTTGGTCGCCCGTTGAGTATGCACCCAATGAACCTCCGTACGCCATACTTTCAAACCCCTGACGTGGGCATTGAAACGATCATACTAGGTGAGTACCATCGTTCCTGTGGTTCGCAACGGGGCGCCCCGGTGCAAGTCCGGGCTGACGACGAACGAATGGATGAGGACCAACACGCGCGGGTCCTCATCGTCGGATGTCGTCGCCTCGAGACTGGCGCTATCGGAGAGGGAGTGCTCTGGCCTTGCAGCAGTGATCATTGGAAGCGGTGTCCGAAGTGCGGTGTGGGCGGCGGCGGTCTCGCTTGTGCGCACGTGTTTCGGGGCTGCTTCCTCACTTGGTGGCGCAGTTCACGCTCCCGGTGTCAAGCATTGCGGACCTACACTCCCCTGCGTTCACGCCGCTACGCTCGCGGCTTGTTCACTGCCCGCCCACAGCAGACTGACGTCTGAGCTCTCCGCACGATCTGCGTTTCCCGGTGCCCTCGGTCGTGCGCCGAACGCCCCGGCGGTGTCGCTCTCCTGGTGCGCACGACCATGGATGGCGTGCCTGTCGGTGGTCGGCCACGCGATTAGACGGCTTTCCAATCGCCATCGCGGAGTACCCGAGGCGGGGCCTCTGCCCGTCGATTCATGGCCAGGACGTACGCCTAATCACAGGTGCGATCGCCTGACACCTTCCCGCCTCGCCGGCCTCGACCTCGCTAACGGACGAAAATGGCGCGCACGGGCCCGCGATTCCAGGAGACTCCGCTGCGCCGCGGCCTTCGCCCGGCGCCGGATCACTCACAGCCACCATGCGCCAGCGACGAGCGTTTTCGTTTACTGGAACGAGTTCCAAGAGTTTTGTCCGACCATGCCACACGTGAGCGGCTACCGCTGCGAAATACCCGGCCTCCGGACACCAGGCCAAGATTTTGTGTCCATATTCGCGAAGGAGTAGAGCGATGTCAATCGATTTGCCGCACACCTTAGAAATCATAAAACAACGCCAATGGGCACTCGGCGACTTCGACTGGGCGGAGCCCGGCGCGGACACGATAACGGCCGAGCAGCTCCCGCAGGTCAAGCAATTCATGTCCGATCTGGTCTGGATCGAGCAGGTCGGCTCGCGTGCCTTCGTCGCGCTCGGCCGTCAAACCAAGGACAATACGCTAGCTGAGATCTACCGCTACTTCCAGGCCGAGGAACAAAAGCACGCAAACGCCGAGCTGGCCCTCATGCGCCGTTGGGGAATGCTCGATGACGACGAGATCCCAGAACCGAATATCAACATCCGACTAGCCATCGCATGGCTGGACAGCTACGCAGACGATCTGCCGCTGTCCGTACTAGGCTCAGCGATTCCGATGCTCGAGGTGGCACTCGACGGAGCACTGTTGAAGTTCCTACTTGAGGAGATCCAGGATCCCCTGTGCCACAAGGTCTTTCAGCGGATCAATGCCGATGAGTCCCGTCACCTAGCTGTGGATTTCCATGTGCTGGACATGATTGGAGCGGGGCCGATACACCGACTGCTGATCGAAGCCGCCGGCGCCGCGCTGCGCCCATCCCTACTCATCGGCATCCTCACCGGGTTGCCCCTGCTGACCCGTATGCACGACAGCATCATCGCGATGGGACTCGACGAACAGAAGCTCTTCGACGCGATTCGGAAGTTCGGCATTATCGGAGACCGGAGCGTCGCCACCCGCCGCAATCCGATCTACCAACTCGTCAAGTACTACGGTGAAATGGTCATGGACCAGTCACACCCTTATCATCGACTACTCGGCAATGCCCTGTTGACGATCACTGAGCACTACCCTAAACAATGGCTCGGTTCGACTCCTTCCTGGATCAACGAGCTCACTTACCAACCGGTGGCCGCAGCATGATCGACGAGGGGCGGCCGACAGACGATGACCCCGGGCAAACAATTCCCGGTCCCACACGAGTCGTGATCATAGGTGCCGGGTTCTCGGGAATCGGCACCGCGATCCGATTACGGTGCGCGGGGATCGAGGACGTCGTGGTTCTCGAGCGCGCACCTGAGCCCGGCGGTGAGTGGCGCGAGAGCGTTCATCCGGACGCATCCTGCGGTCGTCCGTCAGCACTGCGGTCGTTCTGGTTCACGCGGGATCCCGCCTGGTGCCATAGGTATACGCCGGGCGTAGACGTCCGCGCCTACATGCGCGACGTGATCACCCGGCATGGTCTCGATGGACGGATTCGCTACGGGTACAACGTAAACGGACTCGACTTCGACGAGGCCCGAGGGACCTGGCATGTGCGTGTCTCGACCAGCAGTGGCGAGGAGGAGAGCATCACTGCCCGCTCGGTCGTGGTGGCGACTGTGCCGTTCTCGAACGCAAGCAGGCGCGAGATCGTGGGCGCCGACGACTTTCGTGGCCACAAGATAGACGGTACCCGATGGGACGCCGGTATCGATGTCACCGGACTGACGGTGGCAGTCGTCGGTACCGGCACCAATGCAGTCCAGATGATCCCGGAGTTGGTGGACCGAGCCCGCCACGTCACCGTATTTCAGAGTGCACCGCGATGGGTTCTTCCCCACCCGCAGTACGGGACGGCAGGGTGGAGACGTTCGCTATTCGAGAAACTACCGCTGGCCGAGGATCTAGCCTGGAGTGCCCACTTCTGGGCGTACGAGTCTATCGGATACGGTTTGGTTCGAACAACAGGTCTCACCACCGCGCTGGAACAGGTATCTAAAATCCAGTTGAGGCTTCAGGTCAAAGATAGATGGGCGCGACGGCAGCTCGCACCGGACAACCGGGCGTGCCGTCCGCGATTGCTCATCTCAAATGATTTCTTACCGGCTCTAGATCGGGACAACTGCAGACTCCTCACCTTCCCGATCATTCGGCTTACGGAGCACGGAATCCTCACGGTTGATGGCGTCGAGCGCCGCTTCGATACGATCGTTTTCGATGCACCCGGCGAGGCTGGAGTACCATTCCCGGTTCGTGGTTGTGGCGCACGTCTCCTCCAGGAAGAATGGGTCGAAGGAGTTTACGCGTACAAGAGCATACATGTTTCTGGGTATCCCAACCTACATTTCACTTTCGGACCGAACTCCGGTCCGTCTTTCTACACAGCCCTAGCCTATCTGGAGGCGCAGATAGATTACATCGTAGAGTCGGTGCGGACGCTGGAGCGATGGGGGCTCCGATATATTGATGTACGAAAGTCAGCGCAGGACCGATTCAACGCGGTTGTTCAACGGCACTTGGCTCGCACGACTTGGAACTCCGGATGCGTTACTTGGCCTGTCGGGGAAGATGGTTTTAATCCCGCGGCTTTCCCGGGCTTGGCTCGACAATTCCGTAGCCAAATGACTCAGTTCGCCCTATCCGACTACCACGCTGTGCCCTAGGAGCTCCTGTCAGGTTCAGTTGCTGAGTCGTCGCGGTCTGATACTGCGGCACCGACATTCAGGAATCGATAGTGGATGTCGATGCGGCGTTCCATCGATCACCGTTCGCCGATATTGGTGGGGTCGGCCATGGTTTGTTCCACGACTAGCCGACTGGCGGTGACCTTTGTCTCGGGTTCCGCGATGGGAATGGGCCGTCGATCCCGGCGCTGTCGCAGGTCGGCGTACAGACTACATGCTCGCAACCCGTGTCGGTGATAGTTTTATCGATCCGCCGTCCCAGTGGCCTCGGCCGTCCAGGCAAGGGGATTTACTGCGTCGAATTACATCCCGCCGCGGAACCCGGGACAAAGTCACTGCGGCCGGTGGATCGTGGAGCAGACTTGCGCCCGCTCCCCCGGTACCGGCGCCTGGCCATCCGGTGGGCGCGCCGCATCGACATCCATTACGGATTCCTGAATCTCGATGCCGCACTGATCTGATGGCGACGGCACAGCAACCGCACCGACAGAAGCTATTAGCCTGCGCCAGAAGGTCATCCGGACACGAACCCGAGAATGAGCGGCCCCCGACAGCACGTACAGCCCTCCCCCACTCCCCCTTGAACACCAACCTCGGGCTGTGTGGTGAGGGCTGGCTATTCCCGGCGGCTTCACTGGGAGTTGCGGTTCGCTAACCACCACAATCATCCGTCACATAGGTCCGCTGCGAAACTTCCTGCATCGCAACGTGTCTCGGTGACACATGCAGATTCACGCTAGGAGCTATGAGGACCGGTACCCGAACTCGAATGCCGCCGAAGCTCCGTACGATACCAGCGGTGGCCCACCGCAGATACTGCGCGCGGCATGTTTGGCGGTGCGCGCGAACGTTGCTGTTGAGCATCTTCACCGACGGCGGACTTACTTCGCAATCAGCACCGCGTCGGCACGTACACAGGCTGGTGAGCCGGATCGCCCACCGCAGCCGGGACTGCGCAACTGGCCAAGCACTTCGCCAAATCAGGTATTGCGTAATGGCCACGTCATCACCATCTCGTACCCAAGTGTCTGTGTGGCATGCTCGACCCCACTCTGCAAGTCGACAAATGTAATGAGCGTAGTTTTCTGTGGACTGATGTCGACAAGCGTCCGGGCGACTTCGGCGGAAAGCCCAGTGAAAATAACCTCCGCACCCAAAAGCGCACATGCTTTTACTGCTGTGATCAGATGGGCAGCAACGTCGAGATCGATCGACGGCAGTCCGGTGATATCGACGACGGCGGCCTGCGCCCTCGAATTGCGGATATGCGCCATCAGCTGATTGGTCAAATTAAGAGCCCGGCGATCGTCCAATTCTCCTACGATCGGGACCACCAGAAGCCCTGGGATCAACTGCAGTACCGGAGTCGGGAGTTCGCTCACCGCCCTCTGCTGCTCGCGATTCGAGTGCTCGCGTTTGGCGAGGTAGATGTCGGCGGCGAGGCAGATATCGAGGAACACCAGCCTTTGTAGCGCCAGCAGCGTCGCCAACGCACGCTCGGGATCGGAAGATGAGCTGGATTCACAGATCCGGCTCGCAGCAGAGCAAAGAAACCGATTGTACGCGCCGAGAAGCCATGTCGGCTTCACGCCGAGTCGCTCGTGACGCGCGGCCATACGCATACGCTCGATGAGATAGTCAGCATCGACGGTTCCCGCCGTCAAACCGGAAAGGTGATCGCTTCGAAGATGTTCGACCTGTTCCTCAGTGTCGCGCCCAGAAAGAAGTGCGGCAGTGTCCCGGTGTTCGTTTAGGTAGGCGCGGAGTTCGTCGACGATCTCAGCCATACCGGCTGTCGCGACTCCGCTAAACTGCCGCAGCAATGCCTCGTCTTCATCGGTGAATTCCATTAATCGTTTCCGAGCAGCGACCATGTCATCGGTGGTCACGAGGCCACCGAAGCTTGGCGTTTCCGGGATTTCCGGACCGTGCGTGCCCATTAGAGTCATAACAGCCGCATCCTGTGCGTAGTGTTTTGGCGGATCGTGTCAGACAGCGCATACTCGTGAGCGAAGCCCGTAGGTCACCGTCCCACAGCAGCCTGCACCCCAGAGTGCGCTGGCGGCATAGCGGTCCCGACCCAAGTCGTCCTCATCGCCTGATCGCGCCGGCCACAGTACGTGATCGCCGCTTAGGCCGTTGGTGGCACGTCTGAAGAGGTGGCACGCTGTGAGGCCAGGAAGAAGTGGTCGATGTTGACGACGAGAAAGAGCGCAGTAGCGGTTGTAACCATGTGGCCATGGTCGTCTTCGATGGTGGCCCGAAGGTTCAGTTTGCGACCCTGGCGGGAATGAAGATGGGCGCGGGCGATATACGGGGTGTCGAGTAGAACCGGGGAGAGGTAGTCGATGGAGAGGTGGCGGGTGACGGCGGGTTCTCCCACGGTGTAGAGGAGGAACCCGAACAGGTCGTCGAGGACGGTGGCGACTGCGCCGCCATGGGCGATCGCTGGGGCGCCAACGTGGCGGGAGTCAAACGTGTGACGGGCGTAGACACCTTCCGCGTCACGTCGGACGCTCAACTGGTGGCCGTGCGGATTGGCTGGCCCACAACCGAGGCAATGATCATGATGGGGCGGCAAGTCTTGGCATTCCGGCGGAACCACAGGGAAGAGGGGCGTACTCTCCTCGGCCTCGGACGATACGGATCTTGTGGTATCGGATGTGCGGCTCATGGGTGCTTTCTGCATATGTGTGTCACTGGGTGGTGGCGATAAGGATGTCGCAGTGGGCTCTGCGTGCGAGCTCGGTCGGTGTATCGGACAGCAGCCGGGCCAGCGGAGTCGACCGGCACAAGTCGGCGGTGATGATGAGGTCCGGCGCCGCAGTGGCGGCAAGGCGCAATAGGGCACGCAAAGTGGGTTCGGACAAGATGCGGGTGTCGATGTCGATGGCGCCGTGCGCTAGGGCGTGCTGGCAGGCCGTGCGCAATATCGCTTCGACCGGGTTGGTGCCGCGCAGCCGGTAGGCCTCGGGTCCCAGCCGGTCGAGGTCAACTCCGAGTGTGCGTTCGTCGATGTGGTGGCGGACGCCGACGATAACCAGTCGGGCGTGGGTGGCGTGGGCCAATTCGGCGGCGCGGTCGACCACGCGGTAGGAGCGATCGGATCCATCGGTATCCACAAGGATCGTGCGATAGGCCGTCATGCCGGGCGTCCTTCGCGGGTAGGGGACGTGCGAGAGGCAGGAGCCATCGTGCACGAGGGTTGTGCGCGGCATCGGCGAGTGGTGGGCCCGGGTGCAAGCACAGCCAGCACGATCGCGCCTGCGGCGGTAATAGCAGCCAACACCAGCGCGGCCTCGCCGCTGCCGTGCACGAACGCTGCCTTGGCGTACTCGGCTAGCGGCTGGGCCGCTGGTCCGCCCTTTTCGGCGACCTGCAGGGCGGCGGCCAGGGAATCGGCAACTGGTTCGCGAGCGGACTCGGGCAGGCGGGGTAGGGCGGGCTGGATACGCTGAGTATAGCCAGCGGCCAGCACGCTGCCGGCCACGGCGATCCCGATCGCGGCGCCGATCTCGCGGGCGGCATCATTCACCGCCGCGGCGACTCCGTGTTTGGCCTCGGGGGTGTCGGCGACGATGGCGTAAGTCGCCGGGGCGGTACACAATCCCAGGCCCGCGCTCATGATCAGCAGCGGCCACAGTAGGTCGAGGTAGTTCGCGGCGAGGTCCAACCGGCTCACCAGCACCAGCCCGGCAGCGATGGTGAGGAGGCCAGTCACGGTCATCACCCGCAATCCCACCATGCTCGAGAGCCAAGGCGCGATTACGGAAATCATGGCCAGCGGCGCCACCATCGGCGCCAGCGCCAGGGCCGACGCCAGCGGACCGTATCCGAGAATCAGCTGTAAGTACTGGACCAACAGTAGAAACACCCCAAAGGTGACCAGGAACTGAATGGTCACGGACAGGGAGCCAGCACCGAAGCCTCGGCGTCCGAACAACCGCACGTCTAACAGTGGTGCCGAGATCCGTAGCTCCACGGCCACGAACGCCACCGCCGCCACGACTCCGACACCGGCGGTGACAGCGACGAGCGGGTCGGCCCAGCCGCGTGCGGGAACCTCGACCGCGGCGAACACGATCGCCGCGATCGCGACAGCCACCGTCGCCGCGCCAATTCCGTCCACCGGCGGATGCTCGGGTTGGCGAGACTCCGCGATCGTGCAAGCCAACCCGGCCAGCACAATCCCCGCCACGGTCAGCCCGACAAATACCGATTGCCACGACCACCGCTCAAGCAACATCCCGGCACCGAGAATCCCCAGAACAGCTCCGGATCCGGCGACGCCCGCCCATACCCCCACCGCTCGGCCGCGATGAGCTAGGGCGAAGCCTGCGGTCAGAATCGACAGGGTCGATGGCATCACTAACGCTGCGCCAGCACCGGCGAGTGCGCGTGCCGCGATGAGCCACACCGGGTCGGTCAGCACCAGCGGCAACGCCGAGGCGGCCGCGAACACCGCCAGTCCCGCCACCAGCACCGCGCGGCGCCCATAGCGGTCACCGATGGCTCCGGCGGGCAACACCAGACACGCCAGCACCAGTGTGTAGCCGTCAACGATCCAGGTGAGCTGGGCTTGGGTCGCCCGGGTCGCGACTGCAATCTGAGGCAACGCCGAGTACAACGCCGCCATGGCCGCGACGACCAGCGCCACCCCCAGGCACGATACTGCCAGCACCCAGTATTGGGCCCTGGTCCACCGGGCGATCTCGACAGCGCCCGTCCGGGAAGTGTTCACCGCTGCACCTCCCGCCGTTGTAGATCGATAGTCTCCGTGTGAGACTATTAGTATCATAGTGGGTCGGCGAGCGAGATGACGTCCACGCACGATCAAATTGAGCGATACGAATCGAGGAAAGGGCGGCCATGACAGAGCCGGACTCTGCCGCGGCCGATCCGCGCACCGTAGCCGACGAGCAGGCCGATCCTCGGCTGGCGCGGTCCCGCAACCGGTTGCTCGACGCGGCCAGTCATCTGCTGTCCACCGGCGGGGTCGAAGCGGTCACAGTCGATGCCGTCACCCGCGTGTCGAAGGTCGCGCGCGCCACTCTCTATCGACACTTCGGCAGCACCACCCAACTGCTCGCGGCAACTTTCGAACGGTTGCTTCCCCATGTCGACACACCGACCGGCGACGGGCCCGTGCGCGATCAACTCATCGCGCTACTCACTACTCAGGCGGACCTCGTAGAACAAGCCCCAGTGCAGATGACCACGCTGGCCTGGCTGGCTATGGGAACGATCGGTGACGACCACACCGACCCGGCAGCGGTCACCTCGCTGCGTGCCCGCGTCATCGAGCAATATCGCCAACCGTTCGACCGGATCCTCACCGGCCCCGACGCGCGGGCGATGCTCGGCGAGTTCGACACCACCTTCGCCATCATCGAACTCCTCGGCCCGATCGTGTTCGCGCGCCTCACCGGACTACGCACCATCGATCATGACGACTGCGCCCAACTGGTCGACAACTTTCTCGCTACCCGCCCAAGGGTCGCGGTCGGAAACGGGACCGACCGTCGATCAGTGCCAGTGACCGAATACCCGCCCGTGGATAACGGGTGAGCCGCTTCGAAGCAGGCCGACAAGATCAAGTACCCAGCTCACCGGCGATCCCCTCCACCTAGCGGGTAAGACTGTCGGTTCGGCACCGATCGTCGCCTTCTCGTCAACTCCGGCCCTGGATGCGGGGCACGATCGATTCGTGCTGCAGTCCTGCATCGCAATGTAACTGGCTCAGTTAGGGCTGGCTAACCGAGTCGATGCGCTTCACGATTGAGAGACTCGACTCCGTCCATCTCATGCCCGGCCGTCACCGGCAGGATCCTGGTGGCAACGCGCTGAGATCATTCAGACCGGTGCCGACTCACTACTCGCCGTGTTAGGTGTTGGCTACGCCGCTGATAGCCGTTGGCTGCAGCAACGAGTTCGGCAAAGTTCTGCACGGTTTCGGCAAAGTCGCGAGTTTTTTTTGTCATATGCCGCAGCGGGTTCCTGCCTGGGGCCAGCCCCAACCGATCTGCACCAGATCGCGCAGACTCCATCCACCAGCGACGGGACGGGTGGTGCTATTCGTGTCGAAATTCGCTGGGAGAGCGACCGGTCCATCGCTTGAAGGCGTGCGAGAAGTTCGCGAGGTCGCTATATCCGAGATCGGCAGCTATCTCACTCACCGACATCGATCGGTCGAGTAGCCGCAGCATCGCACGGTCACGCAGAAATGATTCGCGCAACTCGCGAAAGGTGGTCCCCTCCTCGGATAGGCGCCGCTTGAGTGTGCTAGTCGATATCGACAGCTCGTGTGCGACCCAGTCTTTACTCCGCTTTCCAGGATCTTCCTCCAGCAGCCGTCGTACCTTCTCCGAGAAAGACATGGTTTTACTTCGCTGGTCGAGGGTTCGTTGCAGATCCACGATGGCAAGTCGATAGGCGACCGGATCGGAGAACCTGCATACCTCGTTGAGAGTGTCCGCCGGGACACTAAGGAATGACGTCGGAGCGTCGAAGAACAACCGCCCAGCTAGGGCATCCTCATTATCGGCTAGAAAGTTCGGCGCTGACCAGCTCAGATGGAGTGTCACGGTCGGCATATCGCCGGCCAGCATGTCGAGCAGGCGCAGGAGTGCCGACCCGCTATACGCGACGACCAGGCAGTTCAGCGCCGAATCGCCTGTGTGCGCGGCGAGCCCGACGGTGAGTCCCTCGTCACTTGGGTGGAACTGCGGACTGAGAGCCGTCGAGATCAAAGGCAGATAGGTGAGCAGCTCCACGATCTCAGCTACCGAGCCTGCGCTGACCAGCGGAAAACTCAATGGGCCGAAGGACGTCAACTGAGCTTGTTCGGCGAACGCGAAGCCGAGCGAAGTTGCCTGGTCGACATCGAGTGCAGGGTAGACCTCGCGAAACCACCGTATCGGGGCCTGGATATTGCGTTGGATCAACGTCGTCTCGTCAATTCCTTCGCGAGCCATGATGTCGCGAAGCCGAGCGGCGGCGTCCGGGTCGAGCGCTTGGCTCTCGAGCAGTTGCACGAACATGAGCGGAGGCACGCCCTCGTCGTTGAGGTTCACCATGGTCTCTCTGAGCCGAATTCACAAACTTCTGACTCTGCCGAACATAGCCTCCGAACCCGTGTTCGACAACACTTGGACCAAGTCACATTGAGGACAACGCATCGAGGAGTTGGCTATGGCAGTTGTCACCTTTGTCTCCCACGACGGCGAGAAGCACGAGGCGCCGATCGAGGAAGACCAGTCGCTGATGCAGGTCGCGACCAACAACGCTGTGCCCGGCGTCGACGGGGACTGCGGAGGCGAAGCTGCCTGCGGCACCTGCCATGTGGTTGTCGATCCGCAGTGGATCGAGCAGGTCGGGCGTTCCGGCGCCGATGAGGAGGAGATGCTCGCGATGAACCCCGAGCGCCAGCCGACCTCCCGGCTGTCGTGCCAGATGATGGCATCGACGGCCTGGGACGGCTTGATCGTCCACCTACCCGAGTTCCAGATGTAACGGCGAGAAACGGATACGACGCGATGAAGATTCCCGGAGCAATCACCGCCAAGGTTCAGTCGACCATCCCGATGGATCTACAGATCCAGGGTGCACACCTATATGACAAGACTCGCCGATGGATGACCGGAACGAACGGGGAGAAGCTCTTCGTCGAGAGGCCCATCCCGCCAGTCGAAGAAGTCGCGCTCGCCGACATCGACCTCAGCAACCCTTTCCTGTACCGCCAGGGACGCTGGCAGTCCTACTTCGCGCGCCTGCGAAACGAGGCCCCGGTCCACTATCAGCCAGACAGTCCGTTCGGTCCGTTCTGGTCCGTCACGCGGCATGCTGACATCGTGGCCGTCGACAAGAACCACGAACTCTTCTCCGCTGAGCCGTTCATCGTTATCGGGGCTCCGCCCCGTTTCCTCGATATCGAGATGTTCATCGCGATGGACCCGCCACGACACGACGCACAGCGGGCCGCTGTTCAAGGCGTGGTCGCGCCGAAGAACCTGCGCGAGATGGAGGGCCTGATTCGATCGCGCGTCCAAGAGGTGCTCGACGATCTACCCGTAGATAAGCCGTTCGACTGGGTGCAGAACGTCTCGATCGAACTGACCGCGCGGATGCTTGCGACCCTGCTGGATTTCCCGTACGAGCAACGTCACAAGCTCGTCTACTGGTCGGACCTCGCAACCTCGCTGGAGCAGGCCAACGGTGGGCCATCGGACAACGATGAGGTGTTCCCCGGCATGCGCGACATGGCGAGAGGTCTCAGCGCTCTCTGGCACGACAAAGCGGCCCGGACAGCCGCTGGGGAGCAGCCCGGATTCGATCTGATCACGATGTTGCAAAGCAATGAAAATACCAAGGACCTGATCGACCGCCCGATGGAGTTCTTGGGCAACCTCGTATTGCTGATCGTCGGAGGGAACGACACGACCCGGAACTCGATGAGCGGCGGCGTTCTTGCGCTCAACCGCTTCCCTGAACAGTTCGCGAAGCTGAAAGCGAACCCCGACCTGATCCCCAACATGTGCTCGGAGATCATCCGATGGCAAACTCCGCTTGCCTACATGCGCCGTGTCGCCAGAGCTGACACCGTTCTTAACGGGCAGTTCATCCGCAAGGGCGACAAGGTAGTGATGTGGTACGCCTCGGGAAACCGCGACGAGCGAGTATTCGAACGCCCCGACGATTTCATCATCGACCGGTCAAACGCCCGCAACCACATAGCCTTCGGCTTCGGTGTTCACCGCTGTATGGGCAACCGGCTCGCCGAGCTGCAGCTGCGGATCCTCTGGGAGGAGCTACTTCCTCGCTTCGAAAATATCGAGGTTGTCGAGGAGCCCGAGTACGTGCAGTCCAACTTTGTGCGGGGCATCAGCAAGATGATGGTCCGTCTCACCCCGAAAACTAGCATATGACCACGCGGCGGGCCGTCATCGTCGGGGGCAGCCACGCCGGGGTCCAACTCGCCGGCAGTCTGCGCCAAGAAGGATGGACCGACGAGATCACCATCATTGGAGAAGAGGCGGTATTACCATACCACCGCCCTCCGCTGTCGAAGGCATACCTGGCAGGGAAGCAAACCCTCGACGAGCTCGCGATTCGCAGCGCCGAGTTCTATAACAAGCAGGAAATCCAACTCGTGGATGCAACGGTGGAGGCGATCGACCGTTCGGCTGGCCTGCTCTCACTGAGCACCGGCGACGAAGTGCCCTACGACAAGCTCGCACTGTGCACGGGCGCTCGCCCCCGTCGACTCCCCGTGCCCGGTGTCGACCTGGCCGGGGTCTATTACCTACGCTCCGCGGCGGACGTCGAGATGATCCGAGAGGAAAGCAGCCCGGGGCGCCGGGTCGTGATCATCGGCGGCGGATATATCGGACTGGAGACGGCCGCCTCGTTGCGTGCGCTGGGTCTGCAGGTCACTGTGCTCGAGGCTACCGAACGCGTCCTCGAACGGGTCACCGCCCCCGAGGTATCCGCGTTCTTCGACCGAATTCACCGACAGGAGGGCGTGAACATCCGAACAGGCGCGCTAGTCGAGGCCCTATCCGGAGACGTCAGGATCCGAGAGGTATTCCTGTCCAGCGGCGAATCAATTCCTGCCGACCTCGTCATTGTCGGCATCGGCGTGGAGCCGAATACCGAACTCGCCGCCGGCGCGGGTCTGCTGGTCGACAACGGGATCGTGATCGACGGCCAGAGTCGGACCAGCGACCACAACATCATGGCCGCTGGGGACTGCGCCAGTCACGACATGGCCCGTTACGGCCGTCGCATACGCCTGGAATCTGTACCCAGCGCGGGCGAGCAGGCCAAGGTCGCTGCCGCGACCATCTGCGGGAAGTCAAAGAACATAGCTGCGCTTCCATGGTTCTGGTCGGATCAATACGATCTCAAGCTCCAGATCGCCGGTCTGAACACCGGCTACGACGAAGTCGTACTCAGCGGAGATCCTACCCGGGGCCGCGAATTCACATGCTTCTACCTCCGTGCTGGCGAGCTGATTGCCGCCGACTGCATCAATCGCCCCCGTGACTTCATCTTCAGCAAGCGGGCCATCACCCAGCAGCTTCGCATAAGCCGGGCAGAACTGGTGCTCGCTGGCTCGCCCTGAGTGACCGACTCTCGGGCGACTCGCACGACGACTGCGTGCGAACAGCATTCAGAAAGGAATGTCAGTGACGTACGCCATCCATCTGCCGCTGGCGAAGAGTCGGGAGCGACTCTCGTCAGTCCTCCTGGCGCCACTGCCGAGCCGGGTCGATGCGGCCCTCCTGCGGGCCAGTGATCAGTGGCCTGTCCGTGAGCTGGCAATGCCCCCCGCAGGGTCGGGCCTCAAGCCGATCCGAGGGACCGCTGGTCTGCCTGTGCTCGGTCACACCCTGGACTACATCCGTTTCGGATCCAGCTTCACCCGGGCCAGGTACCAGCGATTCGGGCCCGTCTCATGGATGGGCGCCTTCGGCACGAAGATTGTGATGGTGGCCGGTCCAGATGCCATGCAGGAGGCGCTGACCGTCAAGGCGAAATCGTTCTCACAGGACGGGTGGGCGTATCTCATCGACGCCTTTTTTCACCGGGGTCTGATGCTGATGAGCTTCGACGAGCACAGGATGCATCGACGAATCATGCAGGAGGCGTTCACCCGCGACCGCCTGACCGCCTATGTGGACCAGCTCGGGCCGCCGCTCGAGACCGGTATTCCCGCGTGGCCAGCGGGCCAGTCCACACGCATCTATCCACTGCTGAAGGGCCTGACCCTTGACGTAGCGACGAAAGTCTTCATGGCGGATCGGGGTGGCAGTGAGGACACTGACGCCATCAACGACGCCTTCGTGGCGGCCGTGCGTGCGGCCAGCTCGATCATCCGTTTCCCGCTGCCGGGGACTCGGTGGCGGGCCGGAGTCCGTGGGCGTGCGCTCCTGGAGGACTACTTCACCTTCCACCTGCCGGCGGCGCGGAGCGCCCAGGGAGAGGACCTTTTTGCGGCGCTGTGCCATGCCCGCACGGCCGACGGTCAAGCTTTCACCGATGAGGACGTCGTCAACCACATGATCTTCTTGATGATGGCGGCACACGACACCTCGACCATCACCAGCACCGCTGCCGTCTACTTCCTCGCCAAGCATCCAGCTTGGCAGGAACGGGCTCGGGCCGAGTCCGACCAACTGGGCGGACGTCGCCCAACTATCGACGACCTGGACGCGCTGAAGACTCTCGACCTGGTGATCAAGGAGACGCTACGGCTGGTGGCGCCCGTGCCGATCATGATGCGTAAGACCATCGAGGATGTCGAAATCGCCGGACACCAAATCCCCGCAAACACACTGGTAGCCGTGGCTCCGGCGGTGAACCACTTCGACGAATCGTACTGGACCGATCCAGACACTTTTGACCCTGACCGCTTCACCGAGCCGCGGCATGAGGACCGGAATCATCGCCTCGGGTGGATCCCCTTCGGAGGAGGCGTGCACAAGTGCATCGGCCTGCATTTCGGCACTCTCGAGGTGAAGGCGATCCTGCATCACATGCTGCGAACCTACACCTGGACGGTCCCTGACCAGTATGAAGCCAGGTGGGACAACACCTCGCTCCCAATTCCCGTCGACGGATTGCCGATAGACCTGGAGCACAGATGAAAACGGACCGGATGACATTCTTGGGAGCGACCGACTTCCTCGACATCGAGCACGAGTTAGTCCGGGAGTTCACCGCCACTGTGATCGGCGACGCGAGCACCGGCCGA
This sequence comes from Nocardia neocaledoniensis, assembly GCF_029868625.1. Taxonomy (GTDB): domain Bacteria; phylum Actinomycetota; class Actinomycetes; order Mycobacteriales; family Mycobacteriaceae; genus Nocardia; species Nocardia neocaledoniensis_A. The sequence continues at coordinate 7,964 of NZ_JARWOJ010000381.1, read as the reverse complement.
GAGAAGGCGAAGCGTCTCTTCGCCGCCGTTCGCGACCGGGTCTGGTATGACCCCTACACGGTGTCTGACGACCCTGCCCACTATCGCGCGAGCTTCGTCCTCGAGTCCGGGCGCGCCTATTGCGTCCCGAAGGCGGTGCTCTTGACCGCGGTGTGCCGTGCGGCGGGGATCCCTGCGGTGCTTGGCTTCGCTGACGTCCGCAATCACTTGCAGACAGACGCGTTGCGAGCGCTCATGGGTGGCACAGACCTGTTCGTCTATCACGGTTACAGCCTCCTCAATATCGACGGCCGGTGGTTGAAGGCGACGCCCGCGTTCAACACCGAGTTGTGTGCGCGTTTCGGTGTGCCGCCGGTGGATTTCGACGGCGATCGCGATGCACTACTGCACGCCTTTTCTGCCGACGGAGCCGAGCATATGGAGTACGTCCGCGAGCGGGGCGTCTACGACGACTTGCCGTTGAACGCGATCCTGGCCGAACTTCGCCGCACCTATGGGCCTCTTATCTTCAAGCGGCCCCAGGTGATCGCTGACGCTTTCACCGATACACGCGCCCACCGCACCCATCCCGACGGGATCGCCCGCGATCCCCATTCACCTACGGAGGTCCGATGAGCGCGACGATCCCAGCGGGCGTCTTGGACGTGCGCAACCCCGCCGACGGTCGGCTCATCGCAACCGTCGCTGTCGACGACCGCGAGACAGTAAGTCTCGTCGCTGCTGATCTTCGAGACGCTCAGGTCGGGTGGGGCGAAGCCGGCCCACGCCAACGCGCCAAATGGCTGCATCGCTGGCGGGACTGGATCCTTGATCACACCGACGAGCTCACCAACTTGTTGCAAGCCGAGACAGGCAAGGTGCGTCCCGACGCCCTGGTGGAGACGACAGCATCGTGCGAGTTCATCAGCTACTACGCCGACCATGCCGCGCAGTTTCTCGCCGGCGAGCAGGTCAGGTCCTCGAGCCTGCTGACCTTGTCGAAACGACTCACTACGACCTATCACCCCTTCCCGGTCGTCGGCATGATCATGCCGTGGAACTTCCCGATCACCCTCTTCCTCATGGACGCAGCGCCCGCGCTGGCAGCCGGCTGCGCGGTCCTGGCGAAGTCCTCGGAGGAGACGCCGCTGACGTGCGCGCGGATCATCGAGGGCTGGCACGAGATCGGCGCCCCCGCGGTTCTGGCGCACGTTGTAGGTGATGGCGATTCGGGCGCAGCCGTGGTCGATGCCGCTGACTTTGTACAGTTCACCGGCTCGACCGCCACCGGGCGTGCGGTCGCGATCCGCTGTGCCGAGCATTTGAAGCCGATGAGTCTGGAGCTTGGCGGCAAAGATCCGGCGATCGTGCTGGAGGACGCCGACCTTGCTCGTGCGGTGGAGGGAATCGCGTGGGGCGCTCTGTTCAACGCGGGACAGGTATGCATCTCTGTCGAGCGGGTGTATGTGGTATCTGAGGTTTACGACGAGTTCGTGGCGCGGCTGACCCAACGTGTGCGGTCCCTCGCCCATGGTGCGGCCGGTCGCGACGTGGGCGCAATGGTCACCGCGAGGCAGGTCGACATTGCCGATCGCCACGTCAGCGAGGCAGTGGTGGCAGGTGCGCGGGTTCTGGCTGGCGGAACTCGGAGTGCGGTCGGAAACTACTACGCTCCGACGGTCCTGGTCGGTGTCGACCACACGATGGCCTGCATGACCGAGGAGACCTTCGGTCCCACGATTCCGGTGATGCAGGTCGCGGATGAGAACGAGGCCATCCGCCTGGCCAACGACTCGGCGTACGGCTTGTCTGCGACGGTGTGGACCCGAGACCATGCTCGTGCTCAGCGCATCGCATTACAGCTAAACGCGGGAGCTGTCAACATAAATGATGTCTTCAGCAACCTGTTCGCCACCACACTGCCGCACAGTGGATGGAAGGCCTCGGGCATCGGTGCTCGGCTCGGCGGAGCTCACGGGCTACGCAAGTACTGCCGGGTACAGGCAGTGACAGAGCCACGGATCCCTGTCCTGTCGCGAGAACTCACCTGGTACCCGTACACCCCGCGGCGCGCGGCCATGGCCGGAAGAGTGTTGCGCGCGGCGGCCGGTCGCGGCCTATGGCAGCGCCTCGGCCTCAACAAGGAGAACAGCAAGTGACGACACACCGTGCCCGCACCGCCGCAAAGACCGTAGCTATCACCGGCGGGGCCCGCGGCATCGGCTACCAGACCGCGAAGGAGCTGATTCGACGAGGCCACCGCGTCGCCATCGGCGATGTCGATGAGAAGCGCGCTCAGGAGGCCGCCACCGAACTCGGCGTGAAGATCGTTACCCACCTCGACGTAACCGACCCCACTTCGTTTCGGCAATTTCTCGAGCTGGTCGAGGAAGAGCTCGGCCCCCTCGACGTGCTGATCAACAATGCGGGCATCATGCCCACTGGTCACGTACACGAGGAAGACGACACGGTGACCCGGAGGCAGGTCGAGATCAACGTCCTGGGAGTCGTCTTTGGGACCAAACTAGCCCTTCAGCGAATGCTGCCGCGGCGCGCTGGGCACATCATCAACACCGCGTCGCTGGCCGGCGAGCTCGCTGTGCCTGGACTGGCGACGTATTGCGGTACCAAATTCGCGGTCATCGGATTCACCGAGGCGGCACGGCACGAGTACCGCACGTCAGGCGTCGAGCTGTCCACCGTTAGGCCCACATTCACCAACACCGAGCTCGTCGCGGGAACCGCTGGTGCCAAGGGACTGCGCAATGCCGAGCCCGAGGAGATCGCGCGTGCGACAGCCGATCTTATCGAGCGCCCGCGTCCATTCGTACGCGTCACTCGCCTGGCCGGCGTATTGGTCGCGGCGATGAAGTTCGTCCCTGGCTGGCTGACCGCCAGGCTCGGATCCGCGCTGGGCACGGACTCGGTATTTCTCGACGGCGTCGACACAGCGGCCCGCCAGGCCTACCTGGACAGAATCCGGACCCACTGACCCGGTCTTCGATCCCCGTTGGCCCCCTCATTCACCCGAAAGGATTCACATGCCCCGCAGGACCCTGGTCGATGACTACCCGCACAAGATGGGGGGACACTGCGGTTCTGGCGCTATGCGGGATCTTCTGCATTGGCATGGACTGGGGTGGGATGGGCCGCCCGACGAAGGTCTGGTGTTCGCTCTCGGCGGCGCACTGGGGTTATCATACCTCCGGTCAAGCGACCTCGTTCCACCGCTGTACCTGGTAGGACGAGGCGCCGACTTCGAAATTGATCTGCCCCGCCGACTCGGCGCGCAAGTCCAGGTTCTCACGACCGATGATCCCCGAGAGGGGTGGTCATGGGTTCTCGACGAGCTCGAAGCAGGCAGACCCAGCCTGGTATGGGGAGATATCGGTGAGTTGCCGTACCTCCGCGTCCAATTCCAGATGAGTCGCCACGACATCGTCGTGATCGGTCACGACGAGGCCGAGGGGATCGCCTTTGTCGTAGACAATGACCGCGCCGAGGTGCAGAAAGTCCCGCTCGATGCACTGGCTCGGGCGCGGTCCTCGAAGTCTTTCCCGCAACCGACGCGCCACTGTACATACCGCATCAGCTGGCCGAGTGCGCTGCCGGACGTGGCGGAAGTAGCGGCGGAGGCATTTCGACAGTCCGCAGCCGGAATGCGCCGCCCATCGCAACCCGGGATCGTCGATCTCAGGACAGCGGCATCCGGTGCGGAGGGCTTGGCCGCGGCGGTGCAGCTGGCGGCCGACATTCAGACCTGGGCCGATCTTCCGGTGGACGACCTCGAGACTCTCCTGTTCAGCCTGAGCGCTTTCATTGAGAAGGCAGGTACTGGCGGCGGGCTGTTCCGCCGATTGCTAGCCGATGGCTGCGCAGATGTCGCTCGTCTGACCGGGGACTCCGCCACCGCTCAACTCGCCGTAGCGGCCAGCCGTTGTGCGCAGGCGTGGACCGCCACTGCGCGTGCCGGTATCCGCCGCGACGTTGATATACGAGTTCGCCTGGCCGGGGTGGCCTCGGCCGCTAGCCAACTACCAGAGCTGGAGTTGGACCTGGTCGCGTCCCTGGAGGCTGCTTCCAGTTCGCTGACGGCTGCGGATCGCTGACAGCAGCCCCATGTCGCCGGCCAGCGGCGAATCAACCCCCAGATCGCCTACGTTCGAAGACACTCTTGAATGAGGAAATGCTATGCAGAGCACGATGATGAACGTCCCGTTGACGACCGCGGCGATTCTGCGCCACGGCTCGAGTGTGCACGGCTCGGCGACCGTGCGGACTTTGCAACTTGACGGAAGCGTGAAGGTTGCTACGTTCTCCGAAATCGGACGGAGGTCCGCTCAGTTGGCCAACGCATTGCGGGCTTGCGGGATCACAGGCGATGAGCGCGTCGCGACCCTCATGTGGAACAACCAGGAGCACGTGGAGGCCTACTGCGCAGTGCCCTCGATGGGAGCGGTGCTGCATACCCTGAATCTACGGCTCGCCTCCGATCAGCTTGTTTACATCGGTAACCACGCTCAGGACCAAGTCGTGATTGTCGATGGAAGCCTAGTACCCATGATGGCCTCAGTGTTGCTGCAGCTCACTAGCGTGCATACCATCGTTGTCACCGGAGATGTGGACCTTACCCCGCTGCACCGTGAGGGACTGACAGTCGTTGATTACGAGGAGTTCATCTCCGCCCAGCCCGAGACGTTCGACTGGCCAGACCTCGACGAGCAGTCTGCGGCCGCGGCCTGTTACACCTCTGGCACCACCGGCGACCCCAAAGGTGTCGCCTATAGCCACCGGTCGACTTACCTCCACTCGATGGCGGCCTGCGCCGCCGACGGACTGAGCGTGAGCAGCGATGACCGAATCCTCCCCATCGTCCCGATGTTCCACGCGAACGCCTGGGGGCTGGTCTACGCCGCACTCATGGCGGGTGCCGACTTGCTCATGCCTGACCGGTTCCTACAGGCCGAGCCGCTCGTGCGGCTGATCGACGTCCACAAGGCAACCATCGCCGGGGCAGTCCCGACCATCTGGAACGACGTCTTGGACTTCCTGGATTCCAACCCCAGCTACGACATCTCGTCTCTAGGCCTGGTCGCTTGCGGTGGCTCAGCTGTACCCGTTCATCTGATGAAGGCCTTCGAAGAGAGGTACAACGTACAGGTTGTACAGGCGTGGGGAATGACCGAGACCTCGCCACTAGCGGCTGTCGCGCGGCCGCCGGCGTCGCTCGACGCCCAGGAGCGGTGGCGTCTGCGAGCGACCCAAGGTCGTCCGGTTGCAGGAGTCGAGCTGAGGATCGTCGACGACGGAGGCAATGAGCTCCCGCACGACGGCGAAGCCGTCGGTGAGTTGCAAGTGCGCGGACCTTGGATTACCGGCTCGTACATCGGCGAAGAGGATGGCGGGGATAAGTTCCAGGACGGCTGGTTGCGCACCGGCGATGTCGGCCGGATCGACGAACGCAGCTTTGTCACGCTGACCGACCGCACCAAGGACGTGATCAAGTCCGGCGGGGAGTGGATCTCCTCGGTCGAGCTCGAACTTCTGCTCGCCGGTCACCCCGACGTGCTCGAGGCATCAGTAATCGGGGTCCCGGATGAGAAGTGGCAGGAACGCCCCCTCGCTGTGATCGTCGTACGCGACGGGCGGCAAGTAACACCTGCCCAACTGCGTGACTTCCTCGACGGCAAGGTCGCCACGTGGTGGCTGCCTGAGCGCTGGAGCTTCACCGCAGAGGTGCCCAAGACCTCGGTCGGCAAGTTCGATAAGAAGCGGTTGCGCACCCTGCATGCGAACGGCGAGCTGACCGTCGTCGAGATTTAGGAATTATCTCCATGCCTGGTCCTGAGTAGGACGGAACAGGACATTGATACCCATAGTGCGAAGCTTTCGCGACACCGGCGACATTACCGTGCACGTCGACATCGGCGAAAGGCTGCAAATGAAGATGGGAGTCACCTCCCAGTGCACGGCACGTTTCGCGCCGGTGGTGGTGGAATGGGGCCACCGGCTGCGCACCCCCTCTGGCGTGCGCGATATGTATTTGCATAGTGGTCACGCTCGAGATCGGTGTTGGGTGCGGCTTCATCGACAGGAAGGCTGACCATGAGCAATCTATCGGACACGGGCGGCAGGTCGTCCGATCCTGACTTGGAGGAATGGGTGCGTTCGTTCCGACTTTTGGAACCTCGATCGACTGAGTTGCCTCCCCACCATCCCAACTGTCTCGGTTGTGGACCGGCCAACCCGCATGGGCATTTTCTGACGGCCCAGCGCTGCGCAGGCGGCGTGGTCGCTCACCACCGATTCGATCGACGTCATGTAGGAGCGCCCGGAATAGTGCACGGGGGCGCTGTGGCGACAGTAGTCGACGACCTATTCGGTTTCCTGCTATACACCGTCGGCGAACTCGCCGTGACGCGCCATCTCGACCTCGACTATCTTGCTCCGGTCCAGCTCGACACTCCCTACGCCCTGCACGCCGAACTACGGTCTCGAGATGGCCGGAAATTACATCTCGGGGCCAGAATCGAGGATGCAGGGGGACATTTGGTTGTCACGGCCACAGCACTGTTCATTGTGGTCGATGTCAAACATTTCTTGCAGTCGCCGGTGAGTGCAAGGAGACAGGCATGACTGTACCGAGCGAGCGAGCACTGCTCCTGGACGCCTTGCTAACCGATCACGGCTCGGCCGGACCTTACGAGGCGTTCCGGCGGCTGCGCCAGACGCAACCAGTGTTGGTTACACGATCGGGCGTGCTGGTATTGAGCCGCTACGACGATTGCGCGGCGGCGCTCCGCGACCGCAGCCTCGGCAAGGCCGACGAGTCGCTGGGCTTCGGCTTGTCCGACATTCCTGAAGAGCTGCAACATCAGGCCATGCACCGGTTCCGACGCACCATGCTGTTCCGCAACCCTCCTGACCACCACCGGCTGCGTCGGTTGGTCGCCGACGTGTTCACCCCGAGGCACATCGACGAGTTGCGCGGCCGCATCGTCACACAGGTCAATCACTTGCTCAATGTCATGGAAGCACGGGTCTCCGTCGACATCATCAACGATCTGGCGCTCCCGCTGCCCGTGAATGTGATTGGAGATCTACTCGGGGTGCCCTTTACTGATAGAGCGGTAGCAGCCCCACTGGTGCGGGCCCTGCTGGCCTCGCTCGAACCCGGTGCCGATATCGCAGCCTTGACAGCAGCCTGCGACGCCGAAGACCAACTTGCCGCATATTTCGCTGACCTGTTGGCGGTCAAACGCGCCCGCCCTACCGATGACCTACTGAGCCGGCTCGCCGTCGCGAATGGCGACGACATCCTAGACGACGACGAATGCGTCGGCACCGCGATTCTTTTGTTTGCGGCAGGGTTCGAGACCACCACGAACCTGATCGGCAACGGCGTCGCCGCGCTGCTCGCCCACCCTGACCAAATGCGCGAACTTCGTGCCAGGCCAGAGTTGGCGAGCAACGCAGTCGAAGAACTATTGCGCTATGAGTCCCCCGTCCAGACCAATGGGCGTACGGTGCTCCAGCCGACGCGACTGGCGGGAGTTGATTTACATCCCGGTCAGGTCGTACTGATCCTGCTTGGGGCAGCCAACAGAGACCCGGATCGGTTCGACGACCCCGACAGTCTCGACATCACCCGAACCGGGGTCCCGCCATTGTCGTTCGGGGCCGGCATCCATTTCTGCCTCGGCGCACCGCTTGCACGGCTCGAAGGGGCAATATTGTTCCCGCTCCTGGCGTCCCGATTTCCCGATCTTCGGCTGGTCGAGCAGCCCCGCTGGCGCACCGGGCTGTCTTTTCGCGGACTTTCGACCTTGAAGGTGGTCACCGCATAAGAGCTCCTATCAGGTTTGATTGCTGAGGCGTCGCCAACAGATCAGCGCGGCACCGAGGTTCAAGAATCCGTAATGGATGTCGGTGCGGCGTTCCCATCGGACGGCCAGGCGTCGGTACTGGTGGAGCAGGGCGATGGT